>JBKQNN010000368.1:0-6110 GCA_052145975.1 Rhodomicrobium sp. | reverse complement strand
GAAATAAACCGTTGCGGGAGGGCGGCGCTGAAATTAGACATGGTGGACCCACATTAGAGACAACCATGGCAAAATCACAAATCGACGAAGCGACGGTAAAGCGGATCGCCCATTTGTCGCGTCTTAGGATCTCAGCCCAGGAAGCGCAAAGCCTCGAGCGCGAGCTGAACGGCATTCTGGCCTGGGTCGAGGAGTTGAGCGCGATCCCGACGGACCACGTTGAGCCGCTGACCCACGCCGGCGCGGCGCAACTCAGGATGCGCACCGACGTTGTGACCGATGGCGGCCGGGCCGCCGATATCGTCAAGAACGCACCCAAATCCGAAGACGGCTTCTTTCTCGTTCCGAAGGTTCTCGAATAATCCATGTCATTGAACGAACTCACTATCTCCGAAGCGAGCGAGAAGTTGCGCGCCAGGGAGATCAAGGCAACCGAGCTGACCGGAGCATGCCTTGCGGCTATCGAAGCCGGCAACAAAGCGCTCAATGCCTTTCTGGTGGTGACGGCCGATAAGGCGATGGACGCGGCGAAGGAGTCGGACAAGCGGCTCGGCGCGAAATCGCAAGCCAGCGTCCGCGCCCTCGAAGGCATTCCGCTAGGCATCAAGGACCTTTACTGCACCAAGGGCGTGCGCACGACCGCCTGCTCGCACATCCTGCACAATTTCGAGCCCACCTACGAATCGACCGTCACGCAGAACCTTTGGGACGCGGGCGCGGTCATGCTCGGCAAGCTCAATATGGACGAGTTCGCGATGGGCTCCTCCAACGAGACGAGCTATTTCGGGCCGTGCATCAATCCGTGGCGGGCCAAGGGCAGCACGGAAAAGCTCGTGCCCGGCGGATCGTCGGGCGGCTCGGCGGCGGCGGTGGCCGCCGGGCTCTGCCTTGGAGCAACGGCGTCGGACACCGGCGGCTCGATCCGCCAGCCGGCCGCGTTCACCGGTACGGTCGGCATCAAGCCCACCTATGGCCGCTGCTCGCGCTGGGGCATGATCGCATTCGCATCCTCGCTCGATCAGGCCGGCCCGCTCGCACGCTCGGTCAAGGACGCGGCGCTGCTGCTCCAAGCCATGGCGAGCCACGATCCGAAGGATTCGACCAGCTCCGATCTGGCCGTGCCCGATTTCGAGAAGGCGCTCGGCCAGCCTGTGAAGGGGCTCAGGATCGGCATTCCGAAAGAATACCGCGTGGATGGTATGGCGCCCGAAATCGACGCGCTCTGGCAAAAGGGCATCGACATTTTCCGCCAGGCCGGCGCGAAAATCGTGGATGTGAGCCTGCCCCACACAAAGTCGGCGCTTCCCGCCTATTACATCGTGGCGCCGGCCGAAGCTTCCTCGAACCTCGCCCGCTACGACGGCGTCCGCTATGGCTTGCGCGTCAACGGCAAAGACATCACCGGCATGTATGAGGAGACCCGCGCCGAAGGCTTCGGGGCGGAGGTGAAGCGCCGCATCCTGATCGGCACCTACGTGCTCTCCCACGGCTATTACGACGCCTATTATCTCAAGGCGCAGAAGGTTCGCAGCCTCATCAAGCGCGATTTCGACGAGGCCTTCGAGAAGGCGGACGTGATCTTGACGCCGGCCACGCCGACGCCGGCGTTTCCGCTCGGCAGCCAGGGCGGCGCCGATCCAATCGCCATGTATCTGAACGATATCTTCACGGTGACGGTGAACATGGCCGGGCTGCCGGGGCTGGTTGTGCCGGGAGGCCGCTCGCCGGAGGGCCTTCCGCTCGGGCTGCAGATCATCGGCAAGCCTTTCGACGAGGGCGTGGTCTTGCGCGCTGGGCAAGTAATCGAGGACGCGGTTGGCCGCATGCCTATTCCGGAGCCTTGGTGGCGCGATGCCGCTGGCGCCAAGAACGGCGCGAAAAAGGCCCCGGCGGCGAAGAAGCCTGCTGCGAAAAAGACGGCTGCCGCGCCGGCGGGTGCCGGACCGGCCAAGAAGCCTGCTGCAAAAGCCAAACCGGGAAAGAAGAGCAATGGCGCGTCGTAAAGCGGAAGAGTGCGAAAACATGGATCAGGTGCGCGTCGAGATCGATCGCATCGACGAAGAGCTGCTCGACCTCGTTGCCGAACGCTTCAGCTATGTGGACCGTGCCTGGCAGATCAAGAAAAAGCCTGAGGAGGCAACCGTCCCCTGGCGCATCCGCCAGGTGATCGACAAGGTCGAGGCGCGCGCAAAACAGCGTGGACTTCCGCCCGAGCTTGCGGTTGCGCTCTGGCGCCAGATGATTGGATGGTTTATTCAGTACGAGGAAGAAAAGCTCGCGAAACGCGCGGAAGAAGCGCCCAAATAGGTGAAAGAGTATGGCTATCAGGATCGGATTGGTTGCCTTCGTGCTTGCCGCGGTTTCCCTGGTGACCAGCATGGCATTCGAGGCGAGGGCGGAGGGCTCGGATTTGACGATCCAAGTCAGCGGCCTGCGCAACTATAAGGGCCATGCCGTGCTGATGCTGTGGCCGGACTCCTCGGAAAGCTCGAAATTCCCCGATGCCGCGAAGGTGCAATATCGCGACGAGCGCTCGGGCGATCTACCTTGCGATTTCCCAAATGCCGCCATTTGCCGCCGCGTGATCGAGAGCCTTCAAAATCTCACGGTGTCTTATACATTTAAGTCGCTGCCCGCAGGAGATTACGCGGTTTTCGTATTCCACGACGAAAACAACAATGGCATCCTCGACACTGGGCTCATGAAAAGGCCCCTGGAGGCGCGCGGCTATAGCGGCGTGCTGCCGGACGATGTCAGCCCGGTCGGGAGCAAGATCAAATTCGATCAGGCGCGTTTTACGCTGAACGGGCCGAAGACCATCACCATCGGGTTGAGATATCCGCCCCGCTTTTGAGCCGTTTTCGATGTTGAGGCACGACCATAGCTCACGCCCCTCACCCTGTCCCTCTCCCCATGGGAGAGGGGACGCCTTCTCAACGGCTGCGTGCGAGTTCCCGCTCCCTTGGGTAGAGGTTTTGGGGGAGGGGCGCGACCCTTGTGCGGATCGGCTAACTATCCACACATGACGATTGAGACCCAATAGGACATAAGAGCATGACGCAGACAAGACGGGAAAACCTGATCGAAGGCGCAACGGGCGCCTGGGAGCTCATCGTGGGGCTAGAGGTTCACGCGCAAGTGCTCTCCAATTCGAAGCTCTTCTCCGGGGCTTCGGCGGAGTTCGGCGGCGAGCCCAACGCGCATGTGAGCCTGGTCGACGCGGCGATGCCCGGAATGCTGCCCGTCATCAACGAGGAATGCGTGGCACAGGCCGTCCGCACCGGGCTCGGGCTGAAGGCGCAAATCAACCTTCGCTCGGTGTTCGACCGGAAGAATTACTTCTACCCCGATCTGCCGCAGGGCTACCAGATCTCGCAATATAAGAACCCCATCGTGGGCGAAGGCGTGGTCGTGGTCGATCTCAAGGACTATTCCTTTGAGGTCGGCATCGAGCGGCTGCACCTGGAGCAGGACGCCGGCAAGAGCCTGCACGACCAGCATGCCGAATACTCCTTCGTGGACCTGAACCGCTCGGGCGTGGGCCTCATGGAAATCGTGTCGAAGCCCGACATCCGCTCCTCCGAGGAGGCCAAGGCATACATCGGCAAGCTGCGCACGATCATGCGCTATCTCGGCACTTGCGACGGCAATATGGAGGAAGGGTCGCTCCGCGCCGATGTGAACGTCTCGGTGCGCCGGCCTGGCGAGCCGCTCGGCACGCGCTGCGAAATCAAGAATATGAACTCGATCCGCTTTATAGGCCAAGCCATCGAGTACGAGGCGCGGCGCCAGATCGATGTTCTGGAGGACGGCGGCACGATCAAACAGAACACGCTGCTGTTCGATCCGAAATCCGGCAAGACCGCGCCGATGCGCTCGAAAGAAGAGGCGCACGATTACCGCTATTTCACCGATCCCGATCTGCTGCCGCTGGTGCTCAACGACGCCCTCGTGAAAAAGCTCAAGAAGGCGCTGCCGGAGCTACCGGACGAAAAGCGCGCGCGCTTTATCAAAGACTACGGGCTTTCCGCTTACGACGCGGGCGTGCTGATCATGGACCGCGCCTCGGCCGATTTCTTCGAGGCGGTGGCCAAAGGACGCGATGCCAAGCTCGCGGCCAACTGGATCATGGGCGATTTCTTCGCCGCGCTGAATAAGACGGGCCGGGACATCTCCGATAGCCCGGTGTCGCCTGCGCATCTGGGCGAGCTGGTCGACCTTATCTCGACCAACGTAATCTCCGGCCGTATCGCCAAAGAAGTGTTCGAGCTCATGCTGGAGACCGGGCACGCGCCCGCGAAGATTGTGGAGGAGCGCGGGCTGAAGCAGGTCACCGATACCGGCACCATCGAGAAGGTCGTGGACGAGATCATCGCCGCCAACCCGAAACAGGTCGAGCAGGTGCAGACCAAGCCCAAGACGCTCGGCTGGTTCGTGGGCCAGGTCATGCGCGCCACGGGCGGCAAGGCGAACCCCGATGCGGTCAACGCCATCCTCCGCCAGAAGCTCAAGGTGCCGGAAGAGGTTTAGGCCGCCAACAGCCGCCACACTTTTCCCGACGCACTCTAGCGAGGCAAGACAGACTTCAGATCGGCGAGGCAGTCTTCGACTGCGCGCCCGGCTGTGTCGATGACGATGTGCGCGCGACGCCAGGGTTCCGTCCGCCGGCTGCAAACTTCCTCCCATGTTGGCAACGTGAATCCAGGTATATCCGCCTTCCGCGTTTCGACGCGGTGGCGATGTTCCGCAACATCGGAACAAAGGATTTCAAACTCTATGATCGGGACCCCGGCGCGCAGTCCCACATTCCGCCAGGCGTCGCGCGCGATGTTCACATCGTTGACGCAATCCGCCACGACCGTCAGGCCAAGCGCCAAATTGTCCTGGGCGACGCCGTAGGCCACTCGATAACCGGCATCCGCAATATCGTTGCCGTAAGCCGCCATAAGCGGCTGTTCCATCGTGTCGATCCGAAGGTAGACTGCTGCGAGCTGCCGGGCGAGCGAACGCGAAAGCGTGGTTTTCCCCGTGCCGGGAGCACCGCTGAAAACGATGAGCATGGACGCTTCTCCTGGCGAAGCCCAGCAATCCCAGAACCAATTTAATACGATACGCCAGCCGAAGATGCCAGAGCTTCGGTTGCCCGATGCACCAGAATATTAATTGACCGCTTGACAATGCAAATGCTTTCAATCATCATCCGGTGTATGACACACGCGATCTACCATCAGTACCTATTACGACTTTGGCGAGACTGTCGCTGAAGACGGTGGAAATTTGAGCACCGGATAAACGCTCATAGTGGTCATATCTCCCTTAAATTACATCGACGGGCTTGTCAGCATCTCGCATTTTCTTGCAAACGCTGTAGCGCTTGCTTGACGATGGCGCATGCGTCCAAGCATTCGCGAATCTATCGGTGTGGTGCAATGGTCAGCACAATGGTCTCCAAAACCGCAAATCCAGGTTCGAATCCTGGCGCCGGTGCCAGCCCCTGTAGCCCAATTGGTAGAGGCGACGGCCTCAGGTGCCGGAGGTTGCTGGTTCGAATCCAGCCAGGGGCACCAGTTTCAGCATGGTCCTGTAGCTCAGTGGTTAGAGCAGCCGCCTGTCGAGCGGCAGGTCGCGGGTTCGATTCCCGCCAGGGCCGCCAATACGCCTTGTCCGCGATCCCGATAAGCATCGCGGCAGGGAATGCCCGCATGCGCCAACAGGTAGAGCGGCGAGCTTTAAATCCTCGCGGTTTCCGGTTCGAATCCGGATGCGGGTACGCGCGCGTAGTCCAATTGGCAGGAGGGGCTCATTCAAAATGAGCACAGTGCAGGTTCGAATCCCGCCGCGCGCACCGCAACGTTTGTGGTTCCGTAGCTCAATGGATGAGAGCGCCGGTTTACGAAGCCGGGGGTTGCAGGTTCGAGTCCTGCCGGGACCACTAGTGTGGCGCCTCGCAATTGCCTTCGCGAGGCCAGCCACAAAGGGGGTAGGCAATTGCGAGACGCCACACTAGAGGTTCGGGCGCCGGCCCATGCAGGGTTCTTGCCCCAAATCGAGGAGAGAAAATGGCGACGGAAACCCGCGATTGGTCCGCGCTTTGGCGATCCGGGCTCGAC
>JBKQNN010000367.1:0-3359 GCA_052145975.1 Rhodomicrobium sp. | reverse complement strand
TGAGTTACGGCCCGGGCCGCCGCGTCAATTCGGAATTCAACGTCGATGCCCCCGGCAATCTTCCGATGGTGATCGAAATCGTGGACGTTGAAGACAAGATTGAAGGCTTTTTGCCGGAACTCGACGAGTTGATCGGGTCCGGCCTGATAACAATGGACAAGGTGAGGATGGCCCGCGCTGGCAGGCTGACGAAAGGGCCGGAGAACGCCGCAGCCGCAACGGAACGGCCTGAATAATAACGGACTGAATAATAAGGGAGGCGCACATGGAAGTGCCGCATGAAGCCGTATTGCTGCGCATTTTCACCGGCTCGGACGACCGTCATGGGATTGAGCAGCCTCTCTACATGGCCATCGTCATGAAGGCGCGCGAGAGGCACCTGGCTGGCGCGACCGTGCTCAAGGGGCCGGTTGGCTTCGGCCAGTCGAGCCGCCTGCACGAGCGGCATTTCTTTGGCGCCGATGACAGCCCTGTTGTCATCGAAATCTGCGACGCGGAAGAGAAGATAAATGCATTTCTGCCGGTGCTCGACGAAATGATGGAAAGCGGGCTCGTCACGCTTGAGAAGGCTCGTGTCCTCCAATATGGCCGCAAGCGCTCAGGATATTTGAAGCGCCTCGCCGAAAGCATGCGCAAACAGCTCGCGCCGGCAACCGGCAAATCCACCGGCGCCAGCCGCGCCTGACGCAGGCCAGGCAGCGCTGCTTGGCATTGCCGCCTCGGTCTGCACTGGGGCAAAATTCTTGCGGCGAATGGGCCGCTTGGCGCCTATGAAGCTGGCGTAACGCGGGCAGGCGGCGAACTGCGCTAGCGTCCAGACGGCGGGCTTGCCGATGTGCTTTGCGAGATGGATCGCGCGGCCGCCGCCGAGGTAAACCGCAACATGAGCGCCCCAGGCATCGCCCCTGCGGTTGAACAGGAGCAGGTCGCCAGGCTGGAGATCGCCGATGACGGGCGCGGTGTCCTGGCTGTCCGACCACAGATCGCTTGAGCGTAAATTGGCGATGGCGAAGCCATTGTGACGCAGCAGCTCATAGGCGAATTGCTGGCAATTAGCCCGGCTATTGCACGCCATCACGTCCGGCGCGCCCGGATAGCACGCGCCGTCGTAGGTCACGCTCCAGAACGGGAACGGTATGTCTAGTACGCCCCGCGGGAAATCCCGACCCATATGCGGCTGGCGCAGACAGGATTTCCCGCGGATCAGGCGTACTAGCAGATCTTTGTTGCTAGTGCAGCTTACCGGCCGGAAGTTCGCTTGCGAGCGAGCGGCATGCGGGTGCGAACTTCCGGCCGGCTGCACTAGTTCCGTTCCAGCAGGCGCCTCCTCATTTCAGCCAGCCCAAGTAAAAGGCGCTGACCAGCCCTGCGCCCATGAGTGCGCGGTAAACCACGAACGGCCAGGCCGAAAAGCGCTCCAGAATGCGTAATAAGCTCCATATCGCCGCGAAGGCCGAAATGCTGGCAACGATGAGGCCCACGGCGAGCACACTCCAGCCATGCGCATCGAGGCCGGCTTGGCGCAGCTTCCAGAGTTCCCCCACTCCCGCGCCAAAGATGGCAGGCAGGCCGAGCAGAAAGGAAAAGCGTGCCGCTTCGGCGCGGTTGAAATCGAGGAACAGCGCCGCCGTCAGCGTCGAGCCGGAGCGCGAAACGCCGGGGATGAGCGCACCGGCCTGGGCGAAGCCAACGATGATCGCGTCGTAAAAGTCCCAGTCTTCCATCTTGCGCCGGTGACGGGCGGTCAACTCCGCCGCGGCCAGCAAGAGCGACATGACGAGACTGGCCCACCCGATCACCAGGAGGCCGCGCAGCGGCGAGTTGCAGGCATTGAGGACAGGCTCCAGCATCTTTCCGAAGACAACGATGGGGACCGTCCCCAACACGATGGCCAGCGCGAACCTAAAATCGCGGTCGCGCCAGTCGCGCCGGACCACGGCGGACAACGATCCAACCACCAGGCAGCGGACATCGCTCCAGAAATAGCTGACCACGGCGGCAAGGGCTGCGAGTTGCATGGCCGCCGAAAACGCCGAGCCGGGATCGCGCCAGCCCAGCACCGCGGGCACGAGGCGCATATGCGCAGTCGAGGAAATCGGCATCAGCTCGGTAATGCCCTGCACCACGCCCAAGATCGCAACCTTCGCGTAGCCGAGGCTCACGAAGCCCGTATCGAAACCATTCATGCACTCGGCGGCCATGATCCCTCGCTCCCGCGAAATTCGTAACCCGGCCAACGGGTGCACACCTCGAAACTTCCGCGAAAGCGGGCATTTCGCTGCACAGGCTGGCTCCCCCAACAATGCTTGCTTAGGCTTTGCCCAAAAATAGCTGCGCCATCTGGCTTGTCCTTTTGTTCGCCCGCTGCGTTGCGGAAAGGGTTACATACCTCTTAGCGGCGCACTACTGCACGGCGCTGCTTGAGCGCTTGGGTATGCGCCTCTTTCCGTGCCTTGCGGGCGAACAAAATTCCGGCCATATGACGCACTTATTTCCGGGCAAAGCCTTAGCAGGCAAGCCCGCGGCTGTGAAGCCCCCTCACCCGCCCGGGGATTCCGCGGCCGCTTACCTTCTTCATGCGAATTCCTTGCGTCATGAGCCGTCTGCTATCATGACTTTGGGTCTTAAGCGAAACAGAAGCCGCGAGGCGAAGGGGCGGCGGTCTGAAGATGGCAGACGAAGAACGGTTCGAGCGATGGGAGCCCATCGACGGCTTGGCGGCCAAGATGTTTATCGACGCCATGCACGACGACAGGGAGGGCTTCCGGCTCATTTTGAAATCGCCAGACCCGAAATACAGGGAGCTGCGAATCCTGTTCGACGCGCCGCTCTGCTACCGCGGCACGCAAGAGAAATACCTGCTCCGCACCATCTACGAGGGCAACACCATCTACCCCTGGCCGATTTTCATCGTGCGCAATTCGCGCTATGCGAGGTGGTTTTATGCCCAGGCCACCGAAGCCATCGACAAGGATGGGCATCATTATCATATCGCCGCGATGGACCAAATCGTGGATGTGCTGTCGGCGCGCCCGCCGATCCTCACCTGGCTAAACGACGTGTGATCCTAAATCCGGTAGTTGCGGCAGCGAAACGCCTGCCATTGTCATGGCCGGGCTTGACCCTCGGGTCAAGCCCGAGGGCAGGCTCCGGCCATCCAGCACCGCATTGAAAACACAGCTTGTTCCTTGCTGCATGGATGGCCGGGTCGAAGCCCGGCCATGACAACCTATGCTTCACCCGGAAGGTGGAACCATAAAAACGCAAGGCACGTTGTTCCAGCGCAAATTCTCCGGCCCGGAATAAGCTCAACTGCCGTTTTTAGGATCAGTGTTCGCAAAGGCCGGAAAGACTCTAGG
>JBKQNN010000366.1:0-12148 GCA_052145975.1 Rhodomicrobium sp. | reverse complement strand
GACTTGCCAAAGACCCGCAATAAGCGAAAATGCAACAAATACAGCCGCTCAAGCCGAGTTCCGCCCATGGTGAACCTGCCCGGAGTCCTGTTCAGCGTTTTCACGCAGCCAGGGTCGAAAACTGCCGCCGGCGCCTACCTGGCATCGGCTGACGAGCTTCGCTCGTGCTCGTGCGCCTTGAGATGCGCGATGAGCGCCTGCGTCGGCCAGCAGGTTTGCGGCAGCCCGGCGCGCTTCTGGTAAGCCCCGGCCGCGCTGCGCGTCCGCCCGCCTGCCTTGCCATCGACGGTGTCGCTGTAAAGGCCCAGCGCGGTAAGCCGCGTCTGCATGTATTCGACATCGGCTGTGGGGATTTGCACGGTCGGCTCCCACGGGCGTTCAAAGCTGCCGCCGCCGCGGATGCGATCCGCGAGGTTGCTGACGAACAGCGCGTAAAGGTCCGACTTGTTGTATTCGCGGATCACCTGAAAGTTCTGGAAGGTAAGGAAAGCGGGGCCGAAGGTGCCTGCCGGCTGCAAAAGCGATGCCTGCCAGCTTGAGGTTTGCCGCGGGAAAGCGCCGGCCTTGAGCGGCGCGATCCCCATCGCGGCCCATTCGGCGACAGGTTTGCGGATGTCGAGATAGCCGAGCGAGCAATCGACGGTTTCCGGCGCGCGGACCTCGAAACCCCAGGGTTGCGTCCTATCCCAGCCGAGGTGAGCGAGATTGTTGGCAAGCGATGCAAGCGCGTCGGGCACAGAATGCCAGATGTCCTTCTTGCCGTCGCCGTCCATGTCCACCGCATATTGGTAGTAGTCCTCGGGCATGAATTGCGTGAGCCCCATGGCCCCGGCCCAGGAGCTTTTCATATCCTTGGCCGCGATCACGCCGTCCTGCACCATCTTGATCGCAAAGATGAAGTTCTTCCGGAACAGCTCCTTGCGGGTGCCCGCATACGACAAGGTGGCCAGCACTTGCAGGGCGTTATGCGTCGAATCGTTCGAGGTGCCGAACGCGGTTTCGCGGCCCCACAGCGCGAGCAGGATGAAAGGATCGATGCCGTATTTTTTTTCTATGACGGCGAGCGTGGCTTTATGCGTATCGTAAAGCTTGCGGCCTTGCACGGCTAGCTCGCCAAGGTTCTTGGCGCTCAGATATTGCTCGGGCGTGCGCACGAATTCGGGCTGGCTTGGCTGCTTGCCCGCGCGCGCCGGGATATCGAGGTCCGGCAGCGAGAAATCGGCGGTAAGGCCGCCGGTTACGGAATCGTAGACCTCGGGGCGGACGCCGCCTTCAATCGCCTTCGCCCGGAAAGAGCCAATGAACGCTCTAAACCCGTCCTGCGAAACTGCGGTCGCTGCGGCCGCGGGCCAGCTCAGCAAAAGCGAAAACAGCGTGCAAACGAACGCAAGCTGGAGAGCGGTTTTCGTGAGCGGTATTCGTTTTTCGTCGTAGCTCATAGTGGCATTAATCTCGTGGGCCTCCGCCGCTGTCATGGCCGGGTCAAGCCTCATGGGCGCTAACATAACGGGGGAATCTCCCCTCACCCTGTCCCACTCCCCATGGGAGAGGGGACGCCTTCTCAACGATTGCGACCTACTCCCTCTCCCATGGGGAGAGGGCTGGGGTGAGGGGAGGTTCCCCCGTTCGTTACACCATCCGCTAATTTTGGCGTCCATAGGGTCAAGCCTAGCCATGACAACTGAGTCTGCTACAGGCGCGCCCATTTCTTCACACGCCTAGCGCGCATCGCCGTCCTGGCCTATCCTGCAAGTGGGGCAAGAATAGGGGCGATCTTAGATCGTCTGGTGCCGCGCGCGGGCGCTGCGCTCGATGGCGGCCGTAACGAGCTTATCGAGGTGAAGCTGGTCCCTCAAGAGCTCCAAGAACCTAATTTCCTCATCTGGCACCCGGAGGTCCGCGGCGGCAACCTCGACGGCCAGTGCGTAGGCGGTTTCGTAGAGCTTTTTCGGAAGCGCGCCCCCCACCAGTTCGAGCAATTCCTCAAGGCCCTCCTCTTCGCCCACAAGATCCCCGCACCTTTCGGCGGTTTTGGAGAGGTTGTTGATGTCGAAGCCCATGAACACGGGGAGCTGGCGCACGATTTGCGCGATGCGCTCCAGCTCATGATCGGAGATCTGCCCGTCCACGGCGGACATGGTGATCATGATGTAAATCAGCGCTTCATGGGGGGTAATCTTCGGCATCGGTGCGTCTCATGGCTGGGCAAAAAATGGGGCTTCGCCTTTTTCCGGTGCGAGCGCCAGAGCTCTTAAATAGCGCAGCCTAAGGAACGAGTACATGCAGAAAAATTATGGCGGCTAAAGCGGGATCGGCTTTAATGGAAGCCTCGTCATCCCGGAACCTGCTTTGCCGGTATCCGGGATGACGCCAATCGATCCGGTCAAGGCCGTTCACGCGGTTCAGCTTTGGCCGGCGGGCAGCGCCAAGTATACTTGCGTCGTTCCGCGCTGGATGAAGGCGAGCGCGTATTTCTTGCCGGCCGCGCGGGCGGATTTCAGCGCCGCTTCCAGATCGGCCGGGCTCGAAACATCCGCTCCGTTTGCGTTCAGAATGATATCGCCCAGAATGAGCCCGGCATCGGCGCCTCTGCCGTTGGGGTTGACCTCGAGCACAGCAAGTCCTTTCGGCACGCCGGTTTTTCCGCCTCCCGGCACGACGTTCACACCAAGGGATTCGATCTCGGTTTGTTGCCCCAGATCGTGAGGCGGAAGCTCCGGTTTGGCGTCCTCCTTGAGTTCCGTCAGCTTGACCTCAAGGACTTGGTGTTTGCCTCCGCGCTCGACCGCGATTTCGACCGGCGTATTCGGGGCTGCCGACGCGATTTTCCGCGCCAGATCGCGGCTGTCCTTCACGTCCTCGCCGGCTATGGTGACGATGACGTCGCCGCGGCGGATGCCCGCGGCCTCCGCCGGGCTGCCCGGAGTGGGAACGGAGACAAGCGCGCCTCTGGCGTCCTTGAGCCCAAGGCTATCGGCGAGTTCTGGCGTGACCGCCTGAACCTGGACGCCCAGCCAGCCGCGCCTGACCCGGCCTTGAGCCTTGAGCTGGGCGATGACGCTTGCAACCGTCTTGGCGGGGATGGCAAAGGCAATGCCCGCCGAGCCGCCCGAGGGCGAGAAGATGGCGGTGTTCACGCCGATGACCTCGCCCTCCTGGTTGAACGCCGGGCCGCCGGAATTGCCCTTGTTCACGGGGGCGTCGATCTGGACGAAATTGTCGTAAGCGCCCATGCCGATATCGCGGCCGCGCGCCGAGACGATCCCTGCGGTTACGGTGCCGCCAAGGCCGAACGGGTTGCCGATGGCGATTACCCAATCGCCGGGCTTCACCTCGGTGCGGCCAAGCGGAACGTAAGCGAACGGCTTGGCGCTTTCGACTTTGAGGAGCGCTAGGTCGGTGCCGGGATCGGTGCCGACGATCCTGGCCGGCATGATGTCGCCGTTCTCGGTGACGATCTCCACCTTGATCGCGCCATCGACGACATGATGGTTGGTGACGAGATAGCCGTCCGCGGAAATGAAGAAACCGGAGCCTTGGCCTTGGACGGGAACAGGCTGGTTACCGCCTTTTCCGGATTTACTCTTGCCCTGCCCTGGGGCATCGGGTCCATTGAAGAAGCGTTCGAGCGGCGTTCCCTTGAAGGGATTGTCCTTGCCACTGCCCTTTTCCGAGGACTCGGTGCTGTCTTCCTCGTCGCCGTCGCGTGTAGTCATCGCGGCCGGATTGGCCTTGACGCGGATCGAGACGACCGCGGGAGCGACGCGCTCGACAAGTGCGGAGAAGCTTGGAAGCACCGGCTGAATTTGCTGGGCCTGGACCTGATCGGCGGCGGCGCTGCCCATCCCGGCTGCGCTGACGCCAAGAAGAGCGCAAATGGCAAGCGCAAAAATGCAGTATCCGGAGCAAGCAGCGCAATAGAGAAGGCGGAATCTTCGGATGCGCGATCTTGCCGGCAGATCGTTCTTAGAAGTGTGGAGCATAAACCTTTCCATCTAGCCAAAGGACAACACGGTCATGCAATTGCTTCCCCTAAGATTAAGGCGCGAATGCAGATTGTTGCGGTTGAATAAACGTTAAATTTACGAAATCCGCTCGATAGTTAACGAACAACCGCGAATTTGCTTAAATTGCGTTCAAAAACCTATGGCGGGAGGGCGCCCGGCGTGCCGGACTTGCGCCACATTCAGATCAATTTACCGCCCCATTGCAGGGAAGGCGAGCGGCACAGAATCATACAATTATAAACGGCGTTTCATGCGTCCTCTGCTTGCGCCGGAGCCGCGGAAGGGCTTGATTGAGCCTCATCCAGATATCCCGGTCTGTGCCAATGCATACACGGAGGAACTCATGAAAAGGACACTCATCGCGGGGTTAACGGCGCTTGCCCTGATCGGCGCGCCGGCGGCCTTCGCCAAGCAGCCCGCGCCTGAGGGTGCGATGCCGGAGCATCATAAATTTAGCCCTGCGGATATGAAGGCGTTCACGGACGCGAAGATTGCCGCGCTGAAGGCTGGCCTTGAACTGACGCCGGATCAGGAAAAGAACTGGGCGCCGGTCGAGCAGGCCATCCGCGCCATGACGGAAGCCAGGCAAGCCCACTGGGCCAAGTTCCGCGAGGAGGCCAAATCTATGGACGGGATCGCGAAGCTCAGGGCTCGCGCCGATGCCATGGAGCAACGTGCCGCCGAACTCAAGAAGCTCGCTGACGCCGCGGAGCCGCTCTATCGCACTCTCTCGGACGATCAAAAACACCGCCTGCACTTCCTCGTGCGTATGATGATGCACCATCACGGGCCTCACCATGGCGGCGGCTGGCAGCATCGCGGCTAACCGCCCATTGCCAAATGACCGCCGCCGCGTCCCCGCTAACTTAACAGCGGATGGAGTAGCGAACTGGCGAATCGCCCCTCACCCCTGCCCTCTCCCTATGGGAGAGGGAACTCGCTCGCAGCCACTGAGAAGGCGTTTCCTCTCCCATCCGCATCCGCTTGCGGATACTTGAGCGGCAATTGCAGCGAATTGGCCAAGAATTCCGGCAAGTTGAGGTAAAAAGGCAGTTACCGGCGCAAGTCCGTTATGTGAGACAAAAGTAAATACTAAAGTTCAAGCCGGAAGTCTGCGCGAATAAGCGCGCAGCCTTCCGATTGCCTGCGGGCGCTACGTTCAATCCTCCGACGCCTCTTCGGCGTCGATGGCGGCACGAACGGCGCCGTGCAGCTTGCGAATGTGCTCCGGACAGGCCTCCAGCATCGTGTTGAAAGCACTCTCCATGCGCTTTTCAAGGTCCATAAGCCGGGCATCTTGCTCCGGGCTTTTTGGCGCCGTCTCTTCTAGCAGGGCCTCGGCGTATGCTTCATATTCCTCGGCGATGGCAAAGTATGCCTCCCGTTCTTGCGCGCCTCCCAAGCTGAGGACGATGGCCTCGACGCCATCCGCGATGTCGTCGAGCGCCTCAAGCGTGGAAAGGAATTCGGCGGTGGCGTCTTCCGTAATAGACAGATCTTCGCTCAACATATGCGCTCCCTTGGGCTACGGTTGAAACGGCTGTGAGGTAAGCACTGTGACCGGCGAGGCGGCTCCACGCCGCCCCCGGTCAGCCTAAATTGTCTCGCTGAGGTCCTTCGCCGCGCGAAACGCGACCTTTTTGCTGGCCTTGATTTCGAGCGGTTCGCCCGTTGCGGGGTTGCGCCCCATGCGGGCTGCGCGTTTGCGCACCTCAAGCGTTCCAAGCCCCGCGATGCGGATGCGCGCGCCCTTCTTGAGGTGTTCGCCGATCAAGGCAACGGTGCCCGAAAGCACTTCGTTCGCTTGCTTTTGCGAGAGGCCATGCTCTTCGCCGATCGTAACTGCGAGCTGGCGAAGGGTGACAAGCTCCACCTTTGCTGGTTTAGCGGCGGCCGGCGCTTTTGCCGGGGCCGCGCTCTTGGCAGCGGCTACCGGTTTGGCCGAAGGGGCTGCTTTGGAGTTTGCTGCTGCTGGTTTGGCTTTCGCCATTGGTGCTTTCCCTCTTCATCTATCGAAGCCGCCCGGAACCACAAGGCGCCGGATCGTGTTTTTAGGCGCTAGCCGATTCCATGGTGTTTTGAAACATACCGCCTTCTATTGGATTTAGGAACATCTAACGCTTGTGTCCCGGGCGGCACATAGTCTTAGCTGGAAATGCGCCCAGCCACGACTCTGGGACACGATCCACGGCTTCAGCCGCGGCAGCGTGCGGCTGCCTTCCTGGCTGACCATCCGGCGAACATCGTGCTCATAGCCTTCCTGGTCTACGCCGCGCTTCAGGTCGTGGGTGCTTTTGTAACGGTTTGGGAAGAAACCTCCCCTTCTCTTGGATCTCTTGGGAATTTGGGGCTTTCAACGGCTGCTCTGGCGATATCGAGCTCCGAAAACGAAAAATAGCGCTTCAACAGGTTATGAAACCGATCCGGCGCTGCGTCTTTGATATCTCTAAGTATCTCAGAGCAAAAATAGTAGGTCAGGCGCTTTGCCTCCCGGTCGACATCTCTTCTCTCTTGATAATTTCGACCGGTTCTTATTGCTAGACGCATATCTGTGAGAAATACCTCGTTCGATGGATGATGCCGCTCGATCTCCACATGCAAAGTATAGTTCTCTCCTTGAAGAGCCAAAATATCTCCCCGCTTGAAACATTTAGAATACTTGTTAGAGGAGGACTCCTGGGAGGTAAATGAGTATTTTCGCTTCTCTACGCCAATTGACGGCATTTCGCTTAAGATATTAAAAATCCGGGACCTCGTCATTGCTTGTCCGAATAAGCCTGGTATAACGCGCTCATTCTTCAATCGATCGAACAACATTTTCGCATCATTTATCCGTACCTGCTGCCTCAGGTTGGCGTAATCGTAGATGCTTGTGCAATGCTCCCCTGAAAAGCCAGAATTGCTCGGCCTCTGGACAGATCGAGCTTTGAACTGTGATATACTCCAGGAAAGAGTTGAAAGAAACGCTCCCAACATGGCTATGAACAGCATTAATTTTGAGGCGGCGCTTTTATCGATAGTTTCCGCGTCCCAGACCGGATCCTGCGCGATATTTACACTAGAGAACAATAGCGCAGCGCCAAACAACGCAAGCAATACGTAAGAACCCCAAGCTTTCCCTCTGGAAACAGTGAGCATGGCAAAAACGCTGATTACGAGCACAGTGGCTATGGTTATTATATGCGAACCAGCCCAGTATGGCAGGTCTTTCCTGAAGCTCCGGAGTACTGAGGTTAGGTTATCAAGCTTATTATCCAATATTTTATCTATAAACCAAACGGCGAGAGTAAGAAATCCAAACGCGAAGGCAGCTCCAATCTGACTATATCCGATACCCGCCGAAAGCCGGTTCCACTGCTCGGCAGATATCTCGATCGGCTGGCGCTCTTCCTGGGTCAGTTCATGGATCTTCCTGGTATCGGTCAGCTCGCTTAGAATTTGGCGGTCGCCGGACCGCTCCATGAGATGACGGACGGCTTCCGCTTCCTGCACAATAAAGTCGCACTGCCGCTTGTATTGACGCCAGGACTCTAAGAAAGTGCTTCTGCTATAGTAGAACTCACAAAAGTAGCCCTGCGGCTCCGCCCTCTCTTTTCCCTCGCATTCCAGTACCAGACTTTCCGGCGTGGCCTGCTGTACCTGCAGCGGAACGGCCACCTCGCTTATATCGTGTATCAGGTCTCCCAGAAAAAAGAGGGAGGGTATTTTGCTCTTGATCATCTCATAGTATATTTCCGCATAACTGAGAGGGGCGGTAAGCGGCTCATATTCGCTATCCTCGCCGCTCGCCGGCGCGCTTTGCTGCCGCTTCGCTTCGAGATAAAGCTGTTCTGGATCGACATTTTCTTTCGCCCGCATATTATGCAGAAGGATGGATTTGCGTGTGCAGGTCAGACCGCTCCGAAAATTGGCAAGCCCAAACGTTATCGATACCCGGATGAATTGCTCCATCGAGGAATACATCAGGCGGGAATAAAAATACTCCTCCTTTACTTTATCTGGACTCTTAATAAACTCTTCAGGCCGCAGATAATTTTCATTACGCTCAGCCCAGGATCCTCGAAGGCTGAAATCTTTTCTTTCCGATTTGAGGGGTGTGTGTCTTCTTTTTTCTGAGCCCCAACTGACCATCATGATCGACGAAAAAATATTTTCCAGAGAATATGTTTCGGCGGCTCTTTGCCGCCGCTTTTCCTTTTCCTTTTCGCGGTCGACCTGTCCTCCGCCTGCCGATTGCGTGGCGGGTGTAAAAAACACTTGCGGCACCGTCTCCGCGTCGAACAACCCGTTATAGAGCAGCTCAAGTTGATAATAATTCAAGACACCTGTATAGAGCTTGGAGCACTCCCCTTCATTCACCGGCGAAGCCGCGCTTGACTTTCCGGTATCAAGGTTTTTCTTCTCGGTTAAAACACGGTGTCCGGACGGATCTTTAAACGAAAGATATTTTTCCCAGTCTAATCCGAACATTGGCCTAATCACATCTTCAAAGAAGACTCCCGCGAAGATCCTGGCCTTGCCAATTTCATCGGGCTTGCATAAATTCTTGGTTGTCGATATATCGAATCTGAAACAATATAACCCGCTCGAAAATAGCTGAAACTCGCCCTTTATAACCCTTTCTTCAGAAAGTTCCGGCGCCATCGGTCTGTATTCGAAAAAGGACGAAATCTTGCGTAGATTGAGCTCGCAATCCTTAATTAGGAACTCAGCTTCTTTTGTTCTCTCCTTGTCATCAAAAAACTTTATAACAAATTCTTTTGTGACATTTTCTATCGGAAACTTAACCTGTTTTAATCTTTTTGGAAATTGCAGCGCGATAGGAATATAGAGGTCATCGTAATAACCCTTGCCTACGGCAAGATGCGCGTTTTGCCAATTCTTGAACCCGAAGGCATCCTTCCCTGCCGGCAGCCAAAAATACAGGAATAAGGGGCAGAACTCTTTCTCACTCGTATTGCTTGCGAAATCGCCTGCCTGTTCTTCTACTGACATCGGCTACCCCCACAAATTATGAACCAAATATTGAAAAACACGTGCAGCCGTAGCTACCCTGCAATCCTTGCAGAGCACGTATGCAATTTGATAATATAGATAATCTTGTTAAGATCAAGCTGCGAGTACCGCTCGCGGCAATCGGATGGAAGCCCATCACCCGCCGCGGCCTTCGTCTTATTGCGTATGCCCCTAGCCGGCGGATTGCTGTTGAAGCCGTTGCTGCGCTGCGGTAAACAAACGTTAAACCAAATTACACCCGGCATTAAGAGGGATTAAATAATGGCAAACGCAAAGCAAAGCGCGGCGGGCCCTGGCGCCCGGCCCATGGCCCGGCCTCTTTCTCCCCACCTGTCGATTTTCCGCCCCTACATCAACATGACGATGTCGATCCTGCATCGTATCACGGGGACCGTGAACTATTTCGGCACGCTGCTGCTAGCGGCCTGGCTCATCGCGGCGGCGACGAGCGATGCCTGGTTCGATGCGGTGAGCGCGTTCCTGGCCACGCCCATCGGCCTGATCGTGCTCTTCGGCTTCACCTGGTCCGTGATCCACCATTTGCTCGGCGGCATCCGGCACTTCATCTGGGACACGCTCCACGGCTTCAGCCTGGGCAACGTGCGCCTGCTTTCCTGGCTGACCATTCTCCTTTCGCTTGCGCTTACGGGCGCGATCTGGATGCTGGCCGTTTCGTATTGGGGGAAACTCATATGACAGCTTTCCGCACGCCCCTCAAAAAGGTCCGCGGCCTGGGCGCGGCCAAAGGCGGGACGGAGCACTTTGTCGTGCAGCGCGTAACCGCTGCGGCGAACATCGTTCTAGTCGCCTTCCTGATCTACGCCGCGCTTCACCTCGTTGGCGCTTCCCGCGCCGAGGTCAAAGCGTTCTTCTCGCAGCCTTGGGCCGCCGTTCTCGGGATCCTGCTTGCGATTTCCGCCAGCATTCATATGCGGATTGGCATGCAGGTGATCATCGAGGACTACGTGCATGGCGGCAGCAAAGTGCTGCTGCTGCTCCTGAACACGTTCTTCTCCCTTTTTGTGGGCGCGGCCATATTCCTCGCCGTTACCAAACTTTATCTCGGGGTGTAACCGATGCCTGACCGTGCAAAGCCAAAGCATAATGGCGCTGGAGTGCTCCCCGTATATAACGTCAACGGCAGGGCTTATCCCTTCATCGATCACATCTTCGACGTTATTGTGGTGGGGGCAGGCGGCGCGGGTTTACGCGCGACGCTTGGCTGCGCCGAGGCCGGGCTCAAGACGGCCTGCATTACCAAGGTCTTTCCAACCCGCTCGCACACGGTGGCGGCGCAGGGCGGCATCGCTGCAGCACTTGGCAACATGGGCCGCGACGATTGGCGCTGGCATATGTACGACACCGTGAAGGGTTCGGACTGGCTCGGCGATCAGGACGCCATCGAATATCTCTGCCGGAACGCGCCCGCCGCTGTGTACGAGCTTGAGCATTACGGCATGCCCTTCAGCCGCACCGAGGATGGCAGAATCTATCAGCGCCCGTTCGGCGGCATGACCACCGATTTCGGCGAGGGCCCGCCCGCTCAGCGCACCTGCGCCGCGGCAGACCGCACCGGCCACGCCATGCTGCACACGCTGTACGGCCAGTCGCTGCGCCATTCGGCCGAGTTCTTCATCGAATATTTCGCGCTCGACCTCATCATGGACGACGGCGTATGCCGCGGCGTTGTGGCCTTGTGCCTCGACGACGGCAGCATCCACCGCTTCCGCGCCAAGAAGACGATTGTCGCAACCGGCGGCTATGGGCGCATCTATTTCTCTTGCACCGGAGCGCACACGTGCACCGGCGACGGCAATGCGCTTGTGCTGCGGGCGGGCCTGCCCCTTCAGGATATGGAGTTCGTGCAATTCCATCCCACCGGCGTTTACGGCGCCGGCGTGCTCATTACGGAGGGTGCGCGCGGCGAAGGCGGCTATCTCACCAATTCGCAAGGTGAGCGCTTCATGGAGCGCTACGCGCCGCACGCCAAGGACCTCGCCAGCCGCGACGTGGTTTCCCGCGCCATTACGGTCGAGATCCGCGAGGGCCGCGGCGTCGGGCCGAAGAAAGATCACATCTATCTTCACCTCGACCATCTGGACCCCAAGATCCTAGCCGAGCGCCTGCCCGGTATTACCGAGAGCGCGCACATTTTCGCTGGCGTCGACCTGCGCCGCCAGCCCATCCCGATCCTGCCCACGGTTCATTACAACATGGGCGGCATCCCCACGAACTATATGAGCGAGGCGCTGAACCCCCGGCCGGAGGATTTCGACGCCACCGTGCCAGGCTTGATGGCGCTCGGCGAGGCGTCCTGCGCCAGCGTGCATGGCGCGAACCGGCTCGGCTCGAATTCGCTCATCGATTTGATCGTGTTCGGCCGGGCGGCGGGCCAGCGCTGCACCGAAACGATCGAAGCCGGCGGGTCCCAGGCCGACCTTCCGGTTAGCGCCGGCGAGCAGGCCGTCGCCCGTCTCGACCGCTTGCGCCACGCCAACGGCAGCACCTCCACGGCGGAGCTGCGCAGCCGCATGCAGCACGCCATGCAAAACAACTGCGCGGTGTTCCGCAATGCGCAGGTGCTTGAGGAGGGCTGCCAGCTCATTCAGCAGGTCTGGGAGGCCGCGAGCGATATCCGGGTCACCGACCGCTCGTTGATCTGGAACAGCGACCTTGTGGAGTCGCTGGAGTTCGACAATATGATCACGCTTGCGGCGGTGACGATCAACGGCGCCTATGCGCGGCAGGAGAGCCGCGGCGCGCATGCGCGCGAAGACTTCCCCAACCGCGACGACGCGAACTGGATGAAGCACACGCTCTCCTACGCCGATGTCGAGCGAAAAATCGTTTACCTCGATTACCGGCCCGTGCATGCGCATACGCTGACGAACGAGGTGCAGTACATCGAACCGAAGGCGCGGGTTTATTAAAAAGCTCCAAGACCCCATCATACGAAATCCGGTTGATCGCTTCGCAAAGTCCCCCCTCACCCTGTCCCTCTCCCCGAGGGGCTACGGTGTTCATACAAGTGAGTCTGGGATTCCCGCCTCTGTCTTTTTGTGCGAGTCAAGAGAAAATTAGGTTGATTCGCGGGGAGGCGGGGATGGGGCTGGCCAAGGGGCAAA
>JBKQNN010000365.1:0-12682 GCA_052145975.1 Rhodomicrobium sp. | reverse complement strand
GATTACGCCGGCGTTCGCGTTAGGCGGCTGCGGTCCGAACCGCCATCGTAGCTCGGTGACCGGCCGGTGCATCTGGGGCGGTCAAAATCAAGCGTGGTGCCTGCGACACACGGGCCACACAGCCGTTCCTGGGCCCAACGGGACCTTGATTTGTATTAGGTGAGGCGGGCATTGCCGAACCTGTTTGACCGAGCTTCTTCAGATGGAGGGTTCGGTCAAGTTAGTACAGCCTGAGGCAAGTTCGCACTCCATTAGCCACAGGTTGGCAAGCGAACTTGCCTCGGATAAGCTGTACTAGATTCAATAGTTTGCTAGTACGCCTGATCCGCGGGAAATCCTGTCAGACCCAGCCGCATAGCGGGCCGTTGCCGTCACGATGGCCGCTAACGCGCGGGATGGCCATGCGTTGGGGGAAGCCAAGAAACTCTGCCTAGCTCAGGCCGAAGGAAGCGCGCAAGAATAGCCCGGCCGCCTTGAGCCCCTCCGGGTCGATGCCGTGGCCGAGCCCCGGCCTGATATGCCACTCCACCGGCACGCCGGCCGCGGCGAGCGCCATCCTGGCGTGGTGGATCGCTTCGACGGGGATGACCTCGTCGCTGGAGCCATGGATCAGAAGCACCGGCGGCTTGCATTTGATTTCGGCGGCAAGCCGCGCCGCGCCCGCGAGGTGTCCGGAAAAACCGACGATTGCTGCCGGCGCTTCGCTCAAGCGGAGGCCTGTCTGCAACGCCATCATGGTTCCCTGGCTGAAACCCACAAGTGCCACGGCGCTCAGCGGCAGTCCTAGGCGCGCGGCTTCGGCCAGGATGAAAGCCTCCAGCGCTGGCTGGGCCCTGCGCACGCCTTCCTCCCACTCTTCTTCGCTGCGTGTCTCAAGGGCGAACCATTGACGGCCGCCGAAAAAGCCGCCCGGCAGCTCCTCGGGCGCATGCGGCGAGACGAAGGCAGCGTGCGGCAGCAGCCGCGCCCACTCCCGCCCGAGCGCGATCAGGTCGTTTCCGTCGGCGCCATAGCCATGAATGAAGATCACGAGCTGTCCGGGCGCACCTCCGGCGGATGGTTCAAGCCGCGGTCCATCGAGTTGAATTGGCATGATTTGTCCTTGGATCATAAAGCAATCAAGGGAAGTAAGGTTGCGGGCCGTCATACCCGCGCAGGCGGGAATCCATTTCTGACGTTGGAACAATAACTTATATGGGTACCCGCCTTCGCGGGTACGACGCTGCGGCCCGCAGTTCCGGGCCTTTCGGAAGGTTCGGCACTTTTTTACATGCTCCTTCGCGGGGATGACTTACAGCAGCCAACTGCACTCGTAACCAGCCTAACGGCTAGCTTCGGCGGGCGTTAAGGCTTGGATCGCGAGCGCGTGGACGGGGCCGGCGAGCTCGTCCTTCAGCGCCGCATTGATTTGGCGGTGCCGCTCGATTGCGCTCTTGCCTTGGAAGGCCTCGGAAACGACCACCACCCGAAAATGCGTCTCGCCCGTGTTGCGGCCCAGGTGATCGCGCGCCCCGGCGTGGCCGGCATGTTTGGCAGACTCGTTTTCAACGGTGAGGCCTGAAGGCGCAAATGCCCTCGCCAATTTTTCACGGATCGCTTCTTCCACTGTCATTTTTGCCTCTATGGCGCCCGGATCGCAGCCGCTCGCGCCCTCAATTTACGGACCACGATTTTGCATTCTGTCAAGACCTTGTAAGCGCGGCTTCGCCGCAGCATACTGTGCGCTAGGCGCGCCCTCCCCAAAGATGGCCCGCGGAGGTGGACCAGTTCGAACCGTATGAAACTCGACTCGAAATATTTTGACAGCATTCGCATAAGCCGCGGGCGCAGCAGGAGGAGATCCGAGCCGCAGGCCCAGGCCCAGGCCAGCACTGCGCCTGCGTGCCAATGGCGCAACTGCACCAAGCGAGGGCTGCACCGCGCGCCGAAGGGGCGTGCGTCCGAGGGCGAGTATTACTATTTTTGCCGCGAGCACGTCACCGAATACAACAAATCTTATAACTATTTCGATGGCATGGCCTCCGACGAGGTCATGGATTTCCAAAAGTCCGCCGCAACCGGACACCGGCCTACATGGTCCATCGGCGTCCACGGCGTGGACAGAGACGCCTGGAACGCGTTGAACGGTGCCAAAGGCACGGGCGACCCGCTCGAGATCCTCAAGGCTGTGCGCAGCGGAACGTACAAGCGCCCGCCGCCCCCGGAGGTGGACCGGCGCCGGGTGATTCTTAAGGGCGCCAAGAAGCACCTTCAGGCTCTGAACCTTGACGAAGACGCCACGGCTGACGAAATCAAGATCCAGTTCAAGGCCCTTGTAAAGCTGCACCATCCCGATCACAACGGCGGCGACCGGAGCTCCGAGGAGCGGTTCCGCGAAGTTCTCACTGCTTATAATTATCTTAAGCAGGCCGGGCTCGTGAGATGACGCGGGGCCAAAAGGCTAAAGCCAAATTAGAAAAGCCAGGGATTTCAATGATGAAGGGTGAAGCAGGCCATGCCGGCCTGCCGGATATGAAGGTGTCTGTCCGGCAGGTGTTCGGCATCGACAGTGCCTTGGAGGTCCCGGCCTATTCACAATCGAGCGAATACGTGCCCGAGCTCGATGCCGATTACCTGTTCAACAATGAAACCACGCTTGCGATCCTGGCAGGGTTTGCATTTAACCGCCGTGTGATGATCCAGGGCTACCACGGCACCGGCAAATCCACACATATCGAGCAAGTGGCGGCGCGGCTGAACTGGCCTTGCGTGCGCATCAACCTCGACAGCCATGTGAGCCGCATCGACCTGGTCGGCAAGGACGCCATCGTCATCCGGGACGGCCAGCAGATCACCGAGTTCCGCGAGGGCATCCTGCCTTGGGCGCTGCAGTCGAATACCGCGCTCGTCTTCGACGAGTACGACGCCGGCCGGCCCGATGTGATGTTCGTCATTCAGCGCGTGCTCGAAGTTTCGGGCAAGCTCACTTTGCTTGACCAGAGCCGCGTGATCCGCCCGCATCCCGCCTTCCGGCTGTTCTCGACCACGAACACCATCGGCCTCGGCGACACCTCCGGCCTCTATCACGGCACGCAGCAGATCAACCAGGGCCAGATGGATCGCTGGTCGATTGTGGTCACGCTCAACTACCTGCCGCACCAGGACGAGGTGAACATCGTGCTGGCCAAGGTGAAGGAATACCAGACCGAGCAGGGCCGCCGCACCGTGGCCAGCATGGTGCGCCTGGCGGACCTCACGCGCTCCGCCTTCGTGAACGGCGATCTTTCGACGGTCATGAGCCCCCGCACGGTTATCACCTGGGCCGAGAACGCCACCATCTTCGGCGACGTTGGCTTTGCTTTCACCTTGAGCTTCCTGAACAAATGCGACGAGCTTGAGCGCGGCGCCGTGGCCGAGTTCTACCAGCGCTGCTTCGGCGAGGAGCTGCCAGCCTCCACCGCCAACATTGCGCTCAGCTGATGGTAAGGCGAAGACCCCCTCACCCCAGCCCTCTCCCCAAGGGGAGAGGGAGTAAGGCTGCGGCCTCTCGTCAAGGTAAGAGGACAATTCCGGCGTCCTCTCTCCCCTTGGGGAGAGAGACAGAGTGAGGGGGTCTTCTCACCAGCAAGGCATTGGCGATGCCGAATAGCGTGAAGAAAAGGCCGGATCCGCTGGCGCCGTTCAAGCGCGCGGTGGCGCTCGCGACGCGGTCGCTTGCGGGGGCCAAGTCCGTGAACGTCGTCTTCGGCTCCGACGCGCCGGGCTTCGACGGTAAAACCGCGCGGCTGCCGCAACCGAGCCGTGCCATGACGCGCAAGGAGGCCGCCATCATCCGCGGCCACGCGGATGCTATCGCCCTGACGATTTCCGCGCACGACACGAAATTGCATGCGGCCCTAGCCCCGGCGCAAGGCGCCGCACGGGCGGCCTTCGACGCGGCCGAGCGCGCGCGGGTGGAAGCTGTTGGCGCGATACGCATGCGCGGCGTCGCCAAAAACCTCGCCGCCAAACTCGCCAGCGCTTACGAGCGGCTACCCGACTCCGGCATCGACCGCCAGCAGGCCCCGATTGAAGAAGCGCTGGCGCTGATCGCGCGCGAGAAGCTGACCGGCATGAAGCCGCCACGCGGCGCCACCGGCATCGTGGAGGCTTGGCGCCCGTGGATCGAGGACAAGGCCGGGCCGCTGCTTGAGCGCCTGGAAGGCGCAATTGACGACCAGGCCGCTTTCGCAAAGCTGACGCGCGACGTTCTAATCGCGTTGGAGCTGATGGAAGGTCCCGCTGAGCAAAGCCAGGAAGACAACAACCGCGACGCTGCCGAAAACCAAGAAACCCAGTCGCAAGGCGCTGAACAGCAAGACGAGGCTGGCCAGCCGGACGAAGGCGAAGCGGAAGAAGCCGAGGTCCCGGAGGGCCGGGAGGAAGGCGATCCCGCGGAATGCCCGGAGAGGGACTACAAACCCGGGGGCGAGGTAAGCGAAGGCGAGCCGCACGCGCCACCTCGCTGGCCCAACGCCTCGGTGCTCGATGCGCCGGAAGCCTTCGGCTATCGCGTCTTCACGCGGGGCTTCGACGAGGCTGTGGGCGCGGAAAGCCTGTGCGACGCGGATGAGCTTGAGCGGCTTCGCGCCTTCCTCGACAAGCAGCTCTCGCTTTTGCACGTCGCGGTCAGCCGGCTTGCGAACCGGCTGCAGCGGCGCCTCCTCGCGCAGCAAAACCGGGCATGGGATTTCGATCTCGAAGAAGGGATGCTCGACACCGCGCGCCTGTCCCGCGTCGTCACCGATCCGTTTCAGCCGCTATCCTTCAAGCAGGAGCGCGAGATGACCTTCCGCGATACGGTCGTGACACTTCTGCTCGACAATTCCGGCTCGATGCGCGGAAGGCCCATCATGGTCGCCGCTTGCTGCGCCGATATCCTCGCGCGCACGCTCGAACGCTGCGGCGTCAAGGTCGAAATCCTCGGCTTTACGACGCGGCAATGGAAGGGCGGGCAGGCGCGCGAGCAATGGCTTGCCGCGGGCAAACCGGCGGGTCCTGGCCGCCTCAACGATCTGCGCCATATCGTCTATAAGGCCGCCGATACGCCTTGGCGGCGGGCGCGGCGCAATCTCGGCCTGATGATGCGCGAGGGGCTGCTCAAGGAGAACATCGACGGCGAGGCACTGGCCTGGGCGCATGCCCGCTTGCTGGCGCGGCCCGAACAGCGGCGCATCATCATGATGATCTCCGATGGCGCGCCGGTGGACGATTCGACGCTGTCGGTGAACAACGGCACCTATCTGGAGAAGCACCTGCGGCAGGTCATCCACGAGATCGAGACCTACTCGACGGTGGAACTGATCGCCATCGGCATCGGCCACGATGTCACGCGCTATTACCGCCGCGCCGTCACCATCACCGACGCGGAGGAGCTGGCCGGCGCGATGACGGAGAAGCTCGCCGAGCTGTTCAGCGATCCCGCGCAGGGCCGCATGACTGGCATGCCGCCGCGGCGGCGGTTGCATTAGCGGGCGCAAACCTAATCAAGTGTTCTGCGCCTTCCAGATCTTCCAGAGGCAGACTGTATCCGGCCCAATTTCTGATTTTGGCAAGGTGGTCCATTTCGATAGGACATCCACGAGGGCCAGCCAAATTAACGCCTCGGTGCATCTGGCCCCTTGCTTCACAAGCGATCCGAAATTCATCAAGGCGACTAATCGAGCAAGGTCTCCCACTGTCTCATAGCTGCTAGGCACTTTGCCTCTGTCCATTATGAGAAAAATGGGGCCGCTGAACACCATCGCCACGGAACCGGCGGAGGTGAAGGCCGCAGTTGAAGGAAAAAATAAACCGATCGCGAATGATAGAAAGAATCCGAGTATTGCAAACAGAATCATATACGCTCCAATTCCCCCGAGCCTCCCCAGCACTGCCTTGGGCAGTCGCAGCGAAGACAACAGGCATAGTCTTTTGAGAAGCGCCTTTGCTGGCAGATGATTGAATAGACGCATTGGAGTTGCCGGCGTCACAGGGATGTCCGGCACCTCCGTGCGAAACGCCTGCCGCAGCCGGTAATACGCCATCGCAGTTGAGCAGCGCCGTTGCTGTTGATCGCCCGCTTTTGCGTGCCTCAGCAAAACCGCGTAAATGTCGCCGGCAGTGATACAGCCTCGGGCTTCTTCATCCGAAAACTTGAATGCGAAGGTCTGCTCCAGATCGACAGCCACTTCCACAGGATCGAGATCGTCGTCGAGTCCTAGAGTATTCGCCATGCAATGATCCCCTCTAAGCGGCGGATTTGATTTCCGCGTGCAGTGTAACGCCCAGCGCAGCCAAGACGTCAAGCAGTGTCGTGAGGCGCGGATCGCCCTCCTCGCTGAGGGATTTAGAGCGCTTCGCGCGTCACGCCTGCCTCACGCGCGACCCCTGTCATGCCGCGGGTGCGGGCAATCACGCCAAGGGCTTGCGCAACGTAAGCCGCGTTGCCGCTGGCAAGCGCATTGTTGAGCAATTCCGCCTGCGCTCGCGCATCGGAAAGGTAGTGCGCCGCGCCGGCGTTGATATAAACGGTGCTGGCAGGGTGGCGCCGGAGGGGCAATGTTGCAAACGCCTTACATTTCCTCTAAAGTAAGGCAGGAGGCAAGATATGCCGCAATATGAAACGACCGTCACTTCAAAAGGTCAGGTCACCATACCAGCCCGGCTTCGCGCGTCTTGGATGCTGAAAGAAGGCGACAAGATCGAATTTTATTCGGATGACTCCGGCCGCGTGCTGGTGAGACCTCTCAACGCGGCGCCTACGGCCGTTTTCGATGAGTTTGCACCGGAAACGATGCCCAATGCCTTGCCATCGGACGATGAGGCTATAGCGCAGGCGATTGCAAATAAAGAGGCACGCTCCCGCAAACAAAGGAGCAAAGAATGATCGGCCTGGATAGTAACGTCCTGCTCCGGGCAATTGCAAATGACGATGCGGTGCAGTCGCCGCTGGCGCGGGATTTCCTATCGGCCTTAAGCCCGGCAAACCCAGCCTATATCAATACGGTCGTTCTATCGGAAATTGCTTGGACCCTCCGGGCCCGCAACAAGCGGACGCGGGAGGAAGTGCTTGCCAGGTTCGACGCGCTTCTCCGCAGCGACGCCTATGTCATTGCCGGGCGGCAGGCCGTCAATCGCGCCCTGCTGCGCTGTGAAACTCATAAGCTTGAGTTTCCCGATGCTTTGATCGGCGAACTCAATCAAGCAGCAGGCGCGTCCACGACGTTTACTTTCGATGAAGGCGCGGCCAGGACACCTGCCTTTGAAAGGCTCGCGCCTGGGAGTTACTGATATCGATTCCGGGCGGTTGCTTTGTCTACCGTTCCGGCCTCAATGCCGCGAGAACAAATCGTGCAGCTTGCAAAGTGCGGTCGTGATATCGAAGCGCCGGTCCGGCAGAGCCTCTCCTGCAAGAATGCGGGTCAGCGCGGCCGTTGGATCGGTTTCCCCCGTCAGCAGCACCTGCACGCCGCGCTTTTGCATGTGCCGGACAAACCCGTCACCAGCGCTGCCTGCCACCACGATCTCAACGCCGTCGAGCGGATGCGGCCCGCCGTCGCGGAAGTAATGAAACACCTGGTCCTTCGCCAGCTCGACGCGCTCCGGCGCCGGTAAGGTCCCGCTCTCCAGGCCCGGTGCCAGATCGTACACCAGCCAGCACCGCGCCTGGCCGGCATGTCCGCTAACCGTCTGCCAATCCTTCGTTGCGATAGCGATTTTCATGATCCACCCGGCCCTCTCCCGCGCCGCGGTGTATCTTAGCACAAGCTTGGGAACCGGTCCTCAGGCATATCGCGGTTGGGTTGGTATCGGAGATCGCGTCGGGCGCCCGCGCCACCTTTAAACCCGGAAATTGCCATCCTACTAATTGCATAAATGCTTAGGTTTGTGTTATTGTCGTGTTACTATTGGCAGCTAGACGTCACTAATTCTTGCGTTGGAGACGGGGTGACAATGCCAAACGAGGCTTCGAATCGACCTAACTGGCGTGTTTTTATGGACTTTAATCCCTTATATGAAGGGGAAAAAAGGCTACTCAATGACGCCATAACCGGTGTGCCATGCAACCTTCAAAAAGGTCTGCCGCCAGAATCTGAAAGTCGTCCCGAAGATCAGCAATATTTTATCCGTGCCAGATTCATTCGCTTTTTGGCTCTGGGGGGCGATGCAGAACATCCAGTACACGAAAAAGGGGTCCAGCTTGAAGGGGCATGGGTTGGCTGTGATCCAAACGACAGCAAGGATGGTTTGAACATAGACCTCGAGAGCTGCACAGAGGTACTGCCGCTTTTTTTAAGACATTGCAGAATTTTTGGCGACATCGTTCTCAGGGATGCCAGTACTCGCACCGTTAATCTTCAAGGCAGTAAAGTCGCGGGCGGGATAGAGGCGAGACGCGCATTCATCCGAGGCAGCCTATATCTTCGGGACGATTTTGAAGCAGAAGGGGGTATGGATCTCGTCGATGCCACCATCCTGGGCAGCCTCGAATGCCACGACGCAAAATTTGGTACACGCAAATTCAAACAACTAAAAGAAAAAGGAACAGCGATTTTTGCCAGCAGGGTAAAAATATCGGGAGGAGTCTTTCTGCATCAGACCTTTGCTGCCGATGGTCCAATAGTATTTCGTGACGCCGGGGTTGGAGGAAATTTCGAATGCTCCGGAGGCCACTTCAATAAAGTTAAGACCCCGTCAGAAACTCCTTATGAAGAGCGTGCAAAAAGAGCCATAGACTGTCACGGTATAAGAATTGGTGGCAGTGTGTACTTCCGGCAACACGAGAATGAAAGAGATTTTGCTAAGAAAAATTTTTATGCTGACGGTGAGGTTTGTTTCATTGATTCCAAAATTTCCGGTAGTTTTGAATGTCATGGAGCAAGTATGCAGAACCCTGGCGGCATTGCTCTTATTTGCAGCCGAGCGACAGTGGGTGGCACCGTTTTTTTGCACGAGGGTTTTGAGTCCCGTGGAGATGTAATATTTCGCCGGGCAAGGATCGGCGGGAACTTTGAATGTTCTGGCTGGGAGTTCAATGGAGATGTCAATGATACAACCCAAAAAATGGTGGCGATAGATTGTCAGGGGGCAAAAATCGGTGGTAGCGTCTATTTTCGTAAATACAAAAATACACATAAAGATATTCATGAGGAAAAATGCGTTAACGCGAGAGGCGAAATTTGTTTTGTCGATGCCGTGGTTGCCGGAAGTTTTGAGTGTCACGGCGCGAGCATATATAACCGGGGCCGTGATGCGTTAAGCTGTAGCCGGATAAATGTAGCGGGTAGTGTATTCTTGCTTGATGGATTCAATACCGAGGGAGTGGTTAGTTTCCGGCGCGCCGATATAGGAGGTAACTTTGATGCTTCTTACAGTTTATTTAGCAACAAAGGCGGGAAAGCGCTTTCGTGTGAAGACATACATATAACAGGCGCCGCTTATCTAGGGCTCAAGACAGCCAGCACCCATGACAACAAGAATTTGCATGTCAACAAGGAAGCCCACTTTGTGGCGCATGGTGAAGTAGATTTCTCCGGTGCGCAAATTAAAGGCGACTTCGATTGTGAAGGTGGTCAATTTATCAATCCCACGCAAAGAGCAACGGAAGAACCAAATCTCTGCGCCAACGCATTGAATCTTCGCCGGGCCGACATAGCCGGCGCTCTTCAGCTGGGAAAAACAAACTCGATCGAGCGGCCCGTCATCCTGGGCTCGCTAGATCTGCGCGGAGCCAAAGTCTCAGTTCTTATCGATGACAAAGATTCCTGGCCTCCCGAAAGAGTCCAGTCCGACTATTATCCAGAAAGTTATTCGTCGATAAGTTATAGAAAACTTTGTTCATCCTCAAATTCGTGTCTTTGTTCCTATATTTATTTAGACGGCTTCAGCTATGAATTTTTTGGCGGAAAATCTCCGCTTAAGGCTACAGAAAGAAAAGTATGGCTTTTTCGACAGCCGAAAGATGATACAGGCTGTAACTTTAAGTCCCAACCATTTGAACAGCTGGTTGAGGTTTTGCGGAAGATGGGGCACTCCAAGACCGCTAGAAGCATCTGTGTATTAAGGGAAGACAGCCAAAAAGAGCAGTTATTATTGCTAAAACCCATAAAGGTATTGTGGAAACTGATAGGATATGGATATCAATGGCACCATATGCTTTACTTTGCTATATTTTATTGGATTGTGTGTGGCATTTTCTACAGTGTTTTATATGACGCCGGGTTTATTAGACTGAGAGGGGAATCTATGGATCGGATAGCATTTACGCAATGCAGCGAAGCGGAGAGTATCCTATTTGGCCGGAAGAAGGCTGGCGACGAAGACGCCTCGAAGAACATAGGATATTATCAAGGAATTATGAGAAACGATTGCCCACAGTTCCATTCGGCCAAATTTTCTGCTGATGCGATGCTACCAATTATTGGAATAGGGGAAAGACGGTATTGGCGGTTTAAGGCGCCGGACGAAATGGAGACGATCAAGATAAGAATATACAATTTATTTAATGTGGCGAGTCCTTGGTCATTTACAGACTTGTTAGATCTATTCTATACGTTACAGGTGCTTTTTGGATGGTTATTTGGAATTAGCTTGGGCGTGGTTCTAAGTCAGAAGGTTAATCGAGAGTAATTGTGTAGCGCGTTGCGGGGAGTCTTTAGCGGGAGACGTTCCTGTCGCTGAACTGCGCGTCCGCAATCGTGACTAAATCCGCCTTGTGGCTAGCACAAAAAGTGGCTACCGGGCGTTAGGCTTCGATCACTTGCTAGCCCGATCTCAGTAGCGCCGTACCATGGTAAATTTTTGGGTGGTTAACGGGCAGGTGCGATCTTTTCCGGCGCCGTCTTTCTGCGAATCTTTTGCCGCTTTAGGTCGAATTCCACGACTCCAAAATACCCGTTAATATTAGATTGTTGCGCAGGTTAACCACAAATCCCAATCTGGGGTTGCGGAATTAGTTAACGGCAAGCAACTGTTCTTTGCGTGATTTCAATGAGTTATTAGTCCGTATACAGCTTACGCGCTACCGGAATCGCTTTTTCTCGGCTGTGCGTCTGGAGGGAGAAGAAAGTCAAGCCAGCGGCGATGTAGTAGCAGAAGATATGGGTTTGCGTGCGGTTAAAAAATGCGGATGCAACAGTATGCAAAGAGGACGATTTGCAGGAAAATGCCTGCACCGTGGGTCATGAAAACTAGTGTAAGCGCCTCATGGAAAATATAAGCCGGCCTCTTACAAAGTTTTGCTTGGGCGCCGCCGCCGAAGGCCTTCCTCCAGGCGCCCACCGGGAACGGCGGAAGCCTCGCCCGGCCCGGCCCGCGCGGCGTTAGCGCACCGGTAAGGAGCTTTGGGGCACGATAGCGTCATGGGAAGGCGCGGGCGCGTTCTGGAGGCTCTGCGATGGCGGCAATTGTAGGATTGAGAGCGGGCCGGGGGCCTGCCGGGAGGCAGCGGGCAAGTCCAGCCGCCGGCGGCCGGCGTCGTTTGCAGCGAACGCTCCATGCGCCAAAAAAGTAAACGCGCGGCGCCGCGCTCAGCTGCCGGAAACTGCAAGATTTGGGAGGCCCAACCTGTCGGGCATGGTTAACAAACCGCTAAAAACTTACGGCGGCTACCTTTCCGGCGGCTGCAGTTCGTCATCGCGAGGCGGCCTTGGCCGCCGTGGCAATCCAGAAATTGGCGCTGAGCTTGCAGCTTCTGGATTGCTTCGCTTCGCTCGCAATGACGCGGAAGCGGCAAGACTTATGGCGGCTGGGATAAGATCCCGGATAGCCGCGGGGCGGCTTCCGGGGTGACGACAGCGGCGCAGCGTGAGGCGGGGGCGGACCCGCCCGACGCCTAAGCCGCCTTCGACGCGGCGTGGTCCGCTGCGACCTGCTCGGCGAGCTTCCCGGTCAGGTCGACGAGGTGGTCGAACTTCGCCTCGAAGCTGCCAACGCCCGCCGTCGCCGACCTAAGCTCGATGATCAGGTCCTGGATCTCGGCCTCCGGAAGGTGCGCCTCGATCACGTCCCAGCCGTCCCAGCCGGGGCGCGCGTCGAAGCCCAGGATCTGGCCGCGCCGCGACGAGATCATGCCGTTGATCTTAGGCGTCGCTTCCGAGGGCACCGCGATCTTCACCACGCTGATCGGCTCAAGCAGCACGGGGGAGCATTTCGGCATGCCCTCGCTCATGGCGATGCGGCCAGCCGTGCGGAACGCCATTTCAGACGAATCGACCGTGTGATAGGAGCCGTCCTTCAGGACGACGGCGACATCGACAACCGGAAAGCCCAGCGGCCCGGCGCTCAGGTAGTCGCGCACGCCCGCTTCCACCGCCGGGAAGTAGTTGCGCGGTACGGCGCCGCCGGTGATGACCTCGGAGAACGCGAAACCTTCCCCGCGCGGCTGCGGCGAAATCTCCACCACGACATCGCCGAATTGGCCATGTCCGCCCGATTGCTTCTTGTGGCGCCCGCGGATCTCGATGCTCTTGCGGATGGTCTCCTTATAGGGAATTTGCGGCTTCGCCGTCTCGGCTTTGATGCCGAAGCGGCGTGCGAGCCGCTCCAGCGTCACCCGCAGATGCATCTCGCCCTGGCCCCAAAGCACCATCTGGTTCACTTCGCGGTCGTGCACCAGCGTCAGCGAGGGGTCTTCGTCGATCAGCTTGGCGAGCGAGGCGGTGAGCTTGATCTCGTCCTTGCG
>JBKQNN010000364.1:0-9463 GCA_052145975.1 Rhodomicrobium sp. | reverse complement strand
TGCCGTCGGCGCGCTCGGCATCGCCCACGCGGTCCCCCGCGACGGCCGCGCTTAAGCAGCTCCAGTCACCGGAAAATATGCGTGAAGGCCCCCTCTCCCCAAGGGGAGAGGGAGTCTCCAGCGGTTGAGCAAGCGTCCCTTCTCCCCTTGGGGAGACGGACAGGAGGAGGGGGTCTTCGTGACGCAATCGACCGGATCTGGTATTACAGCGTCTTCGCTGGACTTGAGATAAGTTTACCGCTATCCCCTTCGCCACGCGCCTGCACCCGAACGCAACGGATGGGGGGCACACTTATTTAAGCTTGCGCGCCCGGAATGGCGCAGGGAGCCTGCAATGGACGACGTAGCAGAAAAGATCATCACGATATTGCGTAGGAATATGCGTGACCAGAGCAAAGAGATCACGCTCGATACGAGGCTTACGGACCTTGAGATTGAGTCTTTGGACCTCGCTGTGATAGTTTTCGATATTGAAGATACTTTCGGTATTCAAATTCCCTACAATGCCAATGAGGAAGTTCAGGATTTCGCGACCGTCGGCTCAGTGGTAGAGCGGGTGAAGGGCGTTTTGGCCCAAGCGTCGAGCGCGGCCTAGACGATATGGCACTAAATGGCAAGGGGCGCCGCGTCGCCGTCACCGGAACCGGCGTGGTCTCGCCGCTCGGCACCGGAACGCCTAAGTTTTGGACCGCGATCAAGCGGGGAGAATGCGGCATAGGACCGATTCAAAGCATCGATCTGCAGGACCTGTATATCAAGATCGGGGGCGAGGTCCGAGATTTCGATCCCAAGATTCATTGCAAGTCCAAAGCTGTGCTTTTGGCCGACCGCTATTCGCAATATGCAGCCACCGCCGCGGACGAGGCGCTCCGGCAATCGGGCCTCGAAATACCGCTGAAGGACGGCGAGCGCGCGGCCTGTATTATCGGCTCGGGCGCGGGCGGCCTTGCCTCGATGGATAAAGCCTATGAAGACATGTTTATCCACAAAAAAAAGACATCGCATCCGCTGACGCTGCTGCGCACCATCGGCAGCTCGGCGGCGGCGCATGTCAGCATCGATTACGGCATAAAGGGACCGGTCTTCGGCACCGTCAGTGCTTGCTCGACCGCGTCGCACGCCATCGGCCTCAGCTTCCAGATGATCCGTAGCGGCGCCGTCGACGTTGCGGTTGCCGGAGCAGGAGAAGCCTCGATCGCCTACGGGGCGATGCGGGCGTGGCAGGCCATGCGCGTGCTGTCGCCAGACGGTTGCTTTCCGTTTTCCAAGCGGCGCAATGGCACCGTGGTTGGCGAAGGCGCGGGCGTCCTCGTGCTCGAAGACCTGGAGCACGCACAGGCGCGCGGGGCAACGGTGCTTGCCGAAATATGCGGGTTTGGCATGACCTCGGATGCCTCGGACATGGTGAACCCCGACGTGGACGGCCCCACCCGCGCGATGCAGATCGCGCTTGGCGATGCGGGGCTTTCTCCGGGCGATATCGGCTATCTGAACGCACACGGCACGGCGACAACGGCCAACGATATCAACGAGACGCGCGCAATCAAAAAGGCGTTCGGGCCTGCCGCCAGCCAGCTCCCGATATCCTCCACCAAGTCGATGCACGGTCACTGCCTTGGTGCGGGCGGCGGCGTCGAGGCCGTTGTGTCTATCCAGGCGCTGCGCGAAGGCTTCATCCCGGCGACCATTGGCTTCGACGAGCCGGGCGCGGAGTGCGATCTCGATTACACACCGAACGAGGGCCGGCACCGCGAAATCGGTTATGTTATGTCAAATTCATTCGCTTTCGGCGGGTTGAATGCAGTGCTCATTTTCGGACCCGCCCCAAATTAGCCTGCAACGCGCCGTTTTGTAGGCCAATTAGGTCTTGAACCATTTGCGCTTTGACGCGATCCGGACAGCAGGCGGCTATACCGCCCAGCATTCTAGCGTTGATTTCGGTTGTAGGTGCAATCGCCGGGAAATTGCATGCTGGTAATGTTCGAGGGGCATTCGCCTTTGGCTTGGATCGTATTCAACCTCCTTATACTTGGAATTCTGGCGTTCGAGCTGTTCCTGTTCCACCGGAAGCCCAGGGAGATCCCGGTGCGCGAGGCGCTCAGGATGACTGCGGCGTATGTCGCGCTGGCTCTATGCTTCAACGCCTGGATTTACTGGCGGTCCGGCGAAGAAGCCGCCATCCAATTCCTCACCGGTTACTTCATCGAATACGCACTGAGCATGGACAACATTTTGGTGTTCGTTGTCATACTTGCGTATTTTCAAGTGCCGGCCGAATTGCAGATGCGCGTGCTGCTATGGGGGATTGTTGGCTCGCTTATCCTGCGCGGCATCTTCATCCTGGCGGGCCTCGCCATGATCGAAACGTTCGACTGGACCATAATCCCTCTGGGCCTCTTCCTGATATACACCGGCATCAAGACAATAAGGGCCGGAGATGAGCCGAAGGATCTGCAAAAAAGCCGGATCATCCGCATAGTCCGCCTTTTTATTCCCGTGACCGCGGACTACCATGGGCAAAAGCTGTTCACCAAGCGTTTGGGCAAGGCTTTTGCCACCCCGCTTTTCCTTGTACTCGTCGTTCTGGGCGTCACCGACATTCTGTTCGCGGTGGATTCGATCCCGGCGGTATTCGCCATCACCCGCGATCCATTTATTGTCTTCACTTCGAACATATTTGCGGTCCTGGGCCTGCGCGCGCTTTATTTCGCTCTTTCGGGGATGATCGATAAATTCCGCTATTTGAGGCTCGGCCTTTCGCTCGTCCTTATCTTTATCGGCATCAAGATGATCTACAACTATCCCGATTGGCTGCCGGACATTCCAACCGAATGGTCGCTCGCGGTCACCGCGGCCTTGATCTTCGGATCGATTGCCGCGTCCCTTATCTGGGGCGGGAAAGAGGGCGAAGAGGGGCCTGCGAGCACGCCCCAATAGCTGGATTGGCATCGTGCGCTTAATCGGGCCGCACCGTCATCGCGAGGCCGCCTTGGCGGCCGCGGGCGTCCAAAGCAACATCGGAGACTTGGTTCTGGATTGCTTCGCTGCGCTCGCAATGACGGCGATTCCAATCGAGCGTTCCGTGTTCTAGTGCACGCGCTCTAGGATAGAGCAGAAGTTCGCGACCGCGGCGCCGCCCATGTTGAAGATGCCCGCGAGCTTCGCGTCCGGGATCTGCATGCCGCCTGCGTCGCCCATGAGCTGCATCGAGGCCATGATGTGCATGGAGACGCCCGTGGCACCTATGGGATGCCCCTTGGATTTGAGGCCGCCCGACGGGTTTACCGGCAGCTTGCCGGTCTTTTCCGTCCAGCCTTCGCGAACGGCGATATGCCCCTTGCCAGGCTCCGTCAAACCCATCGCCTCGTAGTGGATGAGCTCGGCGATGGTGAAGCAGTCGTGCGTTTCAACAAGGCTCAAATCGGCCAGCGTCACGCCGGCGCGTTCCAGCGCGGCCGTCCATGCGCGCCGCACGCCATCGAAGGCGGTTGGATCGCGCCTTGAAATCGGCAGGATATCGTTCGCGTGCGCGGTGCCGCGGAACCGGATCGCGCGAGGTGCATCGGAGGCCGCATCCTCCGCCACCAGGACAAGGGCGGCCGCGCCATCCGAAATGAGCGAGCAATCGCTGCGGCGCAAGGGGTGTGTCACATAGGGATTCTTCTCCGAGATCGTGTTGCAGAACTCGAAGCCCAGGTCCTTGCGCATTTGCGCGTAGGGGTTCTCCACGCCGTTGCGGTGGTTCTTGGCGGCGATGCGGGCCAGCTCCTCGGAGCGGTCGCCATAGCGCTGGAAGTAGTTCTGGGCGATCTTGGCGAAGATGCCGGCAAAGCCGCCCTCGACCTCCGCCTCTTCCTTGCGGTAGCTGGCGCCAAGCAGGATATCGCCGGTTTCGGCCGTGGGCTTGGCCGTCATTTTCTCCGCGCCCACCACCAGCGCAACCTTGCCCTGGCCGGCTTCGAGGAAATTCAGCGCGGCGTGGATCGCGGCCGAGCCTGTGGCGCAAGCGTCTTCGAGCCGGATTGCCGGTTTCGATGCCAGCGCGGGCTCGCTCAAAGCCGGAAGAGCGCCCTGAAAATCCTGCTTTTGGAAACCGTTGTTCATAACGCCTACGAAAATCCCATCGACCTCTCCAGGGGCGATTTGTGCATGATCGAGCGCGGGGCGAACGACGCGCGCCATCAGCGCTTCGGTGTCCGGGTCTTCCAGCTTGCCAAAGGGTGAATGGGCCCAGCCCGTGATGAATGCCTTGCGCGCCATGCAATCCTCCTTGCAGTGTTACCCGCCTTGCAGTGTTGCCCGCGTTTATATAGGTGCCGGCCCAAAGTTCGCATAGATCGAACTATTGCCTTCATGGGCTGGGCCGATACAAAAGATTACAAGGCTAAATTCACCCAAGTGCGTTTTAAATCTTGTTTACGACAAATCCGGGCCGCATTCTGTGATTCCAACATCAGCAATCCGGGATGCGCCGGTTTTGCGGAGCGAATACCCTCGCGGGAGAGTAGCCATGCTTAAGATTGCCCAATATTTCCTTGGCGCCGGGCTCATGGTTGGCGCAACGGCCGCTTCGGCCGGAGACCTGCAACCCGACGCGGCGGACGGCATCATGAATTCCTGCCGCGCAGACTATCACCGGATCTGCGCCTACGTGGCGCCGGGCGAAGGGCGCGTGGCGCGCTGCCTGCTCGATCATCGAGCCGAGCTTGCGCCCAACTGCCAGCTGGCGCTCAGGATCGCTTCCGCTGTCGAGGAATGCATGCCGGACTTTCAGCGCCTCTGTCCGGGTGTGCCGACGGGGCCGCAGGCTTTTCAATGCCTGGCCGATAGGATGAATATGCTGGCCCCCGCGTGCCGCCGCGTTGTGAGCGCAAATCTTCCCTATATGCAGCCGCCGGGCGATCGTTACAGCTATAATGGCGGCTATAATAACGGTTATAACGGCGGGTATAATGGCGGCCCGGCTCCCTATGGAGCTCCGGCGCCTTATTCCGGCCAAGCTCCCTATGGGGCTCCCGCGCCTTATTCCGGCCCGGCGCCTTATGCGGGGCCGAATGCCGGTCCCTATGCCTATCGCGAAGGTCCAGAACGCCAGGACGGTTATCCCGCCCCAGGCGCACCTCGCCAGCCGTACGACGGCGGCCCCTATGCCGGCGATCCAAGGGGCGACCCGAGAGGCGACCCCAGGTATGACGGCGGCTATGCCTACCGGAGCGGGCCGCAGCAGCCGCAGGGCGAACCTTACGAGGGCGATGCCGGCCAGCCTGGCGCCGGCGGCGAGGCCGGCCGCTATGCCGAGCAAGGCACCCCACGCTTCAGGCCCTACGGCGACGGCTATGGCAACGGCTACGCCGGCCCGGATTACGGCGGCCGCCCGCCATAATGAGGTGGACGAGACCCATCCATAGGGAATCGCCCCTCACCCCCGCCCACACCCCATGGGAGAGGGAACGCCCGCTCAACGATTGCGACCTGCTCCCTCTCCCATGGGGAGAGGGCGGGGGTGAGGGGAGCGACGGTAGGGACAGGTCTGGCGGCTTAAGCTTCCCCGCAGTGGTTGTTCACCCTTTCGACCTTGAAGCCATGCCGGCGCAGGCTCTCCATCGTAGCCTCGGCGTGGGCGCGGTCCTTCGTCTCGATTGAAATCTCGACCACCGCGGCCTTGGCCGGCACATCGAGGAAAAGGCGGCTGTGATAGACTTCGAGTATGTTCGCGCCGCAGCGGCCGAGCTCGGTTGCGATCTCGCCTAGCATTCCGGGCCGGTCCGCTATCGAGATGCGCAACGAGACGATCTTGCTCTCCCGCTCCAGCCCCCGCATCAGGATGGAGGCGAGCACGCGCGGATCGATGTTCGCGCCGGATTGAAAGAGGCCAACCCGCCGGCCGGCAAATCTTGCGCGGTTGGAGAGAAGGGCGGCGAGGCCCGCCGCGCTTGCGCCTTCAGCGATGGTCTTCTGCAGGCTGGCCAGGCAGAAAATGGCCTCCTCGATGGCCTTCTCGCTGACGAGAACCACCTCCTGAACCAGCGCGCGGATCATGGGCAGCGTGCGCGCGCCGCAAGCTTTGACCGCGATGCCCTCGGCGAGCGTTGGCCCTCCGCAGCGCGCGGGCTCTCCGCGCAAGGCCGCATAGGCCGAGGGATAGGAATCCACCTGGACGCCAACAATTTCGGCCTGCGGCTTCAGCGCCTTCACCGCCGCCGCGACGCCGGAAATGAAGCCGCCGCCGCCCACGGGCACGATCAGGCAGTCCAGCGCCGGGCATTCCTCGATGAATTCGAGCCCGGCGGTGCCTTGGCCCGCGATCACGGTTGCATCGTCGAACGGATGGATCAGGGTGAATCCCTGGCTGGCGATAAGCCGGTCCGCGTAGCTCTGGGACTCGCCGACATCCTCGCCCCACAGGATCACCTTCGCGCCGTAGCTCTCGGTGTTGGCGATCTTATTAAAGGGCGTGCCCTCGGGCATAACCACCGTGGCGGGGATGCCGAGCCGCGCGGCATGGTAGGCGACGGCCTGGGCGTGGTTGCCGGCCGAAGTTGCGATAACGCCGCGTTTGCGCTCAGCGTCACCGAGCGATAGCAGCTTTAGAAGGGCGCCGCGCTCTTTGAAGCTACCGGTCGGCTGCATGCTCTCGTATTTCAGAAAAACTTGCGCGCCCGATAGCGCCGAAAGCTTGGGCGCCTCTACGGCTGGGGTGCGGATGATGGCGCCCTCGAGCTTATCCGCCGCGGCCCGGATGGTTCGCAGCCATGCAGCCGGGGCATCCGGCGGCGGCGAAGCGTGCGTTTCCAGAAAACCGTCTGCTGCCATGGCGGTGCTAGCCCCCGTTCGCCAGATTCCATACGCCGTTTTCCGCTGTTCGCGCTCACAGCCGGCGGCCTTCGGCTTGGCGTAGTGTAACTGCGTTCGCTGCCTCCCGGTTGCAAGGTCTCCAGGTGCGGATGGAAATGTTTTCCGGCGGATTATGCCCGTTGCGAGCGGGCCGGATTAGCGGTTCGTTAGCCACGTCCGATAGGTTGGGTCCGCCAAGTTTTGCGATTTCCGGTGTCTGAGCGCGTCGCCGTGCGTTTACCTTTTGGCGCAGGCGCAGCTTGCGGGACGCTGCGGCCGCCGGCGCTGCCCCGCCGCACCGGCCGCCTCCTGGCAGCTGCCCCCGCCCCGCTCTCAATCCCGCAAATAAAGCCATCGCAGCGCCTCCCGATCATGCTCGCGCCTTCCCACGGCGCCATGGTGGCCCATAGCCCCTTACCGTTGCGCTAACGCCGCGCAGGGCAATCGCGGCAAGCTCAGTTGTCCTGGCCAGTCTTGACCAGGCCATCCAGTAATACACTGAGCGCATTGGGTTTTTCCTGGATGACCGGGTCAAGCCCGGCCGGGACGGTGGAGGGGCAGCGAGGAAATGGCGCTGCGGCAACGCGGCCGGCGTTTAGAGGAAGAAACGAAGCGCTGGTGGACGCACATGACCTCGCAGGAGGCGGCCTTCTATTTGCGCTGCCCGGCTCGCACTGGCCTTCAAAGCCCGTCGCGCAGGTATTACCGGGCGAAGAGTCTTCCTTGCATACTGCGGCACTCGCATTTCTTAAGCACCCGCAAACCTATGTTTTCTGCTCAATATATCGCCGGGGGCTTGATATTCCTCGCCGTCCAGCGCGCTGCGAAGAAAAAGCCGTTCCGGCAGAACATAATTGCAATACGGACGAATAACCAATTGAAATATAACAGATAACCATTGGTTGCTATTAACCAGTTACGCAACCTCAGGTTTGGATTTGCGGTTAACCCGCGCAACAATCTAACATTAACGGGTATTTTGGAATCGTGGAATTCGACCTAAAGTGGCAAAAGATTCGCAGAAAGACGGCGGCGGAAAAGATCCGGGGTGCCCATTAACCAATCGAAATTTAACTATAGTAGGGCGCTACGGGGCGATAGGGCGATACCGGAAGGTTCTTAGCTGAAGCGATACGCGCGGCTGCAACTCCCACCGGACTCGGCAGCCGCGCTCGCGCTCTTCCATTATTACGTAGTCAACTTGATAGGCCGGGGCTCCAAAACCTTCGCTTACCAACCCACGCAGGTTTTTGCCGCCCCTGTTCCAGACCATTGGCTGCATTGCAACTGAAACACCGCGCCTTCGTTCGCTGGGCCGCCCTGGTAGGCTGTTCCATATAGCGTGCCATTCACGGGCGATATCAGGCTGCTATTGGGGTAGCAGCCGCTGCTGGATTGGCAATCGAAGTTATAAAGCACCCCCAGGGTCCAAGTCCCTTTGCCGGACGCAGGCGGGGTTAGGCTATAAACGGCGCCGGCCGAATTGCTGCCGCCCCAGTTGGCGACCCCGTAAAGGTTGCCTTGGGTGTCGAAGATAACGGAACCCGCAGCTTCCGCCGGGTTACTATCCTCGAAGTCCGACAAGATTTCCTCGGTCCACTTTCCCAAGGCGGCCGCTGGTGGGCTCAGTTTGAAAACCGTGCTGCCCGAGCCAACGGAGCCGCTGTATGTTGCGCCATAAAGCGCGCCATGGGCGTCAAAAATCAAACTGCCACTTGGATACGCGCCGTCCGGACTCGCGAATTTGTGCAGAACGGTCTCCGTCCAGGGACCTGGCCCGCGGGGGGATGGAGGCGTCAGCTTGAAAACAGTACCGTAGCTTCTGCGATTCACAGTATTTCCGCCGGCAGTAGTGGTGCCGTAGAGCGCGCCCTTCGCATCGAAGATCAAGTTTCCGTTTGGCTGCGCGCCATTCCCCTTGCCCTCGAAATTATGCAGGATAGTTTCGGTCCATGGCCCCATGCCGGTTGTTGGTGGCTTCAGCTTAAAAACGGTACCTTCGCCCTTGGCCCCCCCTCCTGCAGTTGTACCGTAGAGCGAGCCATATGCGTCGAAGATCAGGCCCCCAGACGGAAAGGCACCATCCGGCTGCCTACCGAAACTGTGCAGAACTGTTTCTGTCCAGGGGCCTGAGCCTGACGCTGGCGGCGTTAGTTTATAAACTACGCCATAACCAAGATTTCCATTACCAAGACCTCCACATGTCGCCGTACCGTACAGGGAGCCTTGCGCATCGAAGATGACATTGCCATGCGGCTGACCGCCGTCGGTGCCCTCCGCGAAGTTATACAGCACGGTCTCGGTCCAGGCTCCCGCTGCGGATGCGGGAGGGGTCAACATGAAAACTACGCCAAAACCGAAAGCGCCTCCCCCAGATCCTCCAACAGACGTGGTGCCGTAGAGATTGCCTTTTGTGTCGGCTGTCAAACTGGCCTGCGGATAGGCGCCGGATGGGCCTGTGAAAGTGTACAGCGCCGTCTCGGTTGCGTGCGCGGGCGCTGGGCCGGCTGCGGCGATGAAAGCACAAGCTGCCGTGGAGAGAAGGCCGATGGATGCCAGCCGGGCATGCGTCCAGATTAGGCCGTGTATCGAAGACATGGAAACTCCTTTAACAGCTTGTGCAACGCAG
>JBKQNN010000363.1:0-7406 GCA_052145975.1 Rhodomicrobium sp. | reverse complement strand
GCGCGATGCCGGCCGAAGCGGCGGTAGACATACTGGATCACCTCCTCGCGCCGCTCATGCTCGAAATCGACGTCGATATCGGGCGGCTCGTCGCGTGCGTCCGAGATGAAGCGCTCGAAAAGCAGGTTTGAGCGGGCGGGGTCGACCTCGGTGATGCCGAGCGCATAGCAGACGGCGGAATTGGCGGCCGAGCCGCGGCCCTGGTGCAGAATGCCGTTGTCCCGGGCGTAGCGAACGATGTCTTCGACGGTGAGGAAGAACGGCGCGTAGTTGAGCCGCGCGATCAGCTCGAACTCGTGCTCGATCTGCTGGACCACCGGAGCGGGCGTGCCGCCGGGATAGCGGCGCTTGAGCCCCTCCCAGGTCAGCCGTTCGAGACGCGCTTGCGGGGCCTCGCCGTTGGGCGCGATCTCATCGGGATATTCGTAGGTCAGCTCTTTGAGGTTGAACGTGCAGCGGCAGGCAAGCTCGATTGTGTTCGCGATTGCCTCGGGATGGGCGGCGAAGAGGCGGGCCATTTCCTCGGGGCTTTTAAGATGCCGCTCGGCATTGCGGGCGAGGCGGAAGCCCGCTTCGTCTATGGTGCAGCTGTCGCGGATGCAGGTGAGTACATCCTGAAGGCGGCGGCGGGCGGGATCGTGATAGAGCACATCGTTGGTGGCGATCAGCGGCACGCGCGCCGCATGGGCAAGCGCTGCGAGCCGGTGCAGCCGCTTGGCATCGTCTCCGTGAAAACGGCAGGAGGCGGCAAGATAGACGCGGCCTTGGAGCCGCGCCGCCAGGTGGGCCAGATGCAATTGAAACCGCCCGGCGCTCTCCGCGCTTTGAAACACATCTTCCGGCGGGATCGGCGCTACGATCTGCCCTTCCGAAAACTCCAGGAAATCCTCGAAGGTAATATGGCACTCGCCTTTCGGGATCGCGCCCTTGGCCGAAGACCCCCTCACCCCAGCCCTCTCCCCAAGGGGAGAGGGGGAAGGAGCTGCGGTCCTCTCCATAAGCTGGAGGACATTTCGGGCGTCCTCTCTCCCCTTGGGGAGAGAGACAGAGTGAGGGGGGACTTCGTTCCGTTTAAAAACCCGATCCGACTTCCCGACCGTCAGCAGCCGGCAGAGCCGGCCATAGGCGGCGCGGTCTTGCGGGTAGCAGAGGAGGTCCGGCGAGCCGTCCTTAAAGTTAAGCCTGCAGCCCACGATCAGCTTCACATCGGATTCTTCAGCCGCGCTATCGCGCTTCGCGCTGCTTGAGCGCAAGTCTTCAGCTGCGCTATCGCGCTCCGCGCTGCTTGAGCGCAATTCGCGCGCGGCCAGATGCGCCCGCACCACGCCGGCAAGCGAGTTGCGGTCGGTGATGGCGATGGCATCGAGCCCAAGCCCGGCGGCGCGGATAACTAACTCATGCGGATGCGAGCCTCCTTCGAGGAAAGAGAAATTCGTCGCCGCTTGCAGCTCGGCATAGCGGACCTCTCGCAGGGGCGTCCGGCTCATGGGAACAGCCCGTGCAAATACCAGCGCGGCAGCCGGCCGCCGCCATAGACGCCCTCGCGGAAAACCCAAAAGCGCAAGCCCGCCGTACTTTCGACGCGGTAGTAATCGCGGGTCTCGCCGCCTGCATCGGCGTTGCCGCGCCACCATTCAGGCTCGATGCGCTCCGGGCCTTCGGCGCGGACGATACGATGCAATACCTTCCGCCACCGGAACAGCACTGGCGGCGCATCCGGCAGCGCGGCCGTCACATCGATAGGCTGTGGCCGCGCGAAAAGGCGGATAGGCCGCTCGCCAATGGATTTCCATACAGCGCTCGCGCCCCTCACCCTGTCCCTCTCCCCCTGGGAGAGGGGACGCTGTTGCAACGGGCACGCCCTACTCCCTCTCCCATGGGGAGAGGGTTGGGGTGAGGGGAGCGAGGCTATTTGTTTCACCGCGCGTTCGGGGATATAGCTCTCCTGGGGGCTAAGCCGGTACACGCGCCCCTTGCCCAGCCGGTTTTCGAGCGAATCGATCAGCGCTGCAAGTTCCTCCACGCAAGCGGCATGCTGCCCAGCCTTCAAGACGCTGGCTTGCCGTTCATCCAAGGGCTCGGTGTTGGGCGCGGCCAGCATCGCCAAATCCACGCCAAAGCCCGGATCGATAAACCCGAGCTTCTCGCGGAACAGGCGCATGATCCGGGCTGCGTCGCGCGTTGGCAGCGCGGCCGTAACGGCTTGCGTTTCGACGCCGCCATCGGCTCTGAAAAAGCTCAGTTCGAACCGCAAGCCGCCTTGCCGGCCGGTCTCAAGGCGCGCGCAAAGCATCTCCAGCAGCCTAGCCCCGGCGCGCTCCAGATCCTCGGGCGCGGAAATGGGCTCTGCGAAGCGCAAGCGCTCGATCCATGGCGTGGGCGGGCGCAAGAATTCGATGGCTTCTTGGGCAAGCCCCATCGCCTTGTCGAGCTGCGGCAGCAGATCGGGGAAGCGGCGCGAAAGGCCGGCGCGGGGCAGGTTTTGCACAGCGCCGATGGTGAAAAGCCCAAGCTTTCGTAAGAGGCTCGCCGTCTCCCCGGCGATGCGCAGCCGCTCCACAGGCAAAGGCGCAAGCAGGACTTTATATGTGTTCTCATCTACAAAGACGAAGCGCTTGGCGTGATGGGCGAGCGCGTAGGCCGCGCCGAAGGTTGGGGCGATGGCGGCGCGGGCGGGGATGCCACGCGCTTCGAGCCTGCCGAGCAAATCTTCGGCAAGCTGCGCCTCGCCGCCCCAGAGATGGGCGCATCCGGCAATATCGAGCCAGAGGCCGCAAGCGTAGGCTGGCGCGGTGAAGGGGCTATAACGCTGCGCCCAAGCGGCAAGCGCGGTCAGCGCGTTCTCGCAAGTTTCGGGTTCGGCATCGGCAACGATGAGCCTCGGGTAAATCGCGAGCGCGTCCGCCAGGGGCTGATGCAGACAAAGCCCGGCCCGGATGGCGGGACCGTCGAGAGCTGCGATCCGGCGGATATTGCCGCACTTTTCAATAAGCACGAGCGGCTCTTTCAGCTTCGCGAGCGGGGGCTTCTTCAAGCGGGCAAGCGTCATCGCGAAGTTCGGCAACCACACGAACATGACCCGCTTCTGCGTTATCGAACCCTGCGCCATCGGACACCTCCACAATCCACGATGCCGTCCTGCCGTTGCGGCAATATTCCAGGTCAAGCCGGAAGCGCGGGCGTCCGAGGCCGGGCTCCTCCGCCGCCGTCTCAGTCCCCCTCGTCATCCCGGAACCGGCTTGCCGGTATCCGGGATCGTAAAAATCGCCAGGCTTGCGTTCGTAAAGATCCCGGATAACGCCTTTGGCGTTTCCGGGATGACGAAGCAGGCTCACTTCGCCGGTTTCGGGATGACGATAGCCGCTACACACTCCGCTCACGCGCCAGCGTGTTGCGGCCGCGCCGCAGCCAGGCAGGCTTGCGTCCGCAGGCTTGGAACGGGGCCGCCGCAAGAGCAGCGCCGTGGCACCGGATTGCCGGGCGGCGGCATCGAGCCTGCGCGCGGTCTTCAAATTAAGCGCGTCCACTTCGCCCAAGACCGCAGGCACCGCGCGGGAATGCAAGGCTTCCTCCATGACGCTCAAGACCTCGGCCTCATTCGCGCAGCAGATCCAAACGATGCGGGACGGATCGAGGCCCAGGCAGGCCAGGCCCGGCGCATAACAGTCAGCCTGGCTCGCCGCCCAGAGCAGGAAGCCATCGTGCGCACGCAGAACTTCCGCCGCCACGGCTGCCGCAAAGGCGGTCACGGCCGGCGCCAATTCGCCTTCCAAGCCGCCTGCGCAAAATTCGTGGAGTGCGCCAAGTGCCAAGCCGCGCCCTGGCAGGGGCGCATTCAGCCGCGCGTCCGCGAAAGGCAAAACGCACGCGTTCGCCTCCAAACGGTGGCCTTCGAGCGCGCGGATTTGCAGACGCAGGGTTTCGAGCTTAGAGTTTGCACTCATGACACGTTTTGATCTCGTTTCGTTCCTGTTTTGGACCAAAAATTGACGGTGGTCAATCAACTTGTTTCGAACATAGGTTGAATGAGAACATCCTGCGAAGGAGTCGCGATGCCTGGAAGATCCGATCAATTGAGCTTTGACTTCCTGCCCGCTAAAACCGCCGCAACCGCAGCCTTCGAGGAAGCCCGCGACGCCGCGCGAAGCTGCCGGGCCTGTCACCTTTGGCATCTTGCGACGCAAACCGTGTTTGGCGAAGGCCCCGTTCCGGCGCCGGTGATGCTGATCGGCGAGCAGCCGGGCGATAAGGAGGATCTCGCGGGCCAGCCCTTCGTGGGGCCCGCCGGCCAGAAATTGAACGAAGCGCTGGCGGAGGCGGGCATTTCACGCAGCGGCGTCTATGTCACCAACGCCGTCAAGCATTTCAAATATGTGCCTCGCGGCAAAATCCGGCTGCATCAAAAACCCGTGACGGCAGAGATCAAAGCCTGCCGGCAATGGCTTGAGCGCGAACTCGATTTCGTGCAGCCGGAGATCGCAGTGGCAATGGGGGCGACGGCCGCGCAGGCGCTGTTCGGCAAGGCGATGGCGGTGAACAAAAATCGCGGGCAGCTTTTCGATCTGGGCTCAGCCAAGGCCCTTGTCACGATCCACCCCTCTTACCTGCTGCGCATTCAAGAGCAGGCTGACGCGCAGGCCGAATATGCCCGCTTCGTCGCGGACCTGAGCCTGCTCAAGCCTTTTCTCCGCTAAAGCGGCAGAGCGCTAAGGGCGAGCGCTAAGCCTTTTTAGGCCGATGGATTGGAAGGGGGGGGCAGAAAGGGAGAGACGAAGCCCGTTGGCTTGCGGGGGGGGGTGGGGGCCATGGGCAGGCTTCGTCTCTCAGGGGCAACTTTTACCGGGTTTACCGTCCCTTTTGACTCTGAACGCTAGACTGAACTCGTTAACAACTGGTTACGCGGACATGCTGTACTGAAGGGTACGCTCGCGCCACGCAATACCGGCCACGCGCTTACTGTAACGCCACAGACGCAACAGCATATACTCTTTCAACGTAACCCGGACGCAACCTTACAACATACCTCAACGCAACTTAACTCGTACTTCACAAAAGGCGCTCCGTTCTGGGGTGGGGGCGATCCGGAGTGTTCGCCGTCTTGTGATGTGATATGTATGCCGCAGCGTTGAGACGAAATTAAGGCCACATAGAGAAAAAAGCTTGACGTGTGATTTTTCCACATCGTTTGCGCCGCGCCCCACGAACCTGGTCCAACAGGCAGAAGCGGAACGGCGGCTGACCTGAAGGCTTGCTAGTTACGCGCGGGAGATGGCGCGGCGCAGCATTGAAAGCCGCATCGCGCCGGTAATCTGCGCCGCCACGGCGTAGGCAACGAGGCCCGCGGCAACGAGCGCGCCGAGTGCGGCCACATGTATCACGGCGCCCTTGCCGTCCTCGAAGAAGCGGGCGAGCCCGAGATTGGCACCATAGAGCACCACCCCCATCATGGCGCTCGCCAGCACCAGAAGCGGGGCGCGCCGCGCAAGCGCTGCGTCGAAGCGGAAATGCCCGCGCCGCATCAGCGTGAAGGCGAGCTGGAGCGCGTTCGTCCAGCCGGAAAGCGAGGTTGCAATCGCGATGCCCACATGGCCCAGCATCGGGAACAGGATGAGAGAGCCGGCGATATTCACGGCAACGGAAGCGCCCGCGAACCACATCGGCGTGGCCGTATCCTCCCGCGCGAAAAAGCCCGGCAGGAACACCTTGTTCATGACATAGGCGGGCAGGCCGCAGGCGTAAGCGGCAAGCGCGATGGAGACTTGGATCGTGTCCGAAGCGGTGAACGAGCCATGCTGGAACAGCACCTGGACGATAGGCTTGGGTATCACGACCAGGGCAACGGTGGCGGGCAGCGTGAGCATGAGCGCGAATTCGAGGCTACGATTCTGGCTCGCCATGGCGCCCGCTTCGTCGTGGTCGGCAAGGTGGCGCGTCAGCGTGGGCAGCAGCACAACGCCGATGGCGATGCCCACCATGCCGAGCGGGAGCTGGTTGATCCGGTCGGCATAATAGAGGAACGACACTGCGCTCGCCTGCAGCGAGGCGATCGTCGTGCCGATGAAGAGGTTCACCTGATTGATGCCGCCGGTGATGACGCCGGGCACGGCCAGAGCGAGCAGCCGGCGGGTGCTGGGCGTCAGCCGCGGCCGGCGGAAGCCCAGATCCATGCCAACCTGGCGCGCGGCATAGGCCACGTAAGCAAGCTGCGCGAAGCCCGCAATGGTTACACCCCAGGCCTGGATGACACCCGCCTCCGGCTGACTGTAAAAGCCGGCAGCGGCGGCGAACAGCGTCACCGCGATCAAAACGAGATTGAGCAGGATGGGGGTGGCTGCGGGCGCGCTGAACTTACCGAGCGCGTTCAAAATGCCCGCTGTAAGCGCCACGAACGCCATGCAGGCGAGATAGGGGAATGTGATGCGCGTGAGAAAAACGGCGAGCCGGAACTTCTCGCCCTCGAAGCCCATCGCCAGGCCCCTCACGAGATAGGGCATGAAGATTTCCGCCACGATTGTGGTCGCGATGACGCCAACGAGCAAAATCGCGAGCGCCTCCTCTGCGAAGCTGCGCGCGCTCTCCTGGCCCTCGGCGCGAAGCCGCTTCGTGAACATGGGCACGAAGGCCGAGTTGAACGCGCCTTCGGCGAACAGCGCCCGGAACAGGTTCGGGAAGCGGAACGAGACGAAAAAGGCGTCGGCCACCCAGCCCGTGCCCATGACCGCCGCGAGCAGCACGTCGCGCAGGAATCCGAAGACCCGGCTCAATGCCGTCAGGCCGCCAACCGTGAGGAAACCGCGATAAAGGCTCATATCAAATCCGGTTGAAGCTTTCCGCGCCCGTCATCCCGGAAGCCGCTTGCGGCTATCCGGGATCGTAACAGGCGCCGGCGTTTGTAACGATCCCGTATAATGCCTCCGGCATTTCCGGGATGACGCCGCTGAGCGAACCAATCAACCGGATTCCGTGTCATGCATCACCGGAAATGCGTTTGCGCGAAGCTATGGGCAAGGTTTGCGGCGGTGGCAAGCATGGTGTTTTGCTTTCGGGCGGGGAAGGCGGTTAGTGGCGAACTCGGCTGGCTCGTCTATCAGCAGCTTCGCATAGGGGTGAAACTATGGCGCGATTTGGAAAGTCCCGCCGCAGTTGGCTAGTGGCCTGCGTCAGTCAAAATGAATGGTTATGACGCCGGGATTTTTTGACGTGGTGAAGCTGAACGGCGCAGGCTGTACTGGACGTACAGTCAAGCCGTCCGGCTTTGCCAGGGCGAAAAAGACCAAGTCAGAACCGCTCATTTTGGCTGATGCAGGCCACTAGCCAACTGCGGCGGGACTTTCCAAATCGCGCCATAGTTTCACCCCTATGCGAAGCTGCTGATAGACAAGCCGGCCAAGTTCGGTAAGAGGGGC
>JBKQNN010000362.1:0-3416 GCA_052145975.1 Rhodomicrobium sp. | reverse complement strand
AGAAGAAGCACGACCGGAACCTGGACGACATCGCCGTGAAGAGGGAAGACGGCCAGCCGGCGGAAATCCACAATTATCCCTATCGCGTCAATCAGATGCCCACTTACATCTTCCATGAGTGTCTTGCCGGAGGCTTCCTTAAGGCGGACGGGACCGATGCGGACGGTGGCACGGTGTTCCGGCCGGTCCGAAAAAAGCGCGAACATTCGCCGCGCGCCGCGTGAACGTGCCCGTATTTGCCGGTGCCGCTTTCGTAGCCTTCCCTGCCTAAACCTTGAGCGACTCACGCTAAGCCCGCCCAACGCGGTGCTTAGCGTCAAGCATTTTTGCTGATTGTTCGGCAACGCTTCATTTTTCGATTCAACTCTGATATCTCATATAGTACTATGAATCGCAAGAAGCTAGGCAATCTGATCCGTGAGATGAAGCAGATGCGTCGCGCACCGCAGAGTGCGCGCTCGCTTGAAAGTTTGGCTTCCCGGCTGAGACGAAAAAAGTACACAAAACGAGGCAAAGAGCCTCTTTGGGTTAGTGATGAGTTTCCACACCTGCCGCCTGTCGCAATCCCCCATCACGGCGGCCGGGACCTGGCTCCAGGCACGAGAGACAGTATCTTAGATCAATTAGAGGACGATGTGCATGAGTGGGACGCAAAGCTCGCGGACGGCGAGGATTCGGAACTCCTAGAATAAGGGTTAAGAGTAACATGGCAAAGACAGCAGCAGAGATCCTTAGAAAGCCTTATGGTCGAGTTGTAATGCCGGAGCCAGACGGAAGTTTTCGCGCTGAAATAGTTGAGTTTCCTGGCTGTTTAGCAGTGGGTGACACGGCAGCAGAGGCGCTTGCTTCACTTGAGGAGGTCGCCGCCGATTGGCTGGAGATTGCTCTTGAGCGTGGCCAGCCAATTCCGGAACCTATTGAGAATGCAGGCTTTAGCGGAAAGCTAGTTGTTCGCATGCCAAAGAGCCTTCATAAAAAGGCGGCACATTTGGCGGCGCGCGAGGGCGTCAGCCTAAATCAGTTTATTCTCAGCAGTCTTGCCGAGCAGGTTGGCGCCCAAATGGCCCCTTCCTATCATCAAGCTGGTAGATGGCATATTATGCCATTTTCGTTTGAGGCGCCCCCCATACAGCTTTCAAGTCTGTGTGCGCAGGAACTGCTAAGCTTTCCTTTGCCTTCTGGTAATCAACAACTAAGTTACCATTCCGGAGCTTCCTAATGCCAGAGGCTACACAATATATGTTCTCCAGCCGGGAACTTCTGGAGGTGCTGGTAAGAGAGGCAAAGGTCCGCGAAGGGAAGTGGATCTTAGTAGCTACTTTTGCACTTTCGCCAGGGAATTTTGGCCCATCGATGGACCAGATGTCTCCGGGGGCAGCTATCGCAGCCACTCATCTTGGCATTCAGAGAGCACCGGAAGATGCGCCGGAAGGGATTTGGGTTGATGCGGCAGTAGTCAACCCCGCTCCCAAGAGTGCAACCAAGAAGGTCAGGGCTTCCACCTAAGTAAACACGAATGTTCGCTTGGCACTCTGACTCTGGATGGCGCCGATCAAATCGAAGTCGCCGCGCAGCACCGCGTCGAGCCGGCCGCTGCGCCATCCGGCCTTCATATCGCGCACGGAGGGCGAGGCGCCATCGCGATAGCGGCGGATGAGCGTGTTCGAGGCTGGCGATTGCGAGAAGGCCTTTGCCAAGGCGGCGCGCAGCTTGCCAGGCGCCAGTTCGCCGAGCGGCGCCGGCACGACGCGGACGCGCGCTGGCGTCCGGCTTGAGTTTTTGCCGCCATCGGGCGCTTCAAGCACATGCAGACCGGATTCCTGGAGGAGCGCGCGATAGGCCCCAAAGCCGCTTATCAGCAGAACCTGAGCGTCACCTGCCTGTCCGGGAAACTCGGAAAGGTGCATGTTCCGGGCGCCCGCCCAGCCGCGATACATATCCAGCAATTGCCGGCACCAGCCCGCCGCATCGCCGCTTTCCGCTCCGCCATCGAGTGCCGGTTCGACGGTGAGCGCCGCCTCGATGGGCGCTGCCTCGAATACATCCTTGACGCCTTCGCCGGTCAGGTGAAGCTGCAGCGCAAGTCTGGCAATCAGCTCTTTCGAGGACTTCCCGCCCCGCGAAGGAGCCTTGGCCAGGCGCGCGCGCAAAGCCTCTGCCGTCCCCGCCGCCGCCCGCACCCGGTCCATGAGAGCGATACGGGATAAGACCTCGAAGCGCTCCGGCTTGGTCCAGAAATCGAGGCTTTGCATTTTCCCGGCGTCCTGGGCTTTCAGCGTCTCCCAAGCCTCCGATTGCAGCGCCTCCAGGATCGCTGCCAGCTCCTCCTCAAGCGTTTGCACTTCCGCCGCCGTTCCGCTGGCGCCGAGGATCATGGCTGGCAGCGGCACGCGCTCGCCAGAGGGCAGGGCCGCGGCCGCATCGCCGCCTTCGCTGCCATCGCTATCTGGATCGACGAACTCCGCCTGGATGGCCTTGCCGTCGCTGCGGATGAAGAGGAACTGATCGCCTTCGGGAAAACGGCGCTCGACGATGGTCGCAGCCAAGGGCGCGATCAGATATTGGTCGATCGCGCGTTTGAGCGGACGCGCGCCCATGTCCGGCGAAAAGCCCTTTTCCAGCAGGAATTCGAGCGCCGATGCCTCCCATTCGACGGCCCATTCGCGATCCTTGAAACCGCGCCGGTCCAGCACACGGCTCAGCTCCTTTTTAAGAATGCTGCGCATCAGCTCGCGGGTAAGCGGCTGGAACACGATCACCTTGTCGAGCCGGTTCTGGAACTCCGGACGGAAGGTTTGTCCCACGGCGCGCATCACTTGCTCGCTCGTAAAGCCCGCCGCCGATGGCAGGAAGCCAAGATCGGCGCTGCGGTGTGCGGTCGCGCCCAAATTCGTGGTGAGGATGATGATGCAGTGCCGGAAATCCGCCTCCTGCCCGCCCGCATCGGTCAGCCGCCCATCGTCGAAAACCTGCAGAAACAAGTCCCAGACATTGGCGTGCGCCTTTTCGAACTCGTCCAGCAGCACCACCGAGAAAGGCTGCTTGCGGACGCGGCCGATCAGCGACTCGATTTGGGTGTTGGGGTCTGCCGTGCCTAAGATTTTCCAGGTCGAGTCGTGCGCTTGATACTCGCTCATGTCGAGCCGGATGAGCCGGTCCGGCGAGCCGAACAGGAACCCAGCCAGCGTCTTCGCAAGCTCGGTCTTGCCGGTGCCCGTAGGCCCCGCGAACAGGAAGACGCCAATCGGCTTGCCGGGATCGTTCAGCCCTGCCTTCAGCATGGCAATCCGGTCGACGATGGTGGCCACGGCCTCGTCCTGGCCCATCACGCGCGCGGCGAAATAGTTGCGGATGGAGGCCAGATCGGCGCGCTCCTTGCTGTCGAGGATTGCCACGGGAACGCCGGTCGCCTGCGA
>JBKQNN010000361.1:0-11090 GCA_052145975.1 Rhodomicrobium sp. | reverse complement strand
CAGCCTCCCGGATGGCCTCCCACGACGCTGCCGTTACGAAGGGTTCCAGGCTCAGCCTTCCGACGATTTGTTCCAGCGCAGCGTCCTTGCGCGGACCTGCGGCCGTCTCGGCGGTCACGCAAACCTTACCCGCGTCGGCAAGGTCCTCGCTCTCGATGCGCCGCAAGCCAAGCGTAGCCTGCGAAACGGCATGCAACAAGAGCGAGCGAACATGCGCTTCCTCCGTGCTGCGGCAGGTCACCGAAATGTTATAGCGGGCGTCGCCCTCCTCGCTCCCGTCGTGCATGCGCCTGTTGAGCCGGAGGACAAGCGGTCTCATGCCAATGTTGACCGCAACCACGAACGCAGCCGCCCCGAGGGCCAGGAGATGATAACCGCCACCCGCGAATGTGCCCGCCATCGCCGAGCACCAGAGCGTGGCTGCCGTGTTGAGCCCCCGGACATTGATCCCTTCGCGCAGAATGATGCCGGCACCAAGGAAGCCGATCCCCGAGACCACCTGCGCCGCGATCCGCGTCGGATCGCCCTCGCCTACCGCGGCGGAAAAGGCCACGAAGCCGCCCGCCCCCAAAGCAACCAGCGCATTGGTCCGCAAGCCCGCCATTTTCTGATGCCATTGCCGCTCGGCACCGATGGCCGCTCCCGCCAGCAGCGCCGTTGCCAGCCGCGCGAATATAATAGCCGCCGCCCCAATCTCGCTCATCCGATCTGCCATCTTAGCCGCTATCCGCTCCGCTTTCCGATCCCTCTATCCGATTCTGCTAAACATGCAGCGCTACCTGCCGCTGGAGAACGGAAGAAGTGGGTAGTGACTTTCAAGCCCTTGCCAAATCGGGCAAGGCTTGCAACCTGTATCCCCCGGCCCCCGGTAAGAGATTCGCGAGCGCTTCCCCGGCCGCTAGCAGCAGGATAAGGCATGAGCAAGCACAATACGGCTATGACACGGGACCTTTTCGGCGGCGCGGATGCCGAAGCGCCCAAGGCAAATGCCGGCCGGCTGCCCGTGCAAAAGCCCGGCGAGAACTATACCGCGGCCGACATCGAAGTGCTGGAGGGGCTTGAGCCCGTACGGCGGCGTCCCGGCATGTATATCGGCGGCACCGACGAAAAGGCCGTGCACCACCTCTTCGCCGAGGTGATCGACAACGCCATGGACGAGGCTGTGGCGGGCCATGCGAGCTTCATCGAGGTCGAGCTGAAAGCGGACGGCACGCTCTGCGTCACCGACAACGGCCGCGGCGTTCCGGTGGACCCGCATCCCAAATATCCTGGAAAGTCCGCGCTCGAGGTCATCATGACCATGCTGCATTCCGGCGGCAAGTTCAACTCGAACTTCTACTCGACCAGCGGCGGCCTAAATGGCGTGGGCGTCTCGGTCGTGAATGCCCTTTCCGAGCACCTGGAGGTCGAGGTAGCGCGCGGCGGCCGGCTTTACCGTCAGACGTTCGCCAGAGGCGCGCCCGTAACCGGGCTTGAGGATCTTGGCGCCATCCGCAACCGGCGCGGCACTACCGTCCGCTTCCGGCCCGACCCTGAGATCTTCAAGGAGCGCGCGCATTTCAGACCTATCCGCATTTTCAAAATGGCGCGCGCCAAGGCGTATCTTTTCGGCGGGGTGGAAATCCGCTGGGTCTGCGCAGCTGAGCTGCTGGAGGGCGGTACGGACGTGCCTGAGAAGGCGGTGTTCCACTTCCCCGGCGGGCTCAAGGACTTCCTGGCGGTGCGTATCGAGGGACTGACGCCGGTCACGAAAGACCTGTTCGCTGGCCGCGTTCAGAAAGAAGGGGGGCATGGCAGCGTCGAATGGGCCATCGCCTGGCTCGCCGATGACGACGGCTTTGCACAGTCCTATTGCAACACGGTGCCCACGCCTGAAGGCGGAACGCACGAGCAAGGCTTGCGCGCCGCGCTGTTGAAAGGGCTGCGTGCCTATGGAGAGCTTACGAATAACAAGCGCGCCGCACAGATTATCTCCGAGGATATACTTGTATCGTCTGCAATTATGCTATCGATATTCTTCCGTGAGCCAGAATTCCAAGGGCAGACGAAAGACAAACTTTCCTCCGCCGAGGCAGCTCGCATAGTAGAGAATACAGTGAAGGACGCCTTCGATCACTGGCTTGCGGCCTCGCCGCAGCAGGCCAACGGCCTGATGGAGTTCGTGATCGAGCGCGCCGAGGACCGGCTGCGCCGCAAGCGCGAGAAAGAGACCCAGCGCAAGAGCGCCACACGCAAATTGCGCCTGCCCGGCAAGCTCGCGGACTGCTCGAAGAACGCCAAGGACGACACCGAGATCTTCATCGTCGAGGGCGACTCCGCCGGCGGCTCCGCCAAGCAGGCGCGCGACCGCGCTACACAGGCCGTGCTGCCCTTGCGCGGAAAAATACTCAATGTCGCCAGCGCTTCGCGGGACAAGCTCGCGCAGAACCAGCTCCTGGCTGACCTGACGCAGGCGCTCGGCTGCGGCGTAGGCAAGCATTACAACGATAACGAGCTGCGCTACGACCGGGTCATCATCATGACCGACGCAGACGTGGACGGCGCGCATATCGCCTCGCTGCTCATCACTTTCTTCTACCGCCAGATGCCCGAACTGATCCGCAACGGGCATCTCCACCTCGCGGTGCCGCCCCTTTACCGGCTCAGCCAGGGTGGCAAGACGGCATACGCGCGCAACGATGCTCATCTCGCCGAGTTGAAGGCCAGCGTTTTCAACGGGCGGGGTAAGCTGGAAGTGAGCCGCTTCAAAGGTTTAGGCGAGATGATGCCCGCTCAGCTCAAGGAAACGACCATGGCACCGCACAAACGCACGCTGTTGCGCGTGGAGATCGCCGGCCGCACCGGCGATTTGAACGGCCTGGACCTTGAGGCCAGCGAGGCCGCCGCGGCGGACATCGTCGAACAGCTCATGGGCAACAAGCCGGAGGCGCGCTTCCGCTTCATTCAGGAGCGCGCCGCCTTCGCCGAGCCCGAGGCGCTGGACATTTAGTGCCTCGCCTTACTCTTTGCCGCCCTTAGAGTGCGTCCGGAAAAGCGCGAAGCGGTTTTCCGATAAGACGCGCGGCATACAACAAGCTAGAGCCCGCTTTTGATTCCATCAAAAGCGGATAGGCTCTAGTGGCGCAGCGTCAGCGAAGCAGAGCCGCCGCCGCCCCTAAGGGAGACGCTCTGGCTGTTGCCGTGGACGCTGATATGAATGCTGCCCTGAATACCGAACTGCGAGTTGAAAAACGATCCCGCGTAGCTGTTCGGGCCGGTCTGGCGCAGGTTCGCCGATTGCTCGGCGCTACCCGAGGGCGTGGCGCACACCCCGCTGAGGGTGACATACCGGCCAGACTGAGAATAATGGGCGCGGCATCTCGCGCGCTCACGGTGGCCGTCCGAATAGACGACTATGCCGCCTCCACTCCACGAGCCCCCTATGCCCTCGGCTTTTGCCTGCGGGGCCAGAAATGCGGCCGCGATTAGCGTTACACCGAGAACTTTTCCAATATTGACCGCTCTAGCAAGCGGTAGCCTAGACAGATCCACGCTGCACCTCCTCACCTCTCGTTAAATGGGTTGGCAGTTGTGCAACCAACCGCCCTCTAATGCCTATTTCAGTGGACTGGTTCCACTTCCGGTCCTTGCGCACCGTGGCGATTCCCGCGCCACGTGCGCAAGAGAAACATAATAGTTGGTCTCAAAATAAGTAAGTCCGCGGTGAGTGCGGCTACCATTGCGAACGCCGAAAGCCATCCAAACAACCTGAGAGAAGGGAGATCCGACAACACGGTCACCGCAAGGCCGCACGCCAGCACGACCGTAGTCAAGATCAACGGCGGCCCCATGAGAACGGTGGCGCGCGCAACCCCGATGCCCGGGTCCTGGTCCGGGCGGTCTTCGAGTCTCAGCCGGTTTAGGAAATGAATGGTCGCGCTAAGACCAAGCCCAAAGGACACGGTCAAGGCAACTATGCTCGCGAACTGCAGCCCCCGCCCGAGTACCCAAAGCAGCACCCCTGAAGCGAGAATCGGGAAAATCGCCGGCAAAACCGCTGCCAGCATCACGATTGCCGAACGGAAAGCCAGTCCAATAAATGCCGCCACGAAAACGATCTCTATCGTCAAAGCCATGTTTAGCCGCTCGATCATGCGTGCGCTATTTTGGGCCGCGATGACGGAAAGCCCGGTCACGGAGATTTGATAGCCGGGATGGGCTTCCCGAACGGCATTCAGCGCCGTTTCCAGTTGCCTTACAATCGGGCGAAGCTGGCTCGCATCGACGTCTGGAACATAGCCCGCGACGACGATCGATCGCTGGTCCTCCGAAATGAACCGCCGCACCAGGCTCTCAGGCAGATAACCCACATACTGCTTCAGCGTAGCGACATCGGTTTTGCCGAGCTTTTCCGCGAGCCAGCGCCGCAGAGTGTCGACGGACCAAACGTTACCCACTCCCGGCTGCTTTTCCATGATTGTGTGCACTTGATCCAGAACCGCGAGCGATTGGGGATCGTAGAGCGAGGCGTTTGGCGGCAAGTCGATCGAAACATCGATGGGGTTAGAACCGGTTAGCTTCGCATCGAGCTGATGGCTGGCCGCGACTGCCTGCTGCCTGTTCGGAACCTGATCTGCAAGCCTGTAGCGGGCGTGCAGGTTCGAATAGGTCAGTCCGAGCCCCGCGATCACAAGCAGGCTGATAAGGCTGTAAATCCCAGGCCGGGCCACAACGCGCTCTGCAATCCAGGCGCAGAAGGCGCGCAGCCAGTCCACGCCCACATCCGCTCCCTTAATCCGCGCCGCAAAAACCTCTTCCCGCCTTACCAGCAAAACGCCCAGAAGGGGAAGCAGCGTTATGACCGTCAGCAGCGCGATGACCGTGGAAATAATCCCGGCAGCAGCGAAGTTCTGGATCATCTCCGAGCCCGAAAACAACAAGGCCACGAACGATATCGCTGCCGTCGCGTGCGTGAGCACGCAGGCCGGGCCAACCACAAGAATGGCATTGCGGAAGGCGTCGCGTTTGCTCTCGCCCGAGATTAGCCTATCTCGCGCGGCGAATGTGAGCTGCATGCTGTCCGAAAAGCTGATGACCATGATGAGAGGGGTCATCACGTTCAGGAAGGTGTTGAGCCTGAAATCGAGCCAGCCCAAGGTTCCGAGCGCCAGGAGGATTGCGATCAGCGGCGGTCCCGCGGCGATGATCATGAAAGAAATCCGCCGGAAGAACACGATTGCGATCAGGCAGCCGGCAACAAACCCAATGCTGTTGTAGAGCATCTCGTCGCGCTGAACTGCGTTGCGGATTTCAAGGCGCATGACAGGCACGCCGGTAAGATCCACCCTGAGCCCGGTTCCCTCCAAGTTGTCCGTGGATGCCTTGCGGATCTCGGAGATAACCTTCGCGTCGCCCTGGCCGTTCGCGATGGCGGGATCGAGCGCGATCACCACAAGAGCGAGCTTTCCATCCTCCGACAGCAGTTTGCCCCGGATGATCTCGTTGGTAAGCACTTTGTGGATCAGAGTATCGTATTCCGCGCCTTCGGGAAGGTCGGCGGGGAAAAGCGGCCCGGGCAATTGCCCGTTCTCTGGCGGCTGGCGGGCCGAGAACAAAGAAAGTACGCCCCGCGTTCCTTCGATAAGCTGGAGGTCGGTGACCAGGTCGCGCAACTTTTCAATCGCTTCGCGGCTGAGAAGGCTGCCGCCCTCGATAACCATAAGCACGTCATATTCGTTGGAAGGAAAGCGTTTTGAGAACTCCTCGAAATGCCTGAATTCCGCGTTGTTGGAGCGGAAAAGCGAGCTCAACGAATCGTCGACTTTGAGCTTGCCAACGCCAAAAGCCGCCACCAGGCAAAGAGCCGCAGCGACAATCGCCGAAAAAACGGGAGCTTTTAGCGCAACAAGACCAATGCGCTCGAGGCCGAGCACCAGCCGGTAGGGGGTTCGGCGAGGCGTCGCTTTTTGCGATGCGCCGACTGCCCTGTTGTCTCCATCCACGGACATGGCCCATAAGCCTCTATGATTAGCTCTATGATTATAAGTGAGCCCTAGCGCAAATTCCCGGCTCAATAAAGCGTTTCGTTTCCGCTTGACCTGCTTCAATTACACAGACTGGCACTTTGCCCCTATGTTAGGGGGAAATCGCGGTTTATGGCTCAAGGGGGAAACAGCCCTGCCGTACATTGGGAATAACCCTTCGCTAAATGCGGCTTACGCGCCAAGCCGCACCCTAGGAATTCGGGAGTGCAAGGTTTGTTTCTTCTATCTTATTTCAATTACAGCGCCGTGACAGCCGCCCGGTGAGGCCGAAGCGCTATTTGCTCTTTTCGTTCTTGGCGGCGCGGAATCCGGCGGCAGCGGTATCTTTCTCACACATATAGGCGCCGTGCTTCGTCCTGCCGTAGGAGCCGGCGCCAGCGTGGTGATAGACCTTGGTGCCGATATTCGCCCATACCACCGTGTCGCTGGGGCAGTTGGCCTTCGCGTCCGCTTCGTTTGCAAACTGACCGGCGGTGAGCGCGGGAGCGGCACGTGTATTCTTTTTCTTCGTTACTGTGCTGGCTGGACTTGCCTGCTGCGCCCCTTGGCCGAATGGATTCTGTGTTGCCGTTTGCGGTTCCTGTGCAGCAGCAGCGCCTACGGCGAACGCGATAGCAGAGCCCAAAAGCAGGGCTGGGAAGAGCATTTTCATGAACCTGTTCGTACCTAGAAAAACACCTTAATCTGCTAAAGCTAACGCGCAAGCCGCGATCAGGCAAGCTCCCCGAAGCGCCGCTGCGGGGAAATTTTTGCTGGTGCGGCTTCCGCGCCACCGGGCGCCGCCGGCCAATCCTCACCGTTGGAGGCGCAACGCCGCCAACGCCCTCCGCAGCGGCGGGATAGCCAACGCCTGCCAGGACGCTGGTGTCACCGTTTGCAACGCTCTTGACATCCGCCAGCGCAGGCGCATGTTTTTCCAGGCGTTTAACTAGGGCGAATTGGGGATTGCCTTGCAGACGAGCGAGATCCCGGCCGTTGCAGAAGCATCGCCCTCCGCCGCGCGCCCTTGGCTGCGGTGGTACGGAGCCGTTCACGCGAACCTGTCCTACCCGCCTCTGACACTCTATGAGGCGGTGGCGGCGTCCGCTGAGAGGACGCCCGATGCTGTCGCCTGGGATTTCATGGACACCGAAGAGACCTATTCCGGTTTTTTGCGGGAGATAGGTGCTTGTGCCAACGGGCTCGCCGCACTTGGCCTCAAGCAAGGGGACCGTATACTCATCAGCATGCCGACCACGCCGCAAGGCGTCATCGCATTCTATGCGGTCAACAAGCTTGGCGCGGTGCCCGCTATGGTGCATCCGCTTTCGGCTCCGCCAGAGCTTGAACAATACCTGAACGCCACGGAAGCGCGCATCGTACTGACACTCGACGCCTTCTATGGCCGCTTCGCGCATATCAAGCCTCGCAATGCGATTGAAAAAATCGTCCTGGCGCGCATACCCGACTATCTCTCGCCGCTCAAGGCAGCGGGCTTCGCGCTCACCGAGGGCCGCAAAATACCCAAGGTGCCAGCCGATGGCCGCGCCGTATGGTGGAAAACGCTCATGCATGAGCGGCATCCGCCGGCGCCTCCCGCGGGGACAGGGCCGGAGGATCCAGCCGCCATACTCTTTTCTGGCGGCACCTCCAGCCTGCCCAAAGGCATCGTGCTTTCGAACCGCAACTTCATCGCCGAAGGAATGCAGGTGGCGGCCTGGGGCGGCAGCGAATGGGAAGGCCGCACGATGCTGGCCATTCTGCCGATTTTCCATGGCTTTGGCCTCGGCGTGTGCGTGAACGCGACCCTTATGAAGGGCGGAAAGGCCGTGCTCGCGCCCCTCTTCAGCCCGGAGATTGCAGCCAACCTCATCCGGAGCAAGCGGCCAGAACTCATTGCGGGTGTGCCCACGCTTTACGAGGCGCTGGCCCGGAATCCCTCGCTGAAAAAGGCCGATCTTGCCTGCCTTAGGGCAGCCTATTGCGGCGGGGACAAGCTGCCCCGCGCGGTCAAGGAGAGCTTCGATGGGCTCGCCGCCGCGCGCGGCGGAAACGTGAAGCTGCGCGAGGGTTACGGCCTTACCGAGACCGTGACCGCCATTATGGCCATGCCGCTCAACGAGCATCGCGAGGGCAGCATCGGGGTGCCACTCCCCGATATGCTGGCCAAGATTTCCAAGCCGGGAACGGTGCAAGAGCTTCCCGCTGGGAGCGAAGGCGAAATCTGCCTGTCCGGGCCGTCCGTGATGACCGGCTATTTGAACGATCCGCAGGCCACAGCCGAGGCTCTGCGCACCCATGGCGACGGCCGCGTGTGGCTGCATACCGGCGATCTTGGCCGTATGGACGCGGACGGTTTTTTTTACTTCACCGACCGACTCAAGCGCATGATCAAATCGTCGGGCTTCAATGTCTTCCCGGCGCAGGTCGAGGCGGTGCTGCAGAAGCATCCGGCTGTCGTCCAGGCTTGCGTGGTGGGCGTACCCGGCGAGCGTCAGGGGGAGCGCGTAGAGGCTTTCGTTGTGCTCAAGAACGCTGCGCTGGGTACGCCCGCGATGGAACAGGAGCTGATCGAATATTGCCGCGCGCAACTCATCAAATGGTCGTGCCCGCGCAGTGTCAGATTCCGCCGCGAATTGCCGAAAACGCGTGTGGGCAAGGTCGATTACAGGGCACTCATGAACGGGGAAAACGCGATGAAGGCGGATGCAAAACCTGCCGGGCATGGCGGCGATCGCGTCGCGGCGGCGCTTGAAGCGCACGGAGTGCGCCTACTGTTCACGCTCTGCGGCGGGCACATTTCGCCCATCCTCGCTGGTGCGAAGGCCCGCGGCATCCGCGTCGTCGACACACGCGGCGAGGCAGCCGCCGTATTTGCCGCCGATGCCACCGCGAGGCTGACCGGCGTTCCGGGCGTCGCAGCGGTAACGGCAGGCCCTGGCGTGACGAACGCCGTGACGGCCCTAAAGAACGCGCAGCTCGCCCAATCGCCGGTGGTTTTGCTAGGCGGGGCGGCGCCGACGCTTCTGCAAGGGCGCGGCGCGCTCCAGGATATCGACCAGCGCCCGATAGCTGCGCCGAACGTGAAATTCCTTAAGCGTGTCCGCCATGTACGCGATCTCATCGCCGCCGTGGAAAACGCCTTCGCTTCCGCGCGCTCGGGCGTCCAAGGGCCGGCCTTCATCGAATGCCCGCTGGACGTGCTCTACGAAGAGGGCCTTGTGCGTCATTGGTACGGCGATGCGGCCGGCAAGGGCACCCGCATCGCGGCCCGGCTGCTGCGCTTTTATGTGGAGCGGCATCTTGCCAGCATGTTCGGCAACAGCACTCCCGCCAGGCCGCCCTGCCCGCGCAAAATCTCCGCGCCGTTGGCGCCGCTTTCGAAGGCTGCCGCAGCGGAACGGGCTTTGTCCCGCGCGGAGCGGCCCATCGCCATCATCGGCAGCCAGGCGCTGTCAGGTGGAATCGATCCCGCCAGCATCGCGGACGCGATCTCCCGGCTTGGCATTCCTGTCTACCTGTCAGGCATGGCACGGGGGCTGCTCGGACGGGACAACCCGCTCCAGCTCCGGCATAAGCGCCGCGAAGCGCTGAAGGAGGCCGATTGCGTGCTTCTGGCCGGGGTGCCCTGCGATTTCCGCCTGGACTATGGCCGCCATGTGCGCCGCTCGGCCACGCTGATCGCGGCCAATCGCAGCCGCAAGGAGGCGCGTCTTAACCGCGTGCCGGACATCGCGGCAATCGGGGATGCGGGCATCTTCTTGGAGCAGCTCACAGCGGGATGGATCCCGGACAACCACGCCCCCCGCTGGCGCGATTGGCTGGCCACTCTGCACGCCAGAGACGCCGCACGCGAAGCCGAAATCGCAGAGCAAGCCAAGTTGGAAGGCGAGTTCGTCAACCCCATCGCGCTCTTGAAGGCCGTCAATTCCGCTGCCAGCGATAACGCGGTTTTCGTCGCCGATGGCGGCGATTTCGTCGGCGCGGCCTCCTACATCCTCAAGCCCCGCGGCCCCCTTGGCTGGCTCGATCCGGGCCCATTCGGCACGCTCGGCGTTGGCGGCGGTTTCGCGCTCGGCGCAGCCCTTTGCCGGCCAGGCGCCGAGGTCTGGGCCATCTTCGGCGATGGCGCTTTGGGCTACAGCATCGCCGAGTTCGACACCTTCGTGCGGCACGGCGTGCCCGTTATTGCGGTCGTGGGCAACGACGCCGGCTGGACGCAGATAGCGCGGGAACAGGTGAAGGTGCTCAAAGACGATGTTGCAACAACGCTCGCGCGCAGCGATTATCACGAGGTCGCGGCGGGCTTTGGTGCGGAGGGCATTCTGGTTAAGCGCAACACGGAAATTCCGATGGCGCTTGAGCGGGCCAAGGCGGCCGCAAAGGCGGGAAAGCCCGTGCTGATCAACGCTTGGCTCGACCGTACCGCCTTCCGGGAAGGCTCGCTGTCCATGTGACCGCAGGAGGAAAGCCGCCATGACTACAATCGAAGCCGTCCGCGTCGAGGCAGGCTTGGAGCCCGGGGATATACTTTCCCTTCAGCGCCAAGCCTTTATACGTGCCGGGCCGCCGCCGCTTGGCGAACGCAAGGCCGATATCAGGAAGCTGATGGAGGCGGTCAAGAAGGAGGCGGATGCGATTGCGGCTGCGATTTCGGCCGATTTCGGCAACCGGTCGCGGCACGAAACCCTGCTCGCCGATGTCTGGCCGGTGCTCGCTTCCGCCCGCTACACACTGCGCAATCTTTCAGCCTGGATGAGGCCCAAGCGGGTAAACGTGGGCCTGGAGCTGTTCCCCGCCAGTGCCCGGATTGTCTATCAGCCGCTGGGCGTGGTGGGCATCATCAGCCCGTGGAATTATCCGTTCAATCTCGCCATCGTGCCGCTGATCGCAGCACTCGCGGCGGGCAACCGGGTGATGCTTAAGCCATCGGAGTTGACACCTCATACATCGGAGTTCATGGCTACCTTTCTCGCCAAGCTGTTTCCAGCCGAAAAAGTGGCAACCGTGCTTGGCGGACCGGAGGTGGGTGCTGCCTTCTCCGCCCTGCCCTTCGACCATCTGTTCTACACCGGATCGACGGCGGTC
>JBKQNN010000360.1:0-4177 GCA_052145975.1 Rhodomicrobium sp. | reverse complement strand
CTTCTACCGCTACACCAGCGCGAAGGACGATCGGGCTCCATTTGATACCGCTGCGGTTGCATATTGGTTTCCAATCGATCAGTACATCGGCGGAGTCGAGCACGCGATCCTGCACCTGATCTACTCGCGCTTCTGGACTATAAACGGCAAAATTTCGCTTTACGAAGGATGGAGACCGGGAAAGGCGGCGCCGATGGTGCAGCTGCGCCCGGTTTTGCTGGGCGCGGTTTTGGGGCAAAACAGCAAGTGCGACAAGCGGCCGCGAGTGCCGCGAGAGAAGAACGGACAGGTCATGGCTGCTACAGAAAAACAACAAAACTTGCAAGACGCATTTCTCAACTATGTAAGAAAGAACAAAACGCCGCTTACGATTTTCCTGGTCAACGGTGTGAAGCTGCAGGGCATCGTCACCTGGTTCGACAATTTTTGCGTCCTCTTGCGACGCGACGGCCATTCGCAGCTTGTCTACAAGCATGCGATCTCGACAATCATGCCGGGCGGACCCATTTCCTTTTTGGACGGCGATCAGAACGGAGAACGTTAGCACCGTTGAGGAAGCTCACCCCACAGGAGCGCCAGGCGCATCGCGGCAGCCGGCCAGCGGAAGACCTTCCGCCGCCGCCAGCTTCTCCGGTTGAACCTACGCGGGCTGTTGTGGCCGTTCCGATCCGCAAATTCGCGGAGACGCCGCAGCCAGGCCGGGCGCGAAGCTATCTCACGCCATCGGAGCGCCTGTCGGAGGCGGCGGGTCTCGCCAACGCCATCGGGCTCGACGTCTGCTTCGCCGGGATAGTGCCATTGACCCAGCCGCGCCCCGCGACCCTGTTCGGATCGGGCAAGGTCGAGGAAATCGGCGCTATCGTGAGCGCGGAGGACGCGGAGGTCGTCATCGTCGACCACGCGCTGACGCCCATCCAGCAGCGCAACCTTGAAAAAGCCTGGAACGCCAAGGTTCTCGACCGGACCGGGCTCATTCTGGAAATCTTCGGCGAGCGGGCCCAAACCAAAGCCGGGCGGCTACAAGTGGAACTCGCGCGCCTGACCTATCAGAAAAGCCGGCTCGTGCGCTCGTGGACGCACTTGGAGCGGCAGCGGGGCGGCTTCGGCTTTCTTGGCGGCCCGGGCGAAACGCAAATCGAGGCCGACCGGCGTGCCATCTCCGAGCGCATCGACACCATCAAGGGCGAGCTTGGCGTGGTTGAGCGCACCCGCCGCCTGCACAGGAAGCGCAGGAAGCAGACGCAGCAGCAGGTGGTCTCGCTGGTGGGCTATACCAACGCCGGAAAGTCCTCGCTTTTCAACGCCTTATCAGGTGCTAGCGTGCTGGCGCAGGATATGCTGTTCGCAACGCTCGATCCGACGTTGCGCCGCGTGAAATTCCCGGAAGGGGGCGCCTTCATCCTGTCGGACACCGTTGGCTTCGTCTCCGAATTGCCCCCGCAGCTCATCGCGGCCTTCCACTCGACGCTCGAAGAGACGCTCGAAGCCGACCTGATCTTGCACGTGCGCGACATCGCCTCTCATTCCTCCGAGGCCCAGCGCATCGAGGTCGTGAAGGTCTTGAGCGAAATCGGCATCGGCGCTCACGAGCAGGACACCCGCGTAATCGAAGTCTGGAACAAGGCGGACCTCCTGCCGCAGGACGAGCACGAAGGGCTGGCCAATCAGGCGGCGCATCGCAGGCATCCGGCCGTGCTCGTATCGGCAGCGACAGGGGAGGGGCTTGCCGCGCTCGCCGCCCTCATACGCCAGCGCCTGCAAAAGCAGACCTGCACGCGCACCGTTGCCGTGGGCCACGGCGATGGCCCGCTCATCCATTGGCTTTACGAGAACACCGAAATCCTCGGCCGCCGCGACGATCCCGCCGGCGGCGTCGAATTCGAGGTGCGCGTAGCCCAGGAGCGGGAAGGGGACCTCGACCGGCATCTGCGCCGCGAGGCGACTTAGGCAGGGTTGCCAGGCTTCGCCAACGTTTTGGCTTCTTTTTTTATGGGCGGTTTAGTTTAGGACCACGAAGCATTGCGGGCCGGCAGACTATTTCTCTGAGGGTGTCATATGATGACCGACCGTTCTCTTCGATGGCTGCCTGCCGTGGCCGGTGTTGCCATTTTGGTGACCGCCGGTCCGATCGCGTGGGATAGAGGCTGGGGAACCTTTATATTTTGCATTTTTTTGTATTTTCCAACGCTGCTGGTTATCTGCGTGGGGCTTCTTCTTTGGGGGCTTGCCGGGAACCGCCCAGAACAGCGACGGCCGGCCCTGGCAACTCTTGCAGTGATAGCCGTTCTGACTCCCACGATTTTTATCGGAGTGCAGCGCGTGCGTGAGCCGGTAGCTTTTTGGTTTTGGTATCAGACACACCGCCAGTTGGCCGCCAATTTTTCTATGACAGATGGGATTATTACGTCTTGGGAGAGTTGGGGCATGGCGGGCCTTGAGTACGACTCGTACCTAGTCTCAAACGCAAGCGATACAATTTCCAGCAGGGACGCCGCTACAAGATGGGCGCAGCAATATCTGTCCGAGTGCGAGATAGTCGACGGCAAGCGAATGAAACGCGGTCTGTATATACTCACAACTATGAACTGTGGGCTTCAATAGCGCCCCTCAAATGACAAGCGGAAAGCTAGGCCACCGTCCGAACGGGAAGCAAATGACCCGCTGGCCCATCGGTTGACCGCCGGCGGTGGAGCGATTCCTGCACGGGAGGGAGGTAGCCGGAAATGGCCTCCAGCTCTTGGGCGGCACGCCAAGCTATCTTGTTTAAATGCGACCGAAAAATGGAGGGCGATGACGGCCGGGACCTTAACGGACTGTATGTTTTGCGTAGGAGCTTACTATAGTTAATGCGCGGATGGTAAACGTGGGCAGCGCATATTTTCCGCCGCCGTCTTTCTGCGAATCTTTTCCCGCTTTAGGTCGATTTCTACGACTCCAAAATACTATTAAATATACGCGAAGTTTTAATGTTAACCATAAAACGGTGCATTTCGCGCAGGCATGCGCCGCGGCGAAACCGCATTTTCTCTAATGATATCAGTGCGTTAGTAGGTCACTTCATAATTTGAAAAGACATTGCTGCTATAATGGCTCCTGAAGAAAACCGGATGGATTTTGGGATGTGGGCCAAGAAAACTGCAAAGACTTGGTTAACAAGGATTTATCCAGGGGCAGCGCCCCCGGCGTTTCAATATGCCCGCGGCGGTTCATTCCGCGGTGCTGTCCGGCGCCTGCTTGCGCTCCGCTTCCTTCGCGCGGTCCCAAAGCACGTTCATTTCGTCGAGCGTCATGCCGTTAAACTCTCTGCCGCTCGCTTTGGCCTGGGCCAGCATCGATTCCATCCGCCCTACGAACTTCTGGTTGGCGGCGCGCAAAGCAGATTCCGCGTCGATGCCAAGGTGCAGGCCCAGATTGACGATCACGAACATCAGATCGCCGAACTCCTCGAACTGGCGCTTTTCCTTATCCGCGCCCGCAGGCGCCGCAATTTCCGCCTTGAGTTCCGCGAGTTCCTCCTCGACCTTCCCGAGAACAGGCTCGACCGACGGCCAATCGAAACCCGTACGCCGCGCGCGGCTCTGCAGCCGGGCACTTTTCATCAGTGCGGGCAACCCCGCGGGAATCCCCGTGAACAGCCCCGGCTCCGCGCTATCGCCGGTTTGCACAGCCTTAGCCTCGCGTTCGGCCTGCTTGATCGCTTCCCACATACCGGGCGGAGCTTCGGCCAAATCCCCAAAAACGTGGGGATGCCGCCGGATCATCTTTTCGCAAATGGCATTGGCGACATCCGCAAAGGCGAAGTGCCCGGCCTCCTCGGCCATGCGCGCGTGGTACACGACCTGCAGCAGGAGATCGCCCAGCTCGTCTTTGAGATCGTACATGTCCCCGCGTTCGATGGCGTCGGCGACCTCGTGCGCTTCCTCGACGGTGTAGGGCGCGATGGTCGCGAAAGTCTGCTTCTGATCCCAAGGGCAGCCATCGAGCGGATCGCGCAGCTTGGCCATGATGGCCAAGAGCCGCTGCAATTCCTGAGCGGATCGCGCGCTCTCGTTTTTCCCGTCCTGGCTCATGCCGCCGCTCCTTGCCGCACTATTTTCTCCTCCTGGACCGGCAAAGCGGCCAGCGTTAACGAAGCCTTAACCGTTCCTGGCCATAGCTTCAACAGATTCGCACAAAA
>JBKQNN010000359.1:0-19013 GCA_052145975.1 Rhodomicrobium sp. | reverse complement strand
ACAAGCCGCCCCTGTTTCGCATATTCGCGAAGATAGAGGGCCGTGATGACGCCGACGGGCGCGACCATCAGCACCATGAGAAGCGTCATCGCGACTGTCCCGAAGATGGCCGGCAGCACGCCGCCTTCAGTGTTGGCTTCTCGCGGCTCGGTGCTTAGGAATTCCCACCAGCGGGAGAAGTAGATCCCGATCTTGTCTGCAAGCGTGAGATTATTGGCGGCGTAAAAACGGACAAGGCTAGAGAGAGGAAGCGTCTTTTCTTTCCCTACGACATCCGCAAGCGTAACGGTATTTGCTTGGTCTATTTGTCTGATGCGCTGAGCCTCGGCCGCGAGCCGCTCGTAGTTTGCCTTTAGAGGACCGGAAGCCTCTGCCTCCGAGGCGCGCGCCGTGGCGGCCTCCGGCGACGCCGGTCCATAGCTCAATTCGGCGCGCCGCACCTTGAGCCGCAAGCGCTCCAAATCGTAATTCACGTGGCCGATCAGATTGCGCTCGATATTGCGGATAGCCTGCAGCCGTTCGAGCGCGGCTTCGTGGGCTTGCAGGAGAGCCGGATCGTTCGGAACCAGAACTGTCAGCGTCTTGCCGCCGATGACGGCGGCCTTGATCCGGCCTACGAAAGCGCCCCATTCGAGCCGCTCCACAAAAACGATATCCGCAGGGTATTCGACACGCGCCACGTCGCGGTTGTCCACCCACTTAAAATCGTAGCCGTTTAAATCGTAATTGCCGGTGCGGTAGAGTGTCCGCTGCTCGTATCCGCCGCGCGCCGCTATTTTAGCAGCGTCTGCCGGAGGAAGCGCCTTTACTGCCTCTGGAGTCAGTTTATAGAGTTCCGTGCGCGACGGCTCTCCGGCTATGAGCTCGCCAGATTTCAGCGTGAGGGCCACGACAGGCTTCGGAATAAAGGTCGCGAATCCATTCCAAAACACGAGCAGCAAGAACCCCAGAATCATCACGATGCCAACCGAAAGCGCGCCGCCGAGTGCCCAGAGCGCCGGCTCGCCCCGCGCTTTCAGCGGTATTGTAATGTTGCGCTTGATCGTGGCCTCGGCCTTGGGGCTATCCACCGGGCGAAACTCGTCTGTCGTTATCGTGGTCATGATCGAGCCGCCTAAAGTTGCGCCGCGCGCTTGCGGAAACGGAGCCGGACAAGTTCAGCCAGCGTGTTGAGTACAAAGGTCATGATGAACAGGGTGAGCGCGGCCAAGAACAGCATGCGGTAGAGCGTGCCGTCCTTGACCGCTTCGGGCAGCTCCACGGCAATGTTCGCGGAAAGCGCGCGCAGGCCGCTGAAGATGTTCCAATCGATGATGGGCGTGTTGCCCGCCGCCATCACTACGATCATGGTCTCGCCCACGGCCCGGCCGAGACCGATCATGATGGCTGCGAAAATTCCGCTTAGCGCCGTTGGCACGATCACCCTCATCGCGGTCTGCCACGGCGTGGCACCGCAGGCGAGGCTCGCCGCGCGCAAATGTTCGGGCACGGCAGTAAGCGCATCTTCCGCGATCGTGTACATGATTGGGATGACCGCAAAGCCCATGGCAAAGCCAACAACAAGCGTGTTGCGCTGGACATAAGTGCCGATGAACGAGCCGCGAACGTCGATACCAGCCCAAACACTCAAGCGCGCGAGCACCGCCGCGATGGCAAGCGATATTGCCAGCGTCGCCGCCCAGCGCACGAACTCGATTGCGCCATTGTTCCCGGATTGTCCGTTTCCTGAAAAGATGGGGACGGATCTGAGGAAAAACGCCAGTCCAGCGAATGAAAACGGCCAAAAGAGCAGCATCATGAAGGGGCCGCTGGACCCGGCCCCGTTCGTCCAGGCACGGAAATCTCCGTCGAAAAAGACCTGTTCGAATAGGGGGGCCAGATATATTGCCGCATAAAGACCTGCAACAAGTGAGGCCCCGATGAAGAGGAGCTTCGCGCCTCCGCCAACGCGGAGCGAGATATACTGAGGAAGGAGTTGCCAGAGATGCGCCCCGGCGAAAAGCGAGAGCGGCAGGCAGACGAAGGCGAGCACGACCGCGCCGATCCAGTTCTCGACAATCGGCGCCAAAATAAGCGCCGCGATAAAGCCCAACACGACGGATGGCAGCGAGGCCATCATCTCCATCGCGGGCTTAACCACGCTGCGAACGCCGCCCCCAAGAAACTGCGAGGTGTAAATCGCGGCGCAGAGCGCTATCGGGATCGCGAACAGGAGCGTGTAGACAGAGGCTTTCACAGTTCCGAAGATCAAGGGAACGAGCGAGAATTTGGGCTCGAAAGCATCCGTCCCCGAAGAGGACTGCCAAGTATAGGCCGGCCCTGGATAGTTCTCGTACCAGACTTTGCCGAAGATGGATCGAAGCGTGGTCTCAGGGTGGGGGGCATCGATACCGAAGGTGACCGCCTTCTCGTCTCCCACCACAGCAACAACCGCGTTCTCTCTCGGCGAAAGCGAGACGGCGCTCACTTTCCCGCCACCAGTTCGCAGCTTGATAAGGGTCTGCTCGCTGGTGGAGTGGCGCACCCAGATATCCCCGGCGGTGTCCGCCGTGACGAACATCTTGCTGCGTTCGCTCGCATCGAAAGCGGAGATGGCGGCCTGCTGCGGCGGCAATTCGTGGGCTTTCGCGAGAACGAAACCGTCGGCCGTTTTCGCGCCGGGGGTATTAAGCCTGAAAAAGACGTTCACCGATCCATCCGAACCGCCAGCAACGATCGACTGCTCTCCTACCAAGAAGCCAAGAACGGTCAGGCCCACGCCCTCTGGCGTGAACCGGATGCGTTCGGCAAGTGTCGCCTTGGAAGGCTCGCGAGCGTCGTAGCGGGAAACCCATCCCGACCGCTCGGCGATGTAAACCTGGTCAGCCTGACTTGTCATGAGCACCGAAGCAACATCGGTTCCAGCAGGCAAATGGGGAAGCTCCACGGAGGAAAGGGAAGATTGCTCCTTACCCGTCAAAAGATTGCGCTTAGTCTCAAGGCGGCTGAGCCGGACCGCGCCCTCTGCATCGACGGAGACGAAGGATCGCGTTGGGCGCTCGACCGTGCCTCCGATGCGGTAATCGATGGCGACAAGCGCCGTCCCGTCTGGCGCGACGTACTGCGGCTCGTCGAGGGCAACCGACACCGAAAGCTTACGGACTTGTTCGTTCTCTATAGGAATATAGACCGCCTCGCCGTTTGTTAGTCCGTTTCCAGTGAGCTTGGTAAGACCGGAGGGCAAGTTTGCCGCGCTGAGAATTTCGGCGGATATCTTGATGCGCCCAAGGCGCAGCGTACCGTCGTCGAACCCAAAGGCGACGTCATCGCCGCGCAAGGTCCTGGCAAATGCGGTGACCTTCCGGTCTCCTGTCAAAAAGCTATTGGACTTGAGGAGGCGCCCGCTCCCGAGATCGTTAACAACAACCTGGCCGCTCTCCTCGACGGAAACGATAAGCGTCGTGTATTCATCGACGAGTTCGGAAAGGACACGGCCCGAGACACCCTCAAGTCTTACGTCATGCTGCCCAAGAAGATGTGCGCCAGAAAAGAGAGGCCACACAACGCCGACCAGAAAAACCATGATGCCGAAGACGGCAATGATGACGCCGAGGCCGCCGATGCGGATGACCCAATTGGCGATGGCGTCGCTGATTAGAACGGAGCGCCGCGTAACGCGAGACCTTGCTCTTGGCCGTCCAGCTGTAGCACCGGCTACAGAAGTTTCATTCGCCATCACACACCCGAACAGCCACTCAGAGATCAAGGATAATGGCGGCGCTAGGCCGCCATTAATTCCGGTTTATTAGTCGAGGCCGAGCGTCTTTAAGTCTTCGACACGAAGATTGTTCGTGATCGGATAGTATCCGCCCTTGATCGTCTCAGTCTGCCCTTCCTTCGAAAGCGCATACTTTGCGAACTCTCCGCGAAGCGGATCGAGAGGCTGATTGGGGTTCTTGTTGACGTAGATGTAGAGGAAGCGAGCGATCGGATAATTCCCCGCATATGCCGATTCCGCCGATGTGTCGTAGCAAGTTGCCCCTTCCTTCGCGGCGATCGGAACCGGACGCACGTCCGCGGTTCTGTAACCGATGCCGGAATAGCCGATGGCGAATTTGTCGCTTGCGACGCCTTGGACGACGGTCGAAGAGCCGGGCTGCTCTTTCACGGTGTCTTTGTAGTCGCCGTCGAACAGAGCCACTTCCTTGAAGTAGCCGTAAGTGCCAGACGCCGAATTACGTCCGTACAGCGAGATCGGCTTGGACGCCCACTCGCCAGTCATACCGGCATCGCCCCACGTCGCGATGTCTTTCGAAAAACCGCCCTTGCGGCCCTTCGAAAAGATCGCATCGACCTGCTGCAGCGTCAGGCACTTGATCGGATTGTCTTTATTCACGTAAACGGCGAGCGCATCGACGGCGACGCGGAACGGCGTGGGCTTATAGCCATATTTCTTTTCGAAGGCCTCGACTTCCTTCGCCTTCATGGGGCGGGACATCGGCCCGAATTGCGACGTGCCTTCGACAAGCGCCGGCGGAGCGGTCGAGGAACCCTTGCCCTCGATCTCGATCTTCACGTTGGGGTAGATCGCCTTGAAGCCTTCGGCCCAGAGCGTCATTTCGTTGTTTAGAGTATCGGAACCGATGGACTTCACTTGGCCGGAAATCCCGCTTGCCGCCTTATACGGCGGCAAGGCCGCGTCAAGCTCGACAGCGGCCGCAACTCCGGCCAGCATCAGGCTCGCCGCGACGATGCTGCCTAAATACTTAAATTTCATTACGCTTTCCCTTCGTTGAACGACGTAGCGCATATGTGCTTCGGCGGATGCGGACATAGACGTTCTCCGCAAGCGGATTCGCCCTAAGTTAACATGTCTACGATATCCGACATCCAGACTTCTGGTATCGAAGGAATGTGACGGTTTGATTACAAGTTGCACTACGTGCCCGCTATATGTCGCGCTCGCGACGCCTGGCGCGGTTGCACGCGCCGCGAGACCGGCCGGGCCAATCGATTTAAGTCCCGCCTATTTCCTTCAAAACCGTATGCCTCCCGGTTCATGGAACGCCTCGAAGGTCCTGGGATGTTGAACATCCGAGGTGCGGTCACAGCGTTGAAGGGCTGCGAGCCCTGGCTTGCCTGACGGCAACCGCAGACCTGAGGCGTGATTGCGCCGGCCTTTACCTAAGGCGCTTCCCGCTGGCGTCTATCACGACTTCGCCATCCTCTTTGGTATACGGCCCGATGTTTGGGTTGGGCAGAATGTCCAGCACGGCCTCTGACGGGCGGCACAGCTTGACGCCCTTGGGCGTCACCACAATGGGCCGGTTGATAAGGATCGGATGGGCAAGCATGAAATCGATAAGCTCATCGTCCGGCCATTTCGGATCGGTTAGGCCAAGCTCATGATAGGGCGTACCCTTTTCGCGCAACAGGGCGCGAACGGAGATGCCCATTGCCCCGATGAGTTCTTTGAGCCTTTCCCGGGTAGGAGGCGTCTTCAAATATTCGATGACCTCAGGCTCCTCGCCGCTTTGGCGAATCATGGCGAGCGTGTTGCGCGAAGTCCCGCAAGCGGGGTTGTGATAGATGACGATGCTCATTCAACGCGGGTCCTTTTTTAAAGACAGGTGCGAACGCTTCTTTGTTGCACAATTCAATAATTGTTGTATAGTGGAACTCATGGAGAATATCGCTGCCATCAGAGCCTTCGCCGCCCTCGCCCAGGAAAACCGGCTTGCCATCTTCCGGCATCTCGTATCAGCCGGGCCTGCCGGTGTTGTCGCGGGGGAAATCGGAAAGGCAGTAGGCATCAGTGCGACAAGCTTGTCCTTTCATTTGAAAGAGCTGGATCGGGCTGGACTTGTCACGCAAATGCGCCATGGCCGGTTCGTTCGCTATGCACTGCATGTCGAAGGCGTTCGCCAGCTTATCGAATATCTAACCGAAGAATGCTGCGCCGGCCATCCTGAACTTTGCGGCGCTGCCTTCACCAAATCCAAAAGTCTTTGCGAAGAGAGCGAGGATTGCCATGAGTAACTCCGTCCCAAGCGATCGAGTCTTTAACGTTCTTTTCTTGTGCACCCACAACTCGGCGCGATCCGTAATTGCGGAATCGATTCTCAACCGGTCCGGCAGAGGCAAATTCCGCGCCTTTAGCGCGGGAAGTCACCCGCGGGGCCAAGTCCATCCCTATGCCATGGACCTCTTGAGGAATCTTAACTTCGACGTAAGCGGCCTTCGCTCGAAATCCTGGGATGAATTTGCGTCGCCCGATGCGCCTCGCATGGATTTCGTATTCACTGTCTGCGACGATGCGGCCAAGGAGGTGTGTCCCATGTGGCCGGGACAGCCGATGACGGCCCATTGGGGTGTGCCGGACCCGTCAACCGCCGAGGGGAAGGAAGCCGAAAAGAGGGTTGCGTTCCTCAGCACATTTCGCATGCTTCAGCGGCGCATCGATGTGTTCACCAGCCTTCCGTTGGCCTCGCTGGCGCGCCTCGCGCTACAGAAAAAGATCGACGAAATCGGACAAATGGCTGATGTGCCCGAGGACATCGCTTAAGCGCGCGACGCCTCTCGAAAAACATCGCTGCGGAAGTGCTGTCCGGCGCGCCGCTTCGATGAATGGCAGGAAACTGGGCGGCTGAACCATCCGCCGTCCGCCGGCGAACAACAGAGCCGGCCTGTACACGATACTCACGGCCGGCAAGATCACGGGCACCTCGATCAGCAAGCCTGCAGTGGTGGCAAGCGCCGCGCCCTACTGCTGTGGCAAGGGCGCGCGATGGCAAGCACCGTCATAACAATCTTTCAAATTGGTATTCGGGAGTAGCAATAATGAGTGAAGCGAGCTATCCAAGAGCACCTTTGGAATCGGAAATTTCAATCCAGACGACAGTACAATTCGCGCAGGGGGCAAAGGCTGCTACGGTCCAACTCGAATATGCTGGTTTCTGGATAAGGGCTTTGGCATTTATTATCGATTTCATGTTGATGTCTGCCCTGTTTGTTTCGGTGGTTATTGTCGTTGCAATCAATATCGGCGTAATTTTACTATCGGAAGGATACTCCTCCAGCAGCGCGGCAGAGTGGTTTTATCGTGGGCTCGCGCCGGAGGCCGTTCTTGTGATACTTTTCTACTGGCTCTACTACCCATCGCAAGCGTGGCAAGCAACGCCGGGTAAACGGATCTGCGCTATTCACATCGTGCGTGTAGATGGCGGAAGAGTGACTGGCCGGCTGGCCTTGAAGCGGATGCTTGCATACCTTCTCTCCTCGATCCCTGCGGGCTTGGGATTTTTGATGATCGCTTGGACAGATCAAAAGAAGGCATTGCACGATATCGTGTGCGGCACACGGGTGGTGCATGGCAGGCTGTAGTTCGCCGGTCCCATGAGCAACTGGACGCCATGCCATTCTGACCACGCCCGCCCGGCGCCGGGCGGGCGTACAGCATAGGCACCAGCCCCCAGGGACCGCCACGCGGCACTGCACGCGGCCGGTCAGGACGTTTGGCTGGTATAAGTCTCTGGCGCACCTTCGGTCACCTCCTGTTAATGTATTCCAGCGGCCTTTTCCGCGTTTCGCGCTGCCTTCTCAATTATATGCAATATAACACAAGTGTTTTACAGATTCACTAAATCCGTACACGTCTTTATAACTTGCGGATTATTATAGGAGTTTACTGCCGTAGCGCCCGCACGAAGTTCCACGCGATTGGTTAATTTGAAAGTCGCGCGTATATTTAAACGGAATTTGGCATCGTGGAATCCGGCCAAAAACGCGAAAAGATTCGCAAGAAGACGGCGGCGAAAAATACGGCGATGCGGCGTTTACCAAGCGTGCATTAAGCATATCGCAGCTGTAAGGAAAACGAACACTTCATTAACCCCGAGCGAAATCCCCATCTGTTTTGCGCTGTTGCTTTTTGACGCCCGCAGCGGCCAAGCCCGCCTCGCGGTGACGGCGTGTGGGTCCTAGAACGGTCAAGACCTCTGGCAGCCCGTGTTAGATTTCTAATAAATGCGGTTGCCACAGCCCTGTCTTCAAAACGCAATAGCATGCCTCCGCATGCGGCTGTTCCGGATGCTTCATCGGCATCGATGCAGCGTCATCGAGGCAAGCAGTTGGTTCAGCATTCAGCAATTTAAATTTCACCCGCCTAGAAGTGAGGAAGCTATGCTCAAAGCCGTTCGTAACCTACGCTGGCTAGCTCTGGCCCTGTTCGGATTGGGGGTCCTGTCCGGTTCGGCCTGCGTGGTTGGCGCTGCGGATTTCAAAGGCGCAGGCGCGAGCTTCCCTGCGTCCGTGTATGTTTCCTGGGGCATCGCTTACCGGGTCAGAACGGGAAAGGTCCTGGACTACCAAGTAGCAGGCTCCATTGGCGGTCAAACCCAAGTACTGAACGGCACTGTCGATTTTGGCGCCTCGGACGTGCCCATGCCGGCCGAGGCGTTAGCCGCGGGCAAGCTGCTCCAATTCCCGGCGGTAATCGGTGCAGTGGTGATGATCGTAAACCTTGATGGGGTGAAGTCTACCGGGCTGAAACTCACCGGTCCGGTCATTGCCAATATCTATCTCGGCAATATCGCCAAATGGAACGACGCAGCCATTAAGGCTCTAAACCCGGACGTGACGCTGCCCGATTTGGCCATCGTTCCCGTTCATCGATCTGACCCATCCGGCACGACTTCTATTTTCACCTACTACCTTAGTGAGATCGATAACGGCTGGAAGGAAAAGGCCGGCGCCGGAACCACGGTTCGCTGGCAAACAGGCCCCTCTGCCAAACTCAATGACGGTATGGCTGACGCGGTTCAGAAGACGAAAGGCTCGATTGGATATGTAGAATATGTCTTTGGATTTGCAGCCAGTGCGGCCTTGACCATGCCCAGCCTTCAAAACAAGTCCGGCAAGTTTCTGAGTCCCGCGACTGCTGCCTTTCAGGCCGCGGCCAAAGCGGCGGATTGGTCGGACGCGCAGCACGTTGCGGCGTCGATGATCAACTCAGCTAGCGAAGATGCATGGCCGATGGTCAGCACGACCTTTGTCCTGCTGCCATTACGGCCCAAGGAAACATCGAGGTCGCTGGAGGTCATGAAGTTCTTCGACTGGGCATTCTCCGGTGGCGACGAAATTGCGCAAGCACTCCATTATGTTGCCCTGCCGGAAGCCGCTAAGAAAAGGGTCCGCGAAAAGTGGAAGGCCGAGTTCCGAGGCGTTGCGGGTTTTGACATGGAGTGAGCCTCTACGCGGTTCCAGTCCAGCTTCTCGCTGCAGCACCCGATCATGCGGTTTCCGGCTGCCTCGTCATGCAAATGTCACAGACCCCCTATATCTCGATATGTCGAGACATTTTGACGTGAGGTCGCCTTGGAAACTTGGTTTCGTGCGCTCGCCATCGCCGCCTGCCTTACCGTCGCAGCTCCTACCTATGCAGGCGAAACGGTCGGCGCCGGCTCAACCTTCGTCTATCCGCTTCTTGCAAAATGGGCAGCCGGCTACGAAGCCAAAACTGGGAACCACGTCAGTTACCAGTCCATCGGCTCTGGCGGCGGCATAGCTCAAATTAAAGCCGCGGCGGTGGCTTTTGGCGCTTCCGACATGCCGATGAAGCCGGATGAACTAGAGAAGCTGGGCATGGGGCAATTTCCACTCGTAGTCGGCGGGGTTGTACCCATTGTCAACCTCGACGGGGTTCAGCCCGGCCAAATGCATTTCACTGGGGAGCTGCTGGCAGAGATTTTCCTCGGCAATGTCAAGAACTGGAACGACCCGGCGATTGTGAAACTCAATCCCGGCGTAGCTTTGCCGGACAGCGCCATCACGGTCGCTCACCGTGCGGACGGCTCAGGGACCACATTCAATTGGGTAAATTACCTCTCGAAAATGAGCGCGGAGTGGCGGGACAAAGTAGGGGAAGCGACCGCTGTCGACTGGCCGGTGGGCATCGGGGGCAGGGGCAATGAGGGTGTGGCTGCCTTTGTCGCTCAAACCAAAGGCTCTATCGGCTATGTAGAGTATGCCTACGTGCTGCAAAACAAGATGGCATACGGCCTGGTGCAGAACAAAGCGGGGCAGTTCGTCAAGCCGAGCGCTCAAGCATTCCAGAATGCGGCATCGAGCGCCGATTGGGCTGCCACGAAGGACTTTTATCTTGTGATGACAGACGCGCCCGGCGAGCAATCTTACCCGATCACATCGGCGACATTCATTATCATCTACAAGCAGCCCAAGGACCTCGTCCAAACTACCGTCGCCATGGACTTCTTCAAATGGGCGCTGGAGCACGGCCGAGAGCAGGCGGAGTCGCTCGACTATGCCCCGCTGCCGCCAGACTTGGTGCAGCGGATCCAAGCTTACTGGAAGGCGCAGTTTTCATTTTACAAGGGCTGAGTCTCGAAATGTCCAGAAGGCTTCCGTTGCGCTCCCCAAGCGGATAGCGTGAAAGGCTGGCGGATGACACGAACGTAAGCACCTAGAACTAAGCTGAACCTCATCAATACGAGGCTTTAAAAGGAGCGGTTTTCATGAAGCTAAGAATCTTCGGCGCGGCGATGATTGCAAGCGTGCTGGGCATATCCACGGCCTTCGCGCTGGACTCGAACCTCCCAGCGTATCAAACAGCGCCCGGCATCTCAGGGCATTTCAAGTCGGTGGGCTCCGATACATTGAGCAATGCAATGGCGGCCTGGGCCAAAGGGTTTATGGAACGGTATCCAGACGTAAGAATAGAAATCGAGGCCAAGGGCTCTGCCACGGCTCCGCCCGCATTGCTGGAAGGCGTTTCGCAATTCGCGCCCATGTCGCGCCCCATGTCGGACGCAGAGGTTAAAGCGTTTGAAATGAAATATGGCTATAAGCCTTCCGCCGTTCGCGTCGCGATCGATGCCCTGGCGGTCTATGTCAACAAGGACAACCCCATCGCTTGCTTGGCGATGCCGCAGCTCAACCAAATATTCTCGTCAACGCGCAAGGTTACGGGCGGCGACGACATCAAAACCTGGGGTCAGCTTGGCTTGAGCGGCGAATGGGCGACAAAGCCGATTGCGCTTTACAGCCGTAATTCGATTTCCGGCACTTATGAGTTTTTCCGGGAAATGGTTTTGTACAGCGGCGATTATAAGCAGGACGTTAAGCTGGAGGTTGGCTCTGAGGCCGTCGTTGAAAAGGTCGCGGGCGACAAGTATGCGATCGGATATTCCGGCCTCGGCTTCAAAACGGAAGGCGTGCGTGCCGTGCCCTTGTCCACCTCCTTGGGCGGGCAATGCTACGATACGTCGGCGGAAGCGACGCTGTCCGGCAAGTACCCCATAGCCCGATACTTGTACGTTTATCTGAACAAGAAGCCGGGCGAGACGCTCGATGCGCTGCGCAGCGAATTCGTCAAGTATATTCTGTCGAAAGAGGGCCAGACGCAAACCGAGAGCGTTGGATTTTACCCAATCACAAACGAAATCCGCGGCCAAGACCTGAAGAAGCTGAAAATCGCGGCACTCACTCAGTAATTGAGTCCGAACACAATGCGAGGCACAAGCCGAAATCGTATGCCATCATCGCCCCGGGTCCGTGGCCGCTAACCGGCCAAGCAACCCGGGGCCCCGCAGCCCGGGGGCGAGATAACGCAGGCGCCCCCTTGCGATCACGCCAAAGCCTCTCCGGAAAAGAAGCGGCCCTTTGCCCACAATGAAACGTTGACGAGGCCGATCATCACCGGCACCTCGACCAGCGGACCGATAACGGCGGCAAAGGCCGCGCCCGAATTTATGCCGTAAACCGCGACCGCAACCGCAATTGCCAGCTCGAAATTGTTGCTGGCGGCGGTGAATGAAAGCGTGGCGCACTTGGCATAGCCCGCCCCGATCCGCTTGCTCATGGCAAACGAAACGGCAAACATCACCACAAAGTAGATCAACAGTGGAATGGCAATGCGCACCACGTCGCCAGGGATGGTGACGATCTTTTCGCCCTGCAGGGAGAACATGACGACGATGGTGAAAAGCAAAGCCACAAGAGTGATTGGCGCGATCTTCGGCACAAAGTGGCTATGATACCAGTCCTTGGACACGAAACGCAGCATGATGGCACGCGTCAAAAGGCCGGCAGCGCATGGGATTCCGAGATAGATGAAGACGCTTTGCGCGATCTGGCCGATGGAGACGTTCACAACCGAGCCGGATAGCCCGAACAGCGGCGGCAGCACGGTGACGAAAAACCAAGCGTAGACGCTATAGAACAGAACCTGGAAGATCGAATTGAAGGCGACGAGACCGGCCGCGTATTCGGTCGAGCCCTCGGCGATCTCGTTCCAGACAATCACCATAGCGATGCAGCGTGCAAGGCCGATGAGGATGAGGCCAGCCATATATTCCGGCTTATCCGGGAGGAATATAATCGCCAGCGCGAACATGAGAACCGGGCCAACGACCCAGTTTTGAACCAGCGAGAGACCGAGGACCTTCTTGTCCCGGAAGACGCGGGGCAGGTCCTCGTAACGCACTTTGGCGAAGGGCGGATACATCATCAAGATGAGGCCGAGCGCAATCGGCACGTTGGTGGTGCCAACCTGGAAGGAGTCGATGAACCCCTTAACGCCAGGAACGAGCGTGCCCAGCCCAATGCCCGCGGCCATCGCGGCGAAAATCCAGACCGTAAGGTAGCGGTCGAGGAACGATAGTTTGGCAGTGATCGCGCTCATTTGAGAATGCTTCCTCTATGGTTTCAATACTATTCAGTTTTAGCCCTTGCAAGGCTGGCGGCCGGACCCGCCATGCGGCCGATTTCGCTCAAGCGCGCAGATGGCGCCAATTTGCTAATGCTGTGAAGCGACAAGGGATGTGAAGGCTGCTTTGCGGTTGCGCAAATAGCGGAGGGCTTCGTTGAAGGCCCGCCGCTGCGCGCGCATAGGGCTTCACAGTGCCCTTTATCTGGCTGCCGGCCGGGAAGGCGTTGAAAGGGTCGGCCCCGTCCTTGCGAAGGATGCCCTCCGCAAGGATCGAGCGAGCGGTGTTCCCTGTGCAGAGGAACAGCACATTGAAGATGGCATCGCTCATAGGTCCGGCGTCTCACGATCCGCAGCAGGAGGGCGCGCAGCAGTCAGCGGTGCTTCCGGGTTTTTTAGCCCGCACGAACGCGCTCATGAACTTGCCATCGATATAAGGAGCAATCTCGTCCGCATTGACGCCCTTGCCGCTCAAGAATTCGCGCGCGTCATCGCCGGTATACATGCGTGTGGGCTCGATGCCGATGTCCTCGAAGCCCGCCGCGGCAAGCTTGCTGGTGTATTCGGTGTCCCGGAGCGCGCCGGCGATGCAGCCGGACCAAAGCAAGACTTGCCTGCGGATTTGTTCGGGCACCTCGCCACGGGTGACGATATCGGAAACGGCGAAGCGGCCGCCTGGTTTCAGCACGCGGAAGGCTTCCTTGATCACCTTGTCCTTGTCGCCTGAAAGGTTGATGACGCAATTCGAGATGATGACGTCGACCGTGTTGTCCGGAAGCGGGATATTTTCGATCTCGCCTTTGAGGAATTGGACGTTCTGGGTGCCGGCCGCGTTTTGATTTTGGCGGGCGAGCGTCAGCATTTCGTCCGTCATGTCGAGGCCGTATGCCATGCCTGTTGGGCCAACGCGGCGCGCGGAAAGCAAAACGTCTATGCCGCCGCCCGAACCCAGATCGAGCACCGTTTCGCCAGGTTTCAATTCCGCCAAGGCTGTAGGGTTGCCGCAGCCGAGCGAAGCGAGCACCGCCGCTTCGGGCAAGGCGCCCTTCTCGGAGACATCGTAGAGATTGGAGGTGATGGGGTTCGTTCCCGCAAGCGCAGCATCGCCGCCGCAGCACGATCCGCCCTGGCTGACCCGTCGCGCTGCCTCGCTATAACGTTCGCGCACCGCTTCCTTGATATCGGTATGGCTCATGGCTCACTCCTAACAGCAGGTGATGGATTCGGGTTTGATGGCTTTGTTGCGCGTGCAGCATTCGGCGAAGAGGAAGGCGAGGATGTCCTGGAGCGCCTGGGTATTCGCCGTGTACCGCAGGAAAGTGCTTTCGCGGCGCACCTTCACCAGCTCTTCGTTTTTGAGCTTTTCGAGGTGGTGAGAGAGCGTCGAGGCGGGAATGCCAAGCTCCGATCCGATCTCGCCCACCACAAGGCCATCGGGATGTGCCGACAGCAGAAGGCGCACAATCCTGAGCCGCGTTTCCGTGCCGAGCGCTGCCAGCATATCGGCATAGCGGGCAATTTGATCGTCGTAGTGGGCGTCAGCCATTGCTATCTCCTATAATTCTATTGCAATGGAAATATCGAAATGTCAAGCCGTGTCCCGACTGGGATGGCGTTCGCGTCCATGCCTCCGAGCCGCCGTCGGCGTGACTGTATCCTTTGCGGCCTCTTTTCCGTCAAAAGAGATGTACCCAGCCGGTACGTCACATGGAGGCAATCATGCTCGATGAAAAAGTTAAAGGACTTATTGCCGTCGGCGCCGCCATCACGGCCAACTGCCAATCGTGCCTGGAGGTTCGCGCCGCAAAAGTGAGGGAGTTAGGCGCTAACGAGGCCGAAATTCTTGCCGCCATCGAAATCGGCAAACAGGTGCGCACGGGTGCGGCCGGTAAGATGGACCGCTTCGCATCGAGCCTTACAGAAGCTGCACCATTTACGAAGGCGGGAGACTGCTGCTGCTAATGAGCTACTGCGCTGCGCCCGGCGTCCGCCTTCCAGATGCCGGCAATTCTCAGAAATCCAACTGCGAACGGACCAAATCATGAAAGCATCCACCCCAGATTTTACCCTGGAAGTCGAAGCCGTTGAAGGGCACTGCCCTGCAGGTGAGAAGTACGCTGAAGAAGCGGCGGCGGCCGGAAAAATCCCGGTATTCTCTTGCGAGGGTCCCTGCATTCGTGGCGATATTGCGCGTCTTGCGGCAAACATCGTGGCGCGTGAAGGGCCAAACTTGGCGCGAGCGTGTCATGCGGAAACCTTTCTTGTGCCACACTCAAATATGGCACGCTGGGTTAAGGAATCCGGGAAAAGCATAGTCATCGATGGATGCTTCCTGAAATGTCACGGGCGTGTCCTCAATAAGCTTATAGGCCAGGAGAAAGTCGTTCATTTCGATGCTTTGCCATTGCACAAGAAATTCTCGAAGGAGTTTCTAATGGACGATGTCCCAGAAGCCGAGCGCAAGCAAACTGCTCGCGATGTTGCTGATAAGATTTTGAACATGCTAAGCACAAATGGAACTCTATGAAGCCTCGCCGTCCCGCGGCATCTGAAGACTTGTACGCCATGCAGAGGAGAATAATGAACGGGGATACGCCGGACAAGGCATTCGAAATGGTCGCAAGTGAGATCATTCCGCCGCTGACACGCTATCTACGGCACTATGCTGGGGACAAGTCTTTGGCCGATGATCTGCTGCAAGAGACACTTGTTCGGGTATCGTGTGGACTTAAGACCTTCGAAGGGCGCTCAAATGTAAAGACGTGGGCTCTTGCAATTGCAACAAGGGTGGCGGCCGACTATTTCCGCCACCCAGAGCATAGGGCAAACATCATCGACATCATTGATATGGAAGAGTCTGAGGAGTTGGCGATCGGCGAAAGCGCGATTGATCAGAAACTGGCGGTCGCGGAAATGAATGCCTGCATTCGCGAAGTCATCAACGCTCTGCCTGAAGATTACAGAGCCGCGTTGGTGCTTCACGATTTGGAGGAATTGAGTGCACGGCAGATTGCAGAAGTGTGCGGCATTACGATTCCAACCGTGAAGATTCGAGTTCATCGTGCAAGAAAACGCTTACGCAAGGCCCTTGAGGCGCAGTGCGAGTTCTATCACGACGGCGACAACGTCTTTCGCTGCGACCGGAAATCCGTGGTCTCCTCCAGCCAGTGAATGTTCGATAAGAAAGGCTACGCGGGACATCGTCGCATATCTGCTTTGGGTCACGGGCGGCGGTTTTTTCTACGATCTTAAAGGGTCCGCTCAACCTCTCGTACGGGAGGAATTGTTGCAGCTGCGAAAATTAGAAGTTTGGGCCAATAGCGGCCCAATCGTCTGCGTTGATCCGGAAGCCAAGTGATTGGAAATTCGACCTACTAGCAAACGCGGGCGCTGACGGAACCGACAAACGGCGCAGCCGATAGGCAAGGGCGCTAACGGTAGCGGGGTTTTTGACGCTTTCCTTGGCCTCGATCTTGACCACCGGTTTCTATGAAAAGGTCCAGAGCTATCGCTCCCTTGAGGGAGCCAATGGCGAGGCGAGCCTGACGAGCGCCTGCGGGACCGCAAACGGCGTTACTTCCTTCGCCGTCCAAAGCGGGATAATGACGCGCGCCCAAACCCGTTTCTCATACGACCTGCTGCCGTCTCCATTGAGGTAGTTCTGGGTCCACACATCGGTGGTTGCCCAAAGCTGCGTGGTTATGCCCGAAAACTCGTAGCCTATGAGACCGCCGGCCGCGAATTGTGCCTGCTCGCACTTGGGCGTGATCCTAGTGTTGGAAGGGGCACCGCATTGTGCCGGTCCATAGGCAATGCTCTCAAGGTCGGTGGAGTAGAAAGCGACAGCACCGGCCTCCCAGTTGCCCAGGGTCTTGACCGCGGTTAGGTCGACGCTGAGATAATCCGGCAACAATCTTCGGCCGGTTTGCAGGTCCTTGCCGGTCAGACCATAGATTACGTTTGCGGTCAGGTTCCATTTGTTTCCGGCATAGCTCAGGGCTGCGCGCTCATCGAACACCCAAATGTCACTCCCTAGAAGCCTGAGCTCATTATCTGCGGGGGCGTATCCGCCAACGATGTCGCTAAAGCCCCAGCCGCCGCCAAGGTCCCAGGCCAAGCCGGCGAGAGCCGCCGGGTTATACAAGGTCATGAAATCCCGGCCAGCATCAGCCGGGATAGGTCCAACGGTTCCAGGCGCGACAGGAATGCCGAAAGAAAGGTAAGGTGTCAGCCGCTCCCCAGACACGCCCGCCGAATACCGTCCACGGTGTAGACCAGACTATTACCGGGATTGTAACGAATAGGTGCGACCTCTTGTCGTCCACGCCGCGGAAGCCGCCATCGCTCGACGTATCGACGATGTAGACACCTTCCGGAAGCGGCGCACCCAACGCCAACCCAACCGCTGTACCCGGCTGGGTGACCGAGGCTGCGACCGCCATACCGCCGCAGTGCACTATTGCGCCAAGTGCCACAGCAACTGCGCGCGGAGCCGGCGCAAAGCAGCGGAAATCTGCCTTTCGGATTTTCCGGTCTAGCGTTGAGCGGGTTTTCGGCTGAGCGCGCCTGTTCTCCCAGGGACGGCGAATTAAACTCCGTGCGATCCCGCTTTGTCCCAGCGAACCGTTCATCGACCTTCATGGGTAATATAGCTAAGAAGAGGATTGCCGCCAACCGGGTTGTAACGATCTTAGGATCGATACTGTCGTGATTCGCTTGATAGGGACAATTGCGTAAGCTTAGTTTGTATTCTCCTTAGACAGAAATGTGGAAATTTGCCAACTTATACTGTCTTACGGTTGTGCTTGTCACTGAATCCTCCGCAGATAGATACGTACCGCTCCCACTGTCTATTGGCTTTTCCTTGCGCTTAGTAGAGGTTCAGGACTGCCAGCTTGTTGGGGGCTCGATGCGGCTTGCGATCGCAGAACCGTCCGAATCTTTACTTTAGGGCAATTTTCGAGCAAAGGGGCTCTATCTGTAAAACGGCGATTACGTGCACACCGCCCGGCAACATAGGCTACGTGTTGATCCAGCTTCCTGTGGTGCACATACACAGTCCGCTGCCTCTTTTTTCGGGAAACTGGCGTAAAAGCAGCCCTTTGGCGCAGCAATTGCCTCAAGAGACCACGCGCGGACCGGCTGCGGCCGGCCGCAACCGGGGCCTCCACTGGCTGACGATCTCTAGCAGCTCCTGGTTGTTGTAAGGCTTCTGGAGAATGGGACGGCCGTGATTACAGGCGCGCAGCAAATTGCCATAACCGGTTACATAGACGAAGGGGATGGACCGCTCGGCCAGGGCATCGGCCAAAGGGAAGACCATCTCGCCGCCGAGGTTTATGTCAAGAACCGCGCCATCGACGGCTTCCTCTTCGATCAGCCGCATTCCCCGTTTGAGGCTTGCTGCGGGGCCAGCCACGGTGCAGCCGGACTCAGTGAGCGTATCTACCAGGGCCATGGCGATCAGCGGCTCGTCTTCCACAACGAGGACCTTTAGTCCCGATAGCCCAGTTCCCTGCTCCATGCCCCCTCCTTCAATGTATCGCCAGCCGCTCCAGCGGCATGTCCATGCTGCAACGCACGCCTTCGATTAGGAACTGAAGACGGATTTCGCCGTCCACTCCGGCGGGGAGCGCCTGTTCGATGAGCCGGGAACCATAGCCCCGCCGCCGGGGCGGCGAGACCGGCGGACCGTCCATCTCCTGCCACTCCAGGTGCAGCCGCCCCGGCGCGCAAGTTTGCCAGGCGACCCGCACCTTGCCGCCGGGCGCCGATAGCGCACCATATTTGGCAGCGTTGGTGGCGAGTTCATGAAAGGCCATGCCTAGTGTTACAGCCATCACCGGTCCAAGTTTGAGGCCGGCGCCCTCCAAGATGAAGCGGCCGTCCTCCCGGCCGGCGTAAGGAGCCAGTTCCTGCATGAGAATGTCTGGCAGGCTGACGCCGGTCCAGCAGGAGCGGTTCAACAAATTGTGCGTTTGCGACAGAGCCAGCAGCCGGCCCTCGAAGGCTTCACGGAAGGCTTCGGGCGAGGTTGCGGTGCGGAACGTCTGGGCCGAAATGGCCATCACCGTGGCAAGGGTGTTCTTCACCCGGTGGTTCAATTCATCCACCATCACCCGCTGGCGCTTTTCGGCCTCTTTGCTTTCGGTGAGATCGAGAACAAAGGCAATGCCCTCATTCTCCGATCCCTCGAACAGCGCCGCGCCAACCAGCACCGGGATACGGCTGCCGTCTTTTCGAACATATTCCTTTTCGTAGGGCCTACAAGTTCCGCTTGCCTTGCGCTGCTCCATCGCCTGACTGGTGG
>JBKQNN010000358.1:0-5252 GCA_052145975.1 Rhodomicrobium sp. | reverse complement strand
ACTCCCCGTCATCGCGAGGCCGCCTTGGCGGCCGTGGCGATCCAGAAGCAACATCAGTGACTTGCCTGGATTGCTTCGCTTCGCTCGCAATGACGAAAGAGCGGTCAGGACTTTTGGCCGCTGGTATTATAGCACCGGCCCGGCCTTAAGGGATTTCACATGAAAGCGCTCGCCTTTGCGAATAATGACATCGCGGTAATCGCCTGGACGCTGGACAAGAAGCTCGACGGCTGTCTTGGCTTCGCCGTGTACCGGATCGACGTCCACGCGGGCAAAGAGACGGCGCTGCCGGCAATGGCGCGCTTCAAGGAAACGGAGGCGGACGCGCAGGAGACCACCGCGCAGGCGCCCGTGCAGAAATTCTGGTGGAAGGACCTCTACGCCGCCCGCGAAACGCTTTACCGCTACAAGATCGTCGCCATGGGAGGAAAGCCGGGCGCGCTTGAGCCGCTCAAGGACGCAGTACCGCTCGTCACCAACGCCATCGTGCTCACGCCGAAGCGCGGCTCGTTCGAGGCCTATTTCAATCGCGGCATCGTCGCCAGCCAAGCGGTCACGCGCGCGCTCGGCACACCTAGCGTCGCACGGCTCTTGCGCCACATCGCCAACCCCAAGGACCCGCTGCGCAAGCGCCTGACCGGCCAGCTTTTCGATGGGCTGACCGCCCTTCTCGACCGCGCCGACCAGGATGACGGCGAGGTCCGGGCCGCTCTCTACGAGCTGAACGATCCGCTCGGCCTTGAGGTGCGGCTGCAGGCTGCCGATCATGGCAAGCCGCGCTCGCGTGCCGTCGTGCTTGGCAACGAGCGCGAGGAGGGCGGCGAGGCCAAAGCAGCCGTGGACGATGCCGATGCGAAAAACCGGCAGGCACTCAAGGCCGCGGGCGTGCCGGTCGATGACCGGATTCTTCCCGAGGGGCACATCCCGCACAATAAATTCTTGATTCAAAAAGAAAACAACCAACCCGTGGCCGCGCTTACCGGCTCGACGAACTGGACCATGAATGCCCTTGCGGCGCAGACCAACAACGCGCTGATCGTGAACAACGCCGAAATCGCCGCCCTCTACCAAGCCTATTGGGATCAGCTCGAAAAGGACACCGCCAACGGGCAAGCCGGGAATGGCTATCAGGGCCAGGACTTTCGCGCCTGGGTCAAGGCGCGCAACGAAGCGGCGAAAGACAATCCCGTCACCCTCAAAGGCGAAGGCGATGGCGCCAAAGTGCACGCCTTCTTCGCGCCCAGCACGCATGCCGGCTGGAACCCCAAGGCCCGCAAGCGCGAAGATCCCGCCGACATGCTCTTCGTGTTCGATCTGATGCGGCAGGCCAAGCACGCGATCCTGTTCCTGGCCTTCGATCCCGGCAACGTTTCCATTCTCGACGTTGCGGGAGAGGTTTTGGCCAAAAAGCCCGATCTGTTCGTTCGCGGGGCCCTCACGAGCGCGATCCGCGCCTCCAATTTCGAGGAGGCGCTAAAAGGCGAAGCCGGCCCAGACGTGCCGGCGGGGCACGTTGCGGTCATCGGCGAAGGCAGCGGCGGCCACGGCACCAAGAAGGGCTCCATCGATTATCGCGCCATCCCCGCCGGCCATATCGATGCCAGCGACACGTTCGGCGCCTGGGAGACAGAACTGGCGAACGCCGGCCACGCGATCGTCCACGACAAGATCGTGGTCATCGACCCGTTCAGCGACGATTGCGCCGTCGTGACCGGCTCGCACAATCTCGGCTACCGCGCCTCGCACAACAACGACGAGAACTTCGTCGCCGTGACCGGGCACCGCGGGCTCGCGGAGGCCTATGCTTGCCATGTGCTCGATATCTACGATCATTATGCGTGGCGCTATTGGCTGCACCGGAACAAGACCATGATGGGTAAGCCGCTCGATCCCACGCCAGACTGGCAGGACCGCTATCTCAAGAATGGCAAGCCCATATCGGCCGAGCTGCGGTTCTGGCTCAGCGCCGCCGCCGGCGATCCGCAGCGCGGCTAGCGCTTGCGCCTAGCTTCAATTTCGGATAGACGAAAGAATTAGGGCTGAACTTAATGTCCGCCCCACGATGCGGCGCGCGACGCCCGTTCTCCGCGAAACATGCTGACGATTTCGTCCAAGCTTTGCTGCTAAGCGGCAGAGGCACAAGCGGGGAGACGCATGCTAAGCCGTCCAGCGACCTTTCATCTTATCATGATCAAGCCCGCTCATTACGATGACGACGGCTACCCGATCCAATGGCTTCAGTCGGCAGTTCCCTCGAACACGCTTGCTTGCCTCAATGGCATCGCCGAGGATTGCCGCAAACGCCAGGTGCTCGGCGTCGGCACAAGCTTCATCATCGCCAACTTCGACGAAACCAATCAGCGCATAAGGCCCGATAGGATTCTCAAGTCGATCGGGCCAGGAGACAAGGCTCTGATCGCGCTCGTGGGCGTGCAGACCAACCAGTTTCCCCGCGCTGTAGACCTGGCTCTGCCGTTCCGTAACGCGGGCATCCCGGTCTGCATCGGCGGTTTTCATGTGTCCGGCTGTCTCTCCATGCTGCCGGAACTGCCCGGCGACCTCAAGAGTGCCCAAGCTTTGGGGATCAGTCTTTTTGCTGGCGAGGCCGAGGACGGCCGTTTCGATCTTGTCTTGAAAGATGCGTTCGAAGGGGCTCTTAAGCCCCTTTACAATTTCATGTCCGATCTGCCGGACCTCACCAATCAGCCCACGCCCATTCTGCCCCTTGAGCAGGTGCGCCGGATCGCTGGAACGATGTCGAGCTTCGATCTTGGCAGGGGGTGTCCCTATCAGTGCTCCTTCTGCACCATCATCAACGTTCAAGGCCGCACAAGCCGTTTCCGCTCACCGGACGATCTTGAAGCGATCATCCGCGAAAACTACAGCCAGAACATAAAGCGCTTCTTCATCACCGACGACAATCTCGCGCGGAACCGGAACTGGGAGGCGTTCTTCGACCGGGCGATCGCTCTTCGCGAGCGCGAAGGCATAAAGGTGAAGTTCACAATCCAGGTGGACACGCTTTGCCATCAAATTCCGAACTTCATCGAGAAGGCCAAACTTGCCGGTGTGTCGCGGGTCTTCATCGGCCTTGAGAACATCAATCCGGACAGTTTGATCGGCGCCAAAAAACGCCAGAACAAGATCACGGATTACCGGGCTATGCTTCAAGCCTGGAAACGGCTCGGCATTGTCACCACTGCCGGCTACATCATCGGTTTTCCGAACGATACCATAGAGACGGTCAAGCGCGATATCGAGATCATCAAGCGCGAGCTGCCCGTCGATATTCTCGAATTTTTCATGCTGACCCCGCTCCCGGGCTCCGAGGATCACCAGACCCTCCATAAGAACGGCGCCTGGATGGACCCCGACATGAACAAATACGACACCAATCATCCGGTCGTCCATCATCCGAAGATGGCGGCTGAGGAGTGGCACGAGGCCTACCGGCTCGCCTGGCGCGCGTACTACACGCCACAGCATATGGAAACGGTGATGCGGCGCGCGGTGGCCTGCGGCATGACTGCGAGCAAAGTCATGATGACGATGCTATGGTTCTTCTTTACCTTCCGCTACCAGAAGGTTCACCCGCTGGAGAGCGGCTATTTCCGGCTGAAATTCCGCCGCGACCGGCGCCCAAGCTTCGCGCGCGAATCCATGCTCGCCTTCTATCCGCGCTATGCCTTCGAAACGCTTCGCGCGCATTTCTGGATGGGCTACTGGCTGCTTCGTATGGCCCTGGTCCGCCGCCGCATCAATCGCGACCCGAACCGCAAGGCGTATTCCGATCTAGCCCTCGAAACCGGCACGGCGGATCAGCTCGATAATCTCGCGCTGTTCAATACGACGCGCGGCGGGCAGCAGGCGATGGTCAAACGAAGATCCGAGGATGCGGCCCGCGACCAAGCACAGGCTAAGCGCGCGGCGGGAATACAAATATAGCAACAGGGGGCAATTCGCCCTGAGCCCGCTCGGTGTCATACCGGCTTGATTGCTTCACGAAGACCCCCTCACCCCAGCCCTCTCCCCAAGGGGAGAGGGAGTCCGCTCGCAGCGGTTGTTAGGGCGTTCCCTCTCCCCTTGGGGAGAGGGCGAGGGTGAGGGGGTCTTTTGCGAACTGTTCAATCGGTAAGGGGGTATCATGGTGAATTTTGGCTTGGTAAACGGGCACCCGCCATCTTTTCCGCCGCCGTCTTTCTGCGAATCTTTTGCCACTTTAGGTCGAATTCTGCGACTCCAGAATACCCGTTAATATTAGATTCTTGCGCGCGTTAACCACAAATCCCAATCTACGGTTGCAAAATTAGTTAACGGCAAGCAAGGGTTCTTTATGTTATTTCAATTGGTTATTTGTCCGTATTCAGCTTATGCGCTGCCGGAACGGCTTTTTCTTGGCGGCGCCTCCAGGGAGGAAGCAAGTCAAGCCAGCAGCGATGCACTTAGCAGAAAATATAGGTTTGCATGTGCTTAAAAAATGCAGCCGCCACAGTAAGCGAGGAAGACTATTTGCAGGGAAATGCCCGTGCCGATGGCTCTAAAGGTCAGCGCGAGCCGGGCAGAGCAAATAGAAGGCGGCCGCTTGCAAGATATTGCCTTTGTTTCTGACACTTCGTTTCTTCCTCCAAGCGCTTGCGGCGTTTCCGCAGCGTCATTCCGCGCAGGAGCAAGTGAAAAAATGAAATTGCGGGCGCCGGGTCCAGGCTCCGCGGCGTCATTCCCGCGAAGGCTGGAATCCATTTATGCCGCCAGAACAAGACCTTAGATGGGTCCCCGCCTTCGCGGGGACGACGCTGCGGCCCTGCGATCCGTGGTGGCGGAAAGCCTCATCCGGCTCGCAAAGCGATTGCCCTGCGGGGCATTAGCACATCGGTAAGGAGCTATGGTCCACGATTGCTCCATAGGAAAGCGCGGGCGCGGTCAGGAGGCTCTGCCATGGCACTATTTGCAGGATTGAGAGCGGGGCCAGGCGACCTATTGCACGGCCGGGCATGCCGGACTGCTGCGGCTTCCGGCGAATGCCCCTCGCGCCGAAAGGTAAACGCGTTGGCCTTCGCTCAGGCGCTGGAAACCGCCGGATTGGCAGGCCATACCTATCGAACATGGCTAACAAACCGCTAAACCGGGCTGCCGCCGCAGTGCCATCCGGCGCACGGCTGCACCTTATGCCGTCCGGTTGAACAGTTCGCGAAGACCCCCTCACCCTGTCCCTCTCCCCAAGGGGCGAGGGGACGCCTTCTCAACGGCTGCGA
>JBKQNN010000357.1:0-8333 GCA_052145975.1 Rhodomicrobium sp. | reverse complement strand
CTTTTGCTGAACCATTCAACCGGATTTCGTATCATTCCCGCGAAGGCGGGAATCCATTTATCCGGTTGGAACAAGCTTTGAGATGGGGCCCCGCCTTCGCGCATAGCCGCCAAAATAGGCGATAGGTCATTGATTATACGTAGGGTTCCACCCCTCACCCTGTCCCTCTCCCTATGGGAGAGGGGACGGTGTTGCACGCTCCAGGCGCTATTCAGGCGTCCCTTCTCCCCCACCCGCATTCGCTTGCGAATGCGGACGCTCTAAGTGGCAAGCTCGCCAAGGCGAGCTTGCCGGGAAGGACAGGATGAGGGGAGATTCCGCCGGATAATCAATCGGCTGCCGGCCATCTTGGCGCCTATGCGCCTTCGCGGGGCCGGCGGCATACAGCTTGGCTTAACGCGGCGAACTACTTACCTGCTGTGCCAATGCATCTCACCCCTGTTCCTGGCAAAAGCTGCCGCGCACCACTGCGCGCAAAGAGCCTTCCACCATAGATTAGGCTCTGCGTGCGGCCGTGTTCCACAGCCGCACGGTACCGTCGGCGGAAGCCGACGCGAGGCGCCCGCCCGGCAGCACACAAAGGACCGTGATCCAGTCGCCGTGGCCCTCCAACCGGGCGGCCGGGGCGCTCGCTCTTAAATCCCACAACCGCACGGTCTTGTCATCGGAACCGGAAGCGAGCCGTCCGCTAGACAAAAGGCAAAGGGCCGTGATCCCGCCACCGTGACCTTTGAGGCAGGCGGTCTCGGTGCCGGTGTTAAGGTCCCACAAACAAATGTCCCGGCCATCCGAACCTGATGCTAGCCAGCCATGGGGCAGCGGACAGAGGGCCCGGACCAAGCCATTGCGGCCTTTGAGTTGGGCGATCCTGGTACCCGTCGCGAGATCCCACACAATGATGGTGCTGTCATTGCTGACGTGGCCGCCGAAGGCGCAGGCTAAGCGGCCACCGGGCAGCGCGCACCATGAGGTCACCCAGCGGCCTTGGTCTTCGAGGCAGGTAACCTCACCGCCGTTGCGTACGTCCCGTAGCCGCAAAACGCGATCGCCGGAAACCGAAGCGAGGCGGCCGCCAGGCAGCGCGCCCAGTGACCAAACCCCTCCGCTATGTCCAGAAAAGCGCTCGGTTTCCGCGCCGCTGCCCGAATCCCACAAGCGGATAGTGTTGTCATCGCATGCGGAGGCAAGGCGGCCATCGGGCAGCAAGCATAAACCATTGACCGGACCGCTATGGCCCCGAAGCTGCGCAGCCTCGGCTCCGCTGGCGAGGTCCCAAAAGCGGATGGAACTGTCAGTAGAGGCGGAGGCAAGGCGGCCATCGGGCAGCAAGCATAAACCATTGACCGGACCGCTATGTCCCTGAAGCCGCACAGCCTCGGCTCCGCTGGCAAGGTCCCATAAGCGGATGGAATTGTCACCAGAGGCGGAAGCAAGGCGGCCATCGGGCAGCGCACACAGTGCGGTGACCCTGCGGCTGTGCCCCTCCAATATCAAGCACTGGGCGGCCTCCGCCGCAAGCGGCTGCGCACTCCCGGCAATATGCGCGGCTTGAACCTGTGCTTCTTTCCCCGCCTCCGGGGTTGTCTCAACCCGGACTTGGGCGACGGCTTCAGGTAGAGCGCCGCTGCCCGCTGGGCGTTGCTCATGCCCGGCCAGCTTCATCGCCGAAACGGAATCGTGCCCGTTGCTCTTCGTTCTTGCGCCTCCAAACCACCACCTGAGAACGCCCGGCCGCCGGCGGCGGCGGCTGGCACGGGCGAGAAATTCGCGGAGGGGCATTTCAAGTTCTTCGGGAGACTGGAATGTTATGTAGCTGGCGTCAGCGATCTGCTGCAATTCTTGTAAGAGGGTAGTTTTGATGGGAGCCTTCTCCCAGACCGCGAACAGCATCGGTACCTGGCGTCCGCCGAAAATATTATACGCTACCTCAAACGATCCACTCTCGCTGAGGCTGGTGCGGATGACAAGCATCGCATCCGCGTTCCGCAGGTTTGCCAGGCGCGTTGCCCTGAAATTTTGGGGCGTAAAGGCCTTACCGAAAGTGCGCTCGTATGCCTTGCGAAACGTCGCCTGGTTCTGCGCTTCAAACCCCGTAGGCGTTACCAGCTTGTATGGATTTCCGTCCATCTTGCGCAGGACATTCAGCACTCCCTGCACCACCTCCTTCTCACTATTACCGGACTCTGTGAATGGCTGACGAATAAATATACGAAGTTCTTTCACAGGCTGTCTCTCCAAAACGGCGACGCACTACTGCGGCTAAACAGTCGGACACGGGAATTGCGTTTATTTTTCTTGGGGCAGGGCTATTCCAGGAATTACCCTGGGATAGACGCACGGCTATGCAGGCGGCGCCGTACAAAACGGCTCCGCCACAGCGTTTCTCTTTTACAATAGCAGCAGGACTGGCGAGATTTGTTCGAAGTTCTCATATGTGACTGTGTTGACAGCTGCTACCGAGATTTAAGAAGACATCTTCGTTTCTTAGACTGGAAGCTTCGGGCAAGATCACGCGCAAAATACCAAAAAGTGCATTTTGCGTAACAGCACACCTTCGGGTGGAAAGCTCATATCGCCAGTCTCAATTCTGTCCCCATTGCAAGTTTCCCTCTACGCAATACACAGCCATCTTGACGGGACGATGACTAAAACTTGAGCAGAATATATCACAAAAAAGGTCATTGTCTACGTTTCGTTAATGTCGCTGTGCTATTTGAGTTGTGCGTGTTCCGCGGCAGGTTGACAGCAATATTTCGGAAAAAGAATGAGTTTACCGTTTAAAATATTGATTTTAATTGGATTTGTTGGCGTGTGCTTGCGGTGCCCACGGTCGCACGGCCGGGCGGGCTCGCGGTTGGAGCATGCAATGCTCGCGTTGGGATACGCACCCGGTTTCATAACAGTGGCCGCCCCTATTTTAGCGGGATGACCGCGACACCCCACGGGCGCAGGCCTGCCGGAATTGTCTTGACGGCATCGAGAGTGTCCGCCTTAAACACGCTAACATCGTTCGACGGCCCATTCGCGGTAAAGAGCAATGTGCCGTCCGGGCTTAAAGCGATCCCCCAAGGACGCGTTCCGGCCTTCGCCCGGCCAAGCACCGCCAGTGTCTTGGCATTGAGCGCAGCGACCACGCCTCCGCGCCCAGCCGACACAAAAAGCCTGCTTCCACCGGAAGACAAGGCGAGGCCCATCGGCCGGATCTCCGCCCCATCGATTTTGACCTTCGACAGCACAGACCTGGCTTCTATGTCTATGAGTGTCACGGTGGCATCGGCTTCGCCGCTCACATAGGCGAATTTGGAATCCGGGGAGAAGACGGCATCGCGCGGCCGCTGGCCCACGGGAATCATAGCGAGAATCTTATGCGATGAAGCATCGATCAGCGTAACGGAATTGCCTGCCTCGGCGGTTGCGAGCACAAAACGGCCGTCGTAGCTCACGCGGACGCCTTCGGGCTCCCCGCCGGTATCGATGCTGGCAAGGATCGCACCGTTTTGGGCATCCATCACGAGGACTTGGCCGGTATCTTCGCTCGACACATAGATTGTTTTACCGTCCGGGGAGATCGCCGCCTGCTCGGGATCGGACACGCCCCTGAGCACCCGTATCAGCTTGCCCTCCGCGACATCGACGATGCCGATCCCGTCTTGTGCCTTGTCCGGCGGCGGGAGCGAGTTTTCATCGGCCTTTGGGCCTGCGACCGGCGAGCCGCTGAGAGCGACATAAAGAAGATCGCCGGTGGGCGAAGGGCGTATGCCTCTGGGACGCTTGCCAACGGGGATCGTCCCAACCGTTGTCAAGGTTTCACCGTCGATAACGCTAACGGTCCCGTCTTGCTCGTTCGAGACGTAAACGCGAAAGCGCTCCGCCGCTGAAAGCTGCACAGGCGCTATGAAAAGCGATAAGGTCAGCACCGCCGCGAGGTGGACGGCTGCAGTATTCCACTTGCATGTCATGGAAAATACCTATGCTCTTGGGTTTGCGCTCGCCGGAATGGCCCGTCCCCTACACAAGCATATGCCCGTCACTGCGGGAACCCAAATTGGACCGAAGAGCCCGAGTTTCCGCTCCCCCGCCATCCGGGCAACCGCAAAACCCGCCACTGACCTATTTGCGCCGCCGTCTGTTCAGCACGCGAAAAAATCGCCGTTGCCCGCGTGCAACAGTCCGCGCCTTTTCGCCTTCATAGCCTTGCCCAATTCCGAACAACTAATGTAATGTTATAACATACCGGACAAGGTGGGTGGGCTGTGAAAATGCGTTCGTATTTGCGATGGGCCTCATTGGTTTTTGTTTTGGCGTCGCCGGGCCAGGCCCAGCAGGCGCCCGCTCCAACTGGCCCGGAGGGCACACAAAAGGAAGGGCAGGCCACCCCGCCAGCCCAGGGTAGCGCTGGCAACCAGGGCGCAGCGCCGGGAGCTGCGACTCAATTGCCGCCCGTCAAGGTCATCGTCAAGCCCGCCGAACCTGCGAAAAAACGCCCTGCCCAAGCCGCCGGAAGCCTTCAAAAAGGCAGGACACAAGCTGCAGCCAGTGCGGCCCCCACCAGCCAGGAGGCCGCGGCCGCCAGCGCCAACGCCGCGTTGTTTCAAAAGGCGGCTACCCTCAATGCCGCGCGCGAAAACATCCTGCCCAAGATCGGCGTGAACAGCTACGAGGTGAGCGCCCAAGACATCCAGGCGCTGCCGCAAGGCGATAACGCCCCGCTCGACAAGGTGCTGTTGCAAACGCCGGGCGTCTACCAGGATTCCGCGGTAAACGGCGGAATTCACATCCGGGACGAGCACGCAAACGTCCAATACCGCATCGACGGAATTCAGCTTCCCGATGGCGTATCGGGCTTCGGCCAGGTCCTCGAAACCAGCCTGATCGGCAACATGTCGGTCGTGACCGGCGCGCTGCCCGCGCAATATGGCCTTCGCACGGCCGGGCTTGTCGACATTCAAACGCGCACTGGCTCGGCCGAACCCTCGGGCGAGTGGAGCGTCTATGGCGGCAGCCACGACACGATCAGCACGAACCTCCAATATGGCGGAGTGAGCGGCAATACGCAGTATTTTTTCACCGGCCGCTGGCTTGAGAACGGGTTGGGGATCGAGAACCCAACGAACAGCGTCAACGCCATTCACGACGAGACCGAGCAGGAGAAGTTCTTCACCTACGTCTCGACGGTGCTTCCCAATAATGCGCGCTGGACCGTGATCGCCGGCGCTGCCGATGGCACTTACCAAATCCCAAACAATCCAGGGCAGCCGGTTCAATATTACTACAGCCCAACTCCCGGCACGCCAGCTTTAACCGCGTTCGATTCTTCCAAGCTCAACGAGAACCAGCTCGAACAGAACTATTACGGCGTGCTTGCATTTCAGCAATCCACCGCGTCCGTGGATTACCAGCTCTCTTACTTCACGCGCTATAGCAGCCTGCACTACACGCCGGATTTGATCGGCGATCTCATGTTCAACGGAATTGCCACGGACTTGAGCCGCAGCAGTTTCCTGAACGGTATTCAGGCGGACAGCGCGTTTCGTGTTGCGCCGGACCATACGTTGCGCGCGGGGCTAGTGGTCAGCGGCGAGCAAAGCAATGTGACGGACAATGCCACCGTTTTTCTTTCTGGCAATTGCGGCCCCCTAAAAAATCAGCTTGGCAGCGCAGGGTGCGGCACCATCGCCCCTCCTACGCAGGTGGTGGACCGGGAAGACAAGCTCGGCTGGATCGCGGGGGTCTACATTCAGGATGAGTGGAAAATCACAGATAAGCTGACGCTCAATTCGGGACTGCGCTTCGACCAGATGTGGCAATACGTCGATGCGAACCAGCTGAGCCCCCGCATCGCGGCGGTCTACAAGCCGCTCGACGGTACTGTTTTTCACGCAGGCTATGCGCGCTATTTCACGCCGCCGCCGCAAGCGGTCGGGGCGCCCGAGAATTACGCGCTCTTTAACCCCACAGTCGCCGCGGCGCAGGTGATGCCCGCGACGGTTCCCGGATTGGTAATCTCGCCCTCGCTTCCCGAGCGCTCGCACTATTTCGACGCGGGCGTTACGCAGGTACTCGCGCCTGGCCTCGAAGCCGGTTTGACCGGCTATTATAAAATCGCCACCGATCTCCTCGACGATGGGCAATTCGGGCAAGCTTATACCCTTACCTCCTTCAACTACGCGAAGGGCGAGAACCAAGGGATCGAGGCCAAACTGAAATACTCCAAAGACGGCATCCTGCTTTACGGTAACTTCGCCTACCAAAGACAGGTAGCGACACAATTCGCTTCCAATCAGTATTTGGTAAGCTACAGCGACTACACCTATGCTCTCGACAATTACTTACATACCGACCATGATCAGAGGCTGACCGCATCGGGGGGCATATCTTATCCTGTTTGGGATCGTACGAAGGCCAGCCTGGATATGATCTACGGCACCGGCCTTCGCGCCGGCGACCACAATTCTGAGACCATGTCGCCCTACACGCAAGTCAACCTCGGGCTCTCCCACGAAGTCATTACGCCCGATTGGAAGCCCTTCACCCTGCGCTTCGACGTAGTCAATCTCTTCGACCACGTTTACGAGCTGCGTGACGGCAGCGGCATCGGAATTTTCGCGCCACAATGGGGCCCAAGGCGCGGCTTCTTCGTGGGCTTTTCGCAGAAGTTCTGAACGAGGCATTAGCCCACATCTAAAAAGGCAGTTGCGCCGGCACATTGCGGATACCAAAATAAGATTTCAATAATAAGGAGGTCTTATGCAAAAACAGCAACTTCGCGTCCTAGCGTCGCGCTGCCATACCGCTACCTGCTGTCCAACAATTTTAGAGTGCCGCGATAGCGGCGAGATTATCATTGTCGGGGACGCGCTCAATGCGCTTCTCGCATCGCCGGCCGTGAAACGGAAAATCGGAGAAGGCGAAGCCGCCGTCGTTATCCCCAGAGCTGTGCTGATTGAGGCACTGAAATCCTTGGGCCTGTAAGGACCCTCAAGGCGGCTGGCGCTCGCGTTCTTCCCGGCAACGAGGTTCTCGTTACGAAAGCCCCCCGAGGCCGGCGCAAGCCGGCAGCCTACCGCATGGAGACGCGCTCACAGGCTGATTTTCTTGGCCGCGCCCAGTCCCAGCACGAGCGAGGCGACGTGGGTTGACTGCATTATGGCGCCGCTGAAGGCAAGGTTCAGGGCCTCGCGATAGGGTACGCGTTCCACTTCGAGCACTTCGACTGCGTCGTAGCAAGGCTCGCCGATGGCCAAGACCTGCGTGGCGAGCACGGTGTGGATGAGGTTGCAGTGACTTGCCGTGTTGGGGGAAAGGCTGGAGACGAGCGTCAGCTCGCGCGCTTTTCCGTAGCCTGTCTCTTCGGCAAGCTCGCGGGCAGCCGCCTCAAGCACAGGCTCGCCTGCATCGATACAGCCGGCGGGCAGTTCAAGCGAGATGCGCCCGAGCCCATGGCGGTATTGGCGCACCAAGAGGACGTTATCGGCGGCATCCAGCGCGACGACGTTCACCCAATCCGCCGTTTCGAGCACGTAGTAGGGGGAGACCTCCACGCCCTCCGCCGTCACGCAATCGTCGGCGCGCACCGAAATCCAGCGGTCGCAAAGCACGCGCTTCGAGCTTCTTATCTTCCACGGCTGTACCCTGCTGCTCACGATCGTCACCCCCGCTCAACAATTTAGTCCAGTCCCGTTCGGCCGGCCGCCCGTCATCGCGAGGTCGTCCTTCCGCCTTGCTAGGCAGAGTTTCTTGGCTTCCCCAAAGCAGCCATCCCCGGGCGTTAGCGGCCATCGTGCCGGCGCCGGTCTTATCGGCGTATGCCGGCTGGATAGCCAGACGTAGCGGCGCGCCATGGTTAATTTTGGGTTGGTTAATGAGCACGCGCCATCTTTTCCGCCGCCGTCTTTCTGCGAATCTTTTGCCACTTTAGGTCGAATTCTACGATCCCAAAATACCCGTTAATATTAGATTATTGCGCGGGTTAACCACAAATCCAAACCTGCGGTTGTAGAATTAGTTAACGGCAAGTACCGGTAATTTGTGTGTTTTCCGTAGGTTATCAGTCCGTACACAGCTTATGGTGTTCTGGAACGGCTTTTTCTTTCCAGCGCCCCAGCGGAGGAAGAAAGTCAAGCCGGTGTCGATGTAGTGGCAGAAGATATAGGTTTGCGGGCGGTTAAAAAATGCGGGCGCCGCAGTATGCAGGGAAGACTATCCTCATGGAAATGCCTGAGCCTTGGGCCGTGAAAGCAAACGCAAGCCGGGCACGGCAAATAGAAGGCGGCCTCTTGCAAGATGTTGCATCGGTTTCTGTGCTTCGTTTCTTCTTCCGGGCGCTGGCCGCG
>JBKQNN010000356.1:0-8567 GCA_052145975.1 Rhodomicrobium sp. | reverse complement strand
GGGAGCCGGGTTAATGGAAGGTACGTTTCGCGTAGGACCCTACTATAGTTAATGCACGGATGGTAAACGGCACCGCGGCATATTTTCCGCCGCCGTCTTTCTGCGAATTTTTTCCCGCTTTAGGCCGATTTCTGCGACTCCAAAATACTATTAAATATATGGGCAGTTTTAATCTTAACCATAAAACGGTGCATTCTGCCTTGCGTGCCGGCCGCGGCCCTGAATAATTCACCAGCGCTATCAATGCGTTGCCCCCTCGCTAATCATTGAAAAAGGAGCATACCCTATCATAGCGCCTGAAAGGAAAGCCCGGCAATTGCATCTAATTTGCCGGGAATACCGCCAAGTTGAGGTAAGCAAGCAGTTAACAGAGGCCGCCGAAAGTCCGGTATATGAGGCAAAAATAGATGCTAAAATTCAAGCCCGGGCGAATGGGCCGTGCCCCGATTTCGTCACGTCCGCTGCCTACGGTCCCTCAAGCAGAAACAAAGAAAGTTGAGGCCATGGACCAGCGGACGGCGCCGCAGTTTTCCGCGCAGGCAGACACTTATCCCCGCGTGTACAGGATCGGCGGAACGCGCAAGATCGTGTACTTGCTCCTGGGCGGGGCCGCATTGGCGGGAGGATTGGCGTTCGCCGCCTGGATCGCCACCCATCTTGAAAGCGTCATGAAGGATCCGGCGTGGTTCGTCCCCTTCGTGCTGTGCGGGTTAGTGCTGCTGTTTGGCGCGGCGATGGCGGTCTCCACGCTGAATTACCGTTTGATCCTCCGCGCCGATGAAATCGAGCTTTGCTCGCTCCTGTCCCGGCGGACCATGCGCCGCGCCGATGTCGCGGGACGGCGCGCGCAAACGATTGTGCTCCACGGTATCTTCACCATGCCCTATCTGTTCCTCGTACCGAAGGATGACCGCACGAAAAAACTTCGGATTCTATACGTGATTGAGACCGATGCGGTGCTTGAGGGCTGGCTCGCCTCGCTTCCCGATCTCGATAAGCGGCAGCGCGAGGAGGACCTGAAGGAGGTGCTGCAGAACCACAGCTTCGGCGCTACGGAACAGGCCCGCGCAAAAAGCCTGGCACTCGCCCGCAGGGCCGCGTCCCTTCTCAACGGCGCTGGCGCGGTTCTCGCACTGGGAACGATGACGATTCTGCTGGAGCTGATCCCTGGCTATTATTGGTGGCTGATCGCCGCGCTTGCAGCCCTGCCGCCCTTGGCAGTCATGCTCGTTATCGCTTCGAACGGCCTGTTTTGCATCGAAGACGAAGATATTCGAAACACGGCGAGAGCCAATCTCGCCGCTCTCTTCATCATGGCGCCGCTTGCGCTCACGCTCAGGGCCTGGATCGACATCAACGTGCTGGACTGGAAAGAGGCGCTCGAAGCCGGAGCGCTTCTGGGCCTCGCCGCAGCACTGCTCTTTCTCCCCGCACGCGGCAAGGGCAAATACTCCACAATAATGCTGCTCGTATTCTCCCTGATATGGGGGAGCGGCGCCGCGGTTTTCTACAATAGCTATTTCGACAGGTCCCGCCCATCGGTCTTCCGCACACAAATCGTGTCAATGCACGAGACCAACGAGCGAACGCCTTCCTTCCGCCTCAAGGTTCAGCCGTGGGGGCCCAGAACCGAGCCGCAAGACGTCGAGGTGGACCGGAGCTTCTACGCGTCGGTCTCACCCGGAATGCCCGTTTGCATCTATCTGTTCAACGGCGCTCTCCATATACGCTGGTTCGAAACCCACCATTGCCTCTGACAAATCCGTAGGGGGTGCGCAAAGCGGACAGCCACGGAACGTTGCCAAATGCAGTAGAGGTCCATGCAAATACTGCGCATTTGCGCCAGATATTCGGCATTAGTACTGTGTATCTCTGTCAACACTGGCTACGCTATTTGACTATATTGCAGGCCGTATGCGTTTTGACCCTGTATGTGCTCTACGTCTATCTTCATTCTGGTTAGTGGCAGTCACGCCTATGACAATTCTTCAATTAGACGCGGAACGCAAAATCGCCGCAGCCGATGGTTGAGGGTGCGCGCAAAGACCAACCAAGCCAGAGGCTTAAGCACGGACTTTCGGGGCAAATAAATCGGCGATACTGACTTAATGCCTGCGCAATGCAAACGTTTGTAAAGATTTCGATGGTATATGTTGACCATAGCTCTTGAACATCCGGCGGCAGGAATGACAAGCCCTTCAATGACTTCCATCGCGGAGGCGGATTACTGCGCAATCGAGGACGCGCTCCAGTCGACCTCAAAAGGCCGGCGCTTCCTGCGCGCGTATCTCGAACGCAACCGCAGCCTGGAATCCCGCAGGCTGCTCCGCTCGATCTCGCGCCTGCATCGCGCAGCGCTGGGAGAGCCGGGGCTCAATGCCGAGATTAGCCGCGACTTGTCTGCGGTGCTTCGCAGCGTTAGCAAGCACCGTCAGGCAGCCCTCAGGTGCAGCGACCCGTCCTCTCGCTCGGCGGCTCTTGAAAGCAGTCTGGAGGAAGTCGAGTCCTGCCTTATCAGTCTTATCGAGTCGATCGAGGAAAGAGCCTTCGAAACGCTTGGCGGCAGCGCGGTTGCTTCTCCCTTCGAGGACGCGGCCGAACTCTTCCCCGCCGGGCACTCGGCGGAGCTTTTCGCCGGCCTATCCTCCTTATTTGCGAGCGACCCGCGCTGAACTGCCGCACGTATGCCACTTTGGGTTTAATGACGTAGATCAACGGCGCTCTTGGCCGCGCGCCTCTTGTGTATTACAGTTCCCTGCGGGTTTTCCGCGCGAGTGGGACGTGCATGCGAGGGGATTGGGCATATTCGACGCGGCGCAACGCCCGCAGCGCGCTACGGCGCGAGGCGGTGGCGGCGTTTTGCGTTTTCGTCCTCCTCCTCAATACCCTTGCCGGCTTCTTGTCGCATTCGCATTATGACGCCACGGGCGGGCTAGCGCTTCCGCTGGACGGCAGCAAAATGGCTATCTGCTCCGGCAGGCAGATGGTCTTCGTCGACAAGGACGGCAATGCCCTCCCCGGCCAGCCGCCGCAACAGCAGCACGATTGCGCTTGCTGCCTGTTGATGCTGTCAAGCGCAGTCGTTCCGCCACCGCCGGCCGCACCGGGGCCGCTTGAGCTAGGCGCTATCCAGATTATGCGGCCGGCTGACGCGGAGCGTCTCCATGCCGCGGCAGGCCCAACACACCGCAATCGCGGTCCTCCTTCCCAAGCCTAGCGCAGCCGGGATCTGACCGGCTTCCCAAGCGACGCGGGCAAACACCGGGTCAGCGCTCCTTTACGGGTGCGCTCCAGCGTCCGCAACCGTCGCTAAGGCTCCCGAAGCAGTGCGCTGCTTCGAAAGGACGTGAACCAATTCGGGAAGGTAGAAAGTTGCAAAAGGTACAGGGTCACAATGCCTATCCTATCAGGCATAGGGGCATTCGCTCGGTCCTCTCCGAGGACCAGCTCCGCAGGCTTGAGAACGCCGCCCGGCGGAAGTCTTTCCATGCCGGCGAGCTCATCTTCATGGAAGGCGATATAACCACGCATTCGTTTATCGTGCTTTTCGGCGCGCTTAAGCTCGCCAAGGTCCATCCGGACGGCGAACGGCACGTTATCGGCCTCATGTTCCAGGACGATCTGCTCTGTGGAACGTTCAAGTCGCATCAGACCTGCTCGGCCGAGGCTGCAACCGATCTCGATCTTTGCGCCATTCCCCTCGAAATCCTGACAACCCTTTCCGCCGAAGCTCCTGGGCTTGAGCGCGTCCTGTTCCGCGCGGCTCTGAGCGAACTGGAAGGGGCTCACGATTGGATGTTGCTGCTGCGCGGATGTTCTGCCTATCAGCGTGTCGCGGGGTTCCTGCGCTTCCTCGCCAGACGCGGGCAGCAAACCGGGGCCGGCGGCGTGCGCTTCACCCTGCCTCTTTCGCGGGCGGAGATAGCAAGCTTCCTCGGCATAACCATCGAGACCGTCAGCCGTCAAATGACACTGATGAAAAAGCAGACGGTGATCGAGCTTCCGGCAAGCCGCGACAACCGCGAGGTGATCGTGCCCAATGTGGCACTTTTGAGCGCGCACGCGGAACACGACCCATCTGGAAACGCCGTGGGAGCTTTCGGCGGTTCTGCCCGCGGCTATTCGATGGAAGCGGCCTAATAGCGGCCGCCGTGGGCGTCCGGAAATAAACTCAGCTGTGATGGCCCGGCTCGACCGGGCCATTCAGGTTAAACCCACTGCACTCATTAGATTAGGGGTCACGCCAGGCCTTGACAGCGGCGGGCCGCGGCTTTTGGATTATGGCTGGGCTGCCTCCATCGCAACGATGGAGAACGGCCGAACTTACCGCGAATCTTCTTCGAACCCGAATCTCGCGCGGAAACTAAGTAGCCCGCCCGCACTCGCTTCAACGACTCAGGGCGATATCCGGACGGCTACCTGGACGCCAATTAGGCCCGCTTCCTAACATGCGGTTCCGGCAGTTCCATAATGTCGGAACGGCCAAGAAGCCAATCGACGCTTACGTCCAGCCGGTCAGCTATCTCGGCAAGCCGGTAGACGTCGAGCGCCTTTAGCCCGGCGAAATGAAGATCGACCGCAGCAGAGCAAAGACGGTCGTGGGTCATCTTACGAAGGCGGCATGCCTTGTTGAGATGGTCGTGTAATACCCGAAGGTTCGATTGCATAGCGCACACCCGGTGTAGCAGCGCGGCTGCAGAGCACGAACGCTTAACTACTTGCCGAACTCTATCAGCCTGTTAATTTTTAGGCCAGGGCTAGTTGCTTCAAAAGAAGGTGAAAGGCGCCCTGTACCGCTTAAGTTCCGCGACTATAACGGGCTATGCTTTTGACTTTGTTAATATGAATTTGAACTTTGAAGCTATCGACGCAAGTGAGGCGTCCTTTTTCTGCTGTGCCATGGACCGCGCCGGGCTCGTAACCGGGCGGCCGGCAGGAAAGAGCCGCACTTGAAATCCTGCTTGCGTTCCGCGGTCATCGAACTAAGATCGCCGCTCAGGAACAATGGTTTGTAACAATATTCAAGGACAGCGGCGATTTGTTTGCAAGCTTTCTATAAGGCGCTGAATTCAAACATGATGTGGTTTTTTCCCGGCGAACCGTCACCTGAGCCTGACACAAACCGGAAGCGCATGTGCAGCACGGTACGGTTTTTATTTGCTGCGGCGTTGGCGCTCGCTGCGTCATTGCCCGCCATGGCTGGCCCCGCGTTGCTCATCGAGCCGTCGAGCGGGCTCGTCCTTTACGCAGAGGATGCCGATCTGCCTTGGCGCCCGGCCTCGCTTACCAAGCTGATGACAGCCTATTTGACCTTCGAGGCGATCCGCGACGGCAAGCTCTCGCCCGAGGATACCGTGATCTGCACACAGTATGCGCAGAACCAGCCGCCCAGCCGGTTTGGCATGCCCGTCGGCGGCCAGCTCAAGGTCGACCTGGCGGTGAAGGCTCTAATCGTCAAATCGGCGAACGACGTTGCGGTCATGCTCGCGGACAAAATCGGCGGCAGCCAAGAAAACTTCGTCGAGCTGATGAACAAGACCGCGAAGCGGCTCGGCATGACAAACACGCATTTCGTCAATCCAAACGGCCTTCCAGTGTTCATCTCCGAGAACGTGGAGGGACCCGATCAGGCGGTAACGACGGCGCGCGACATGGCGATCCTGGCGAGCATGATCCTGAGGGAGTTTCCCCAATACGCGCCAATCTTCGCCATGACGGAGGTGAAGATCGGAAACCGCATAGTAACTACGCATAATGGGCTTCTGAGAAGCTATGACGGCGCGGACGGCATGAAAACCGGCTTTATCTGCGCGGCGGGCTACAATCTTGTGGCGAGTGCGACCCGCGACGGGCGCCAGCTCGTCGCCGTAGTGCTGGGCGAAAACTCCGGCGCCGCGCGCACCATCCGGGCCGCGGGCCTCTTCGAGCACGGCTTCGAAATCTATCCGTGGAAGGCGATGCTGGCGCCGGCATTGGCAACCTGGCCCGTCGCAACGCCGGAAGGCGCCAAGGCCCCCGATTTGCGCAATATCGTCTGCAGCGGGCCCCACCGGGTGAAAGGCAAGATGGGCAAGCGGCCGAAGCTGAAGCCTGGCCATCGCTCACCTGGCGCGGGGAAGCCGCTTAGGAGAAGGCGGCTGCGTTCGGATGCAGCCCTTCCCGCTGTGTCCGCCAAACCCGGTTAGAACTCCCCTCTCCCCATCAGCATCCGCTTGCGGATGCTGATACTCTAAGCAGCAAGCTTGCCATGGCAAGCTTGCTGCGAGAGTGCCGGGGTGAGGGGCGCTTAAGACGTCTCTCATCAATTCGGACGGATTTAGTGCCGGCGCAGCCGCAGGTGGGCATCGAGGCTGATGACATTCGGCTCGGCGCTGAGAGCTTGAAGGAGTGCCTGCTCCTGCAACGCGGGAATTTGGCACTGCGAAGCGCCCCGCGAGAAAACTGTCTTCGGCAGTGAGTTCGAAATGCCCCAGAGCGCCTCGAAACTGGCATTGGCCTCTGCGACGACCGGCGGCGTTCCCTCGTCGACCCGGTCCATCGCGCTGCGCGAATCTTCCGAACGGCGCATGGAGTCGCCGGTCCAGCAAAGGCTTCTGCCTAAAGTGAGCCGCTCATGAGCGTCCAGGAGCGCACGATTCTTCGCCCAGCGGATAATCGCCTCCGGAGCCTGCCTGCAACACGCGCCCAATGCCTGCACAACGAAGTTAAAAGCGCCAGCTGGTGCGATCTGCGTAAATATGACGCGTACTTCCAGCGACATAGGCTGGAACCGGCCAAGGTTCATCGCCAGCGCCTGCGCCGGCGGCGAGGCAGGCGAGCGGGCGATCAGTGTAACTGTGCGGTTATCTAGATCGGCCTGCTGCTTGAGACACAAACCATAAACATCGAAGTAAGGATCGAAACGGCTAGCTGCTTGAAGCGGAGAAACCGAAGGGAGATCGTCGAAATGCGAGGTGATGCTCATTTCACTCATCCGGGCTAGAGCAAAGGGCGCCAGTGTGTGGCTCTCGCTGCACGTGGTAAACCAGCAAGGTTAAATAACTTTTGAGATCGATCCCTTTTTACTCGTAAATTGGAAGAAAGATTATAGATTTCAAAAATCGAACCGATTTTAACGGCGCACAGCGTGTAGGTGTTCTACTTTACGTAGTATAGTTTACTTTTGTACTACTGTACCGTGTAACCCTTGCACGCCGGTCACCCTGCCGCCTCACGCCGCTAGCGACACACACCGCTCAATGGAGGCCGCAATCTCGTCCACCACCTCGGTAACGAGGCTCCGGTCGTCGCCCTCCGCCATGACGCGAATCACCGGCTCGGTGCCGGAGGGGCGAATCACAAGCCGGCCGGAATTGCCGAGCCGCAGCCTGCCCGCCTCTACGGTTCCCTTTACACTATCGCTTTCAAGTGGATTTCCGTTGCTGTAGCGGACGCTCTTCAATAGCTGCGGCACCGGCTCGAAGCGGCGGCAAACTTCACTTACGGGTTTTCCGCTCTGAACCACAACGCTAAGCACTTGCAGAGCGGTCAGGAGGCCATCGCCCGTGGTGGCATAGTCGGACAGGACCACATGGCCGGATTGCTCGCCGCCCACATTATAGCCGGCCCGCCGCATCTCCTCGACCACGTAGCGGTCGCCGACCTTGGTGCGGGCCAGCGTCAGGCCGCGCCCGCCAACATACCGCTCCAGGCCGAGATTGGACATGATGGTCGCGACGATACCGTTCCCTTGAAGGCGGTTCGCTTCCTGCCAGCTTGCCGCGATCACCGCAAGTATCTGGTCGCCATCGACCAGCCTGCCGTTCTCGTCGGCTATCACAACCCGGTCCGCGTCTCCGTCGAGCGCGATCCCCACATGCGCGTGCGCCTCGCGAACCTTGTTGCATACCGTCTCAGGCACAGTCGAGCCGCATTCGCGATTGATATTGCGGCCATCGGGGTTCACGGCCAGGGCGGTGACTTCCGCGCCCAGCTCCCAAAGTGCTGCGGGCGCAGCCCGGTAGGCCGCGCCGTTCGCACAATCCAGGACGACTTTCAGGCCGTTCAGGCTCACGCAGCGGTCGAGCGTGCGCTTGGCGAATTCCACATAGCGGTCGTTGGCGCCGTCGATGCGCTTAGCTTGGCCGATGCGATCGGGCTTGGCGAGCAGTTGCTCATCCAAATCGCCCAATACATGCGCCTCGATCGTCTCCTCCACCTCATCGGAGAGCTTATAGCCGTCGGGTCCGAAGAGCTTGATGCCGTTGTCCTCGAAAAGGTTGTGTGAAGCGGAGATCATCACCCCGAGATCACAGCGCATCGAGCGCGTCAGCATTGCGACTGCCGGCGTCGGGACCGGCCCAAGCAGCAGCACGTCGGCGCCGACCGAGGTGAAGCCCGCGACAAGGGCGTATTCGATCATGTAGCTCGAGAGACGCGTATCCTGGCCGATAACGACTCGGTGGCGATGGTCGCCGCGCTGGAAGGCGAGGCCGGCCGCCTGGCCGACCTTCATCGCCACCTCGGCGGTTATCTTGACGTTGGCCCGGCCGCGGATGCCGTCCGTGCCGAAATACTTGCGCCCCATC
>JBKQNN010000355.1:0-3003 GCA_052145975.1 Rhodomicrobium sp. | reverse complement strand
CGGGAGAAAGACGCTTCGCCGGTGGAAGAGGCCCCGGCCTTTGTCTTCAACTGCAATATCGATGCAGACCGGAGCATAAACTACATCGGCGGCGAAGTGGACGCTATTACCGGGCTTCGCGCACAGGACTTTACAGGTAACGGTGCAAGTAATTATGCAAGCTTGATCGACGCCGGCGACCGCGAGCGAGTGGCGGCGGTCATCGCCCGGCACCTGAAGGAAAGAAGCAAATATGAAGTAGAATATCGCATCCTGCGTGCGGATGGGACCAAGCGGCGAGTGTATGAGCAAGGTTCCGCGATCTATGACGGGAATTCAAACCCGCTCTCCATTGACGGATGTGTGCTTGATATTACAAACACGGTGCAAGACGAAAATGGAAGTGAACAATACAGAAGACGATTTCAGGCGCTTATTGAAGAGCAAACAGGAAATTTCGTTGCCCAGAGAGAAAGGGTCCTGCAGGCGGTCAGGGCGAGATCGGAATTCATTTCAAACATATCGCACGAGCTGCGAACGCCTATGCACGCCATCCTAAGCTATTCGAAGATGGGTATCGCGGATTGTGACGGTGAGAACCACGAGGCAATCAAAGAGTATTTCGGAAAAATCCAAACTGCCGGCAGCCGTCTGCTCTCCCTCATTAATAATTTGCTCGATATTTCCAAAATGGAAGCTGGAAAAATGGCGTTCAAGAAATCGTGGTGCGATTTTTCCGAGGTTATTGAACATGCGCTAAGCGAATTGGACTCGCTGGTTAAAAACAAGTCGCTTACCTTGACAGTGGAAGTGACGGCGAAGAATACGAGCACGATATGCGATAAACAACGCATGATTCAGGTAATGGTCAATCTCATTTCGAATGCTGTCAAGTTTTCATCCCGCGGCGATGACATTCGTGTGTGCATAGCCGATGGCCGCCTGCCAGATGGCGCGGAGGCCCTTTGCTGCTCGGTCGCCGACAATGGTGCGGGCATTCCCGAGGCTGAGCTGGAAGAGGTATTCGGCAAATTCTTTCAAAGCAGCAAGACAAAAACCGGCGCGGGCGGCACCGGGCTCGGGCTTGCGATCTGCCTGGAGATCGTCGCGGCGCACAGCGGCAGAATCTGGGCCGAAAATCGAAAGCCCCGGGGCGCGGTGTTCAGTTTCATGATCCCAAGAAACGCAGGCCAGTGAAAAGCTAGTATCCGCGATCACTGACCCGCACTACGCGCATTACCCCTCACCCCAGCCCTCTCCCAATGGGAGAGGGAGTCCCGTCGCAGCCGTTGAGAAGGCGTTCCCTCTCCCAGGGGGAGAGGGACAGGGTGAGGGGTGACGCCCTATGAATAGGCCTCATCCTTCAGCGACAGTGGCCACTAGCCGCTACCGCTGAAGGATGTGTCCTCGCACCGGAAGCTAGCCGGCGAAGTTTTAGCTAATTCTGTACCGGAAATCGAAATGCTCCTTTCACACGGCGGTGCGACTCTGTTAACGGACCGCGTCTTCGAGTTGCCCGGGCATATTCCTCCGCATGTCATCGTGCGGCGGGCAGGAGACCGGCCCGAATTACAGTCTTCGGACGCAAGACTGCGACCGGGAGAACGGTAAGAGAATGGCAGCCGTGCACAAGCCGATAGCCACGCTCAGAAACAAGAACCTCCTGCAGCATGAAAATCCGAATAGGTTTAGGAAGAAGAAATATTACACGGAGGAAGACTATCATCGCAGTAACTGGAAATTAGTTTACGCCGATTTCATGACGGCGATGATGGCTTTTTTCTTGGTCATGTGGCTTGTCAACTCGGCCGCGAAGGAAAAGATCGTCCGTCTTTCGGACTACTTCCAACCGATAAAGTTTAGCGATCCCACGCCCTTTAGGCGGAGTGTTTTTATCGCTGAGCGCAGCCGTGCCGAACGTGAGACGATAGCCAACAGCATGCATCGCGGGAAACTTGCGAGCGCGCCTCCGGAGAAGATTGAAGAAGAGGCTCTCTTCCACGATCCCTTCCGGCTGCTTACACAGCTCGCGTCGCAAGCGGAATCGGCAATGGCGGTTGCGGCGCCGGGAACGGCGAACGCCCGGATAGGCGCGGGCTCATCCCGCGATCCCTTTGTCACCTATTACATTACCGGCCCGTTCGTTAAGTGGATTACCGCCGCATGGCGGCATGAAACGGGTTTGCCCACCGGCGCCACGGCTCCGCCGGCCTTAGGCTTAAAGTCCGGTGCAGAAACCGCTGAAGACCGGAAGCCTAAAAACGCTGCCGCCCCGTCCTTCCGAGAGGCTGAAGCCGGCAACACTCAAGAGCCGAAGCCTGCCTCTGTTGAAGACAGAAGGAAGGTGGAGATCCAAAGAAGGGCCGCACAGCTGGAAAAGGACGTTTCCCAACTAATCGCAACACTCCCGAAATCGTTCGGTCCGGAGGTAACGGTAAAAGCAGTGTTCGATGGCGTTCTCATTAGTTTGACCGATGGCGCCAACTTTAACATGTTCAAGATTTCCTCGGCCTTGCCTTCGCCACAGCTCGTATTTTTCTTGGAAAGGTTGGGAGGCATTATCAATAGATATCCGGGCGAGATAACCGTGAAGGGACACACCGACGGCCGCCCCTATGCAGGGGACCGCTATGGCAATTGGCGTCTCTCGGTCAATCGCGCCACGATGACCTATTACATGCTGCTGAGGGGGAAGGTCAGCGACAACAGGTTCCTCGCATTGAATGGCTCCGCAGAGAGAGAGCTCAAGAATAAGGTCGACCCGCTCGCCGGAGAAAACCGCCGCATCGAAATTCTTTTGCGAGCGCCTGAACTTCCCGCGGCAGCCGATGCGGAAAAAGGCTATCGCTGAGGCAATCGCCATCTCGCCTTAGGCATTGCCCGGAAATAAGTGAGCCGGATGGCGCCGGGATTTTGGCCGGCTGCAAGGCGCAAAAAGGGGCGCATATCCATTCGCGCTCAAGTAGCGCGTCGTGCGGTAGCGCGCCGCTAGGGATATGTAACCCTTTTTGCGGCGCGGCAGGC
>JBKQNN010000354.1:0-7065 GCA_052145975.1 Rhodomicrobium sp. | reverse complement strand
CGCGAAGATTCCGGTAAATTTCAAATCTGCGGATATATTTAATAGTATTTGGGAGTCGTAGAAATCGACCTAAAGTGGCAAAAGATTCGCAGAAAGACGGCGGCGGATAAGATGACGGGTGCTCGTTAACCAAGCGAAAATTTACCATGGTACGCCGCTACGGGATCGCTATCCTGCCGGGCCTACTCCGCCGAACTGGCCTCCGGCTACCAAGGCACTCTTCCCGGCGGAGATACTACGCGCAAGCCGCTTACGCCTTGTTGCCTATGCACAAATAACCTTCGCCCTGTATGCAACTTGTTAGCATCTAGTAAAAATCATTTCATGGTGCCCGTCTACTTCCCTAATCCAAAGCTTGTCACCGCTGATTTTATACACCTGCCTAAATCCATTTTTATTGTGCAGGGAATTAGAGATCATAACAGTTTGCACTCTTTCGCTATCTTCAAATTGAACTCGTTCGATGTAGAAACCACGAGGTCCAGAGCTCTGGACACGGTCCCCGAAAACCGTTATTTCTAGTGCGCAGTCGTGTCCGATACTCCATCGTCCGTTCAGCTTGTCTAATAGTACACCTGCCGATACGCTATTTATTCCAAAAAAGGTTGACGAGAGAAAGAATAAGAAGGCTTTCTGCTTCACACCGAAACGCATTTTAACGCCTCCAAAAGTTGCCTTTCTGCGAAGGAACCATCTAGTTCGAAGAAGTCTCGCTCGCGATTGTGGCTAAGCCTAAGCTGAAAACTGCTGACCTGGCAAGTCACGGCCGCCAGGAATAGCGGCCCGGATCGGTCTTTATTGCGAGGATGCGCGGGCTTATTTTAAAGGAATCTCTGTGACGTCCCCTTGAGATTGCGCGTCCAGCGTTGCTGGCAGGCGCCCTGGGGCGGGCGCCGGGCGCGCTGCTTACTCAATGCTTACCTGGGGAAGATTCTCAGCGTGGGTTTGCCGCTAAGCCATTGATTTAATTGGAGCGGGCGAGGCGATTCGAACGCCCGACCCTAACCTTGGCAAGGTTATGCTCTACCCCTGAGCTACGCCCGCTCTGCCGGGTGTCTTGCGTCACCGGCCCGGCTTTATCGCGCAAATTTGTATGGGATGCAAGCCCTCTCTAGGCCGCCTTCTACAGGCGGCTCAGGCACCGCCCGAACGTTCGCGAAGGCCTTGCGCGAAACAGCGGCGGCCCATGTTCCCATTATCGACAAAATTGGCGGTAAAGTTACGGTCAGCAATACGCGGCCACGGCCCAATTCCTGTTCACTCTTACACCCGCCAGGCAGGCCGCAGCAAAACCCGGCGCAGGTCCGGCTCAAGGTTCGCTTAATTCTAACGCGAGTAAGCTAGCTTGCCAGATCGACGGTCTCTTAGGACTCTTCATGACACATACATCGTGCAAGATCGCAGCAGCGATTCTATTTACCCTTCCTGTGTGCTATACTTCCGGCGCTGCTCAGGCTCAACGCCCGCTAGGCAGCATCTCGAATAACGCAGCCTATGTTCCGGAAACCTCGATTCCCATGAACCAGTTCAAAAAGACTACAACCACCGTCTTCTGGGTTGGCGAAGATGCTAACGCAGAGAATGGTTATATAGATAATTATGGAAGCTATTGGGACGAGCATTGGATGAAGAATTTTGGCGGGGTCGATTCTCCTGGGGACCGCGACGGCTACTTCCCAGCCGGCTTCCAACCCAAGCAAAATCCGTTCTATGTCGCGCTACCCTTCGCCGAGGTGGACCGGGATGGCAACCTAAAGGAGGCCGCGAAAGGGATTCCGGGGTTCGGTGAAAACCGCGAACCGCTTACCCGGAATCGCTGGGTGGAAGTCCGCTACAGGGGCAAGTCCTGCTATGCCCAGTGGCAGGATGTCGGCCCATCGGAGGAGAACGACTTCGATTGGGTGTTTGGAGCCGCCAAAAAGCCCAAAAACCAGTACGGCCTCAAAGCTGGCCTCGATATTTCGCCGGCTGCTGCGCAATATCTGGGGATCGAAGATAGTGCGCGCACCGAGTGGCGTTTCGTTGACGCGGCTCAGGTGCCCGAGGGGCCTTGGAAGGCGATCGTTACGCGATAACGCTCTAGAGTGCGTCCGGAAAAATCATGCCTTCGGGCTCGACCCCATAGGCGCTAAAATAGACGGTAGGTCATTGATTATACGAGGGGTTCCACCCCTCACCCTGTCCCTCTCCCCATGGGAGAGGGAACCCTCGAACTGCCGTCACGGTTATTCAGGCGTCCCTTCCCCCCCCATCCGCATTCGCTTGCGAATGCGGACGCTATAAGTTGCAAGCTCGCCAAGGCGAGCTTGCCGAGAAGGACAGGATGAGGGGTGGAACCCCTCGTATAATCAATGACCTATCGTCTATTTTAGCGCCTATGGGGCTTGCCCCGAAGGTGCGAAGCGGCTTTCCGATAAGACGCACGGCAAAAAAACAAGCTAGAGCCCGCTTTTGATGGAATCAAAAGCGGGCTCTAGGCTCCGATCCTTCGCGCGGCGCAGGCACAACGGTTTCGCCTCAACGATGCCGGCCGCCGCCTCCACCTCGATGCCCGCCGCCACCGCCGTGATGGCCTCCACCGCCGCCGCCACGGTGCGCAAAGTTGCGGAAATGTACGGCTCCATGGTGGCCTATGTTATGGGGGTGACTCGACCCGTGGTGGCCGAAGTTCTGGTAGTGAAAAGCGTGGCCGGGATGGCCGCCCTGGCCGTGATGATTCATAAAATGCTGAAAATGCTGATGCTGATGCTGATTGTGGTGATGGTGGTGGCTGCCGTGATGATGCCAGTGATGCCAGCCCTCATGACCGCCCCAGCCCTGGCCCACAACAAACTCGAAGTCTACGATATACCAGCCAGGGCCGTTCCAGCCGTCGTCGTACCAGCCGTAATTCTGGCCTTCCCACCCGAATTCCTCATCGGCCGCCGGCATCGGAGCCGCCTCGCCGGCAAATTTGATTTGCAGCCGGAACCAGCCATCCTCCGCTGGAATGAGCCGCCACAACTGGCAAGCGCCGCCATCGTAGGTCGACTCCCCGCTTAGCTTGACCTCGTCCGAGCAGAAGCTTGCATCGAGGAACTTGCCGTTATTCTTGAGCTGAAGCCGCCCCCACTCATCACCCTCCGGCAGGAATTTCCACAATTGGCACGAGCCGCCGTCCCAGTTCGAGCCGGGGTTCATGTTCAGGTTGTCGGTGCAGTGATCGGCGTCGAGAAATCTGCCGTTATGCTTGAGCTGAAGGCGCGCCCATCCATCCCCGGTTGGCACGAATTTCCACAATTGACAGGCGCCGCCGTCGTACTCCGATCCGGGATTGAGATTGAGATGGTCGCCGCAGAATTTGGCGTCGAGGTATTTGCCGCCATCGCCGGCTTGTGCCGAAGCGGGCTGGGGAAGCAGGAAAAGGCCCGCCAGCGCGGAGAGACCGAGCGAGAGCCGGTGCAGCTGCAAAGCGCCGCCCGAAGGCCAGGCGAGTTTGAAAGACATGACGTTCTCCTCCATTGGGAGCCGGTTGCAAGTGTGCAAAACTCTGTTAGCTGCGTCTGTAAAATTTTAGTCGTAGATCGCGTGTGGAAGGTTCAAAGCGCGCTTCTCCAATGACAGTTGTGCATGGCAGCCGGACGCCATGTGGCGACTCTGGCGCATAATTGTCAGTTATGCAGCTTACGCGAGATCGCTGGATCACAGCTTGAGGGGCTTGACCGCAGGCGCCGGCGCCGGGCCGACGCCCAAAGCAATCCGCCGTAGCGGCTCGCCCGGAAATAACTGCGTCGTATGGCGCACGAGCTTTGGCCGGCTGCAAGGCGCAAAAAAGGGGCGCATATCCAAGATATGTAACCCTTTTGTAACGCAGCGGGAGGACAAAAGGCCAAGCCAGATGGCGCAGTTATTTCCGGGCGAGCCCTTAGCCGCGGATGCTGCTTCTGGATCGTCACGGCGCCGTCCGCGATCCAGCGTGACGTAAGGAACAGGCTTCAACCTGCGCACCGGGCGGGGTGTGGCTTTCCGCGCGGATTGCTCCGCCCCTGGCCCAGCCGGCTTGTCCTGGACAGGCAGGAACGCGAGGGTTCACAGATGGCTGTTCTCCAAGGTCCCGATCAGACGCCGCGGTATTACACCAGAGCTCGGGAAGGTTGTTCGAAGGGCGCGGGAACTGCGGACAACGGCCGCACTCTCTCGCCGCGCGCCCGCGCTTTTTGGACGGCGGCCCAGTATGCCGTGCTGCTGGGCGGCGCGGTGCTGGTCTGGCTGCTCATTTTCCGGCCCGGCGTGGGAACTTCCGTCATGTGGAATATCCTCACCGCAGGAGCTCCGGCGCTGGTGACGATTGTTCCCGGCCTATGGCGCAACATCTGCCCCATGGCTACCTTTGCCCTATTGCCGCGGCGCCTGGGCGTGTCGAAGCGCAGGAAAATGCCGGACCGGCTGGCCGGATGGCTCGGGCTGACGAGCGTCGCCCTGCTGTTCGTCATCGTGCCCCTTCGCCACATCGGGCTCGACAGCAACGGGCCGATGACCGCCGTCTTGCTGATGTCCGCGGCGGCGGTTGCCGGGCTTATGGGCTTCGTTTTCGAATGGCGCAGCGGCTGGTGCTCTTCCCTTTGTCCCATTCATCCCGTGGAGAGGCTCTACGGCAGCGCGCCCGCCATCTCCTTCCAGAATGCGCGCTGCGACCTGTGCGAACGATGCTCCAAACCTTGCCCCGACTCGACGCCGGCAACCACGCCCGCATTCACTGGGCCGCTGCAGGTACAAAAGGCGGTAGGAAACTTCCTGGCGGGAAGCTTTCTTGGCTTCGTGTGGGGATGGTTCCAGGTGCCCGATTATCCGGCCCCTGCTGGCATGCACGAGATCGCAGCCGCGTATCTCTGGCCGCTCGGCGGCGCGCTCGTGTCATACGCGGCGTTCAAGGCCATCGAGCCGCTTGTTGCCGCCAAGCCGGCCGCGCGCCGCGTCTTGCACCGGGCCTTCGCGGCGGCCGCGGTCAGCACCTATTACTGGTATAGCATCCCCGCGCTGGCCGGTTTCGGTACTGGGCCGGCCCAACTCTCCGGCCTGGCTTCCCTGCTGCCCGCCTGGTTCCCTTTGGCGTCGCACGTTGTGACCACCTCGTTCTTCTTCTGGTTTTTGGTCATCCGCCCAGCGAACGGCCGAAGCTGGCAGAACCGGCCCGCGCTCGTGCGCGTCACCCTGCCGGCACCTAGAGCATAATCCGCAAGAGTGAATTCCGGTTTTGCGACAAGATCATGCGAAAACAAAGACTTGTAGCGCGCCTTTGAGAGCGGGCCAGCGCCCGCCCCGTATTTGTTGGCCGTTGCAGTCTTAGTGTTTGCGGCGATGAGTTCCGCCCTTGCGAGCCTCTTCCGCCGGGCCGCGCCCTTTCGGCTGGCCGCCTTCCTGGCTCTCGCTGAAGGCGTGCTCGACATCGGCCAGAGAGTCGAATTCGCGATTGGGCAGGTGCTTGAGCGTCTCTATCACCTCATCGGGAGCCCGGTTTTGGCGGGCGTGCTCCGCGAGCTGCCGGGTGTTCATCGGGAAGTGTGCGCCCTTGAGCCCGTGGGATAGATCGGCCGCTGATGTGCGTGGCATGGGTCGCCTCCTTTGGCGGCTTTGTATGAAAGGAAAAGCGCGCTTTAGCAGCGCGCCTTTTTGCGACTCCAACGGTTGCGCGCGCGAACTGTTCCCAGCGGCGGGCTCCCTAGAGAGCGTTCACCTATTCAGCCGGCACCCCATCCCCGCCATTAAGTCAGCGGTTAATCAGCAAGAGTCTGTTGTGTGGCTGGTGGGATAAGGGGCGGCGCCAGAGATATCCACAGAGTCGCGCCAGCAGGTGGAAAATGTTTATCTTGGATTGATTCGTGATCGGCCGCAACCTACGGTAGCAACACCCCAGATGGAGACCCAATCCATCGCCTGCCCCTAGCGCCCCCCGCTAGGGGCAACTCATTATCCAGATTAGCCAAAAGTATTTGCAGGCTCCCGTCTTTATTTCCGAAGTGCGCAGTGAGCGCCTTTTCTTCTCGGCGGGGGCGGAACCCCTAGCTACGCGGGAAGCTAGGGGTTTCATCGTCTTGTTTTTTATCGCGCGCGATATTGCCGGGCATCTAGCCCCTAGTGCCCTCTACTAGGGGCCTTTTGTCTGACAGGCTCCCGCCGTTACGCATTACCTGCGGCGGGAGCCTTTTCTATTCGACAGCGGCGGGAGCGCTGCCTTGGTCCTATAATCGCACTTCCCATCTGCGACACAACCGCACATTGCGGGCGGTTTAGTTATACACGCCACTTTAGAATGCATTTCAAAACACTCCAACGTATAAGCACATGAAAAACGTAGAGAAAATTTGAGACCGGTTCGCAGGACCGATTTCGCACAGTTATATGATATTTCTTGGCGCAACGTTTAGTTGTGGATATCGAATCCGCAAATTTCAGCAAGCCACTGATTTTACTAGGAAAGTGCACCCTTCGCGAGCTTGGCGCGATTTTCAACCTGTGGCGGAACTATGGCTTGACTGGCCCAATTTTTGCCCTAAAGTAAAAAGTGCATTACACAGAATGCAAGGCCAACCCCCAGCGGAAAGTGCACGCCGCTGGGGATTTCAAGCCCCCCGCAGTGGAGAAGGGGACACAAAAACCTGTCGACTTCCCCGGCGGGAGCCAAATCTAATTTTGAAATCACTTCCCGTTCAGCCCAGCGCGGCGGAAGGCGTCAGCGAACGCGCCGCCGCTGGCCTCGGGCCGGTTGCCCTTCGGCGCGGCGCTCATCTTCTTTTGCGCCGGCTGCCCTTTCGGCGCGCCCGCCTGCTGCTTGCCATCAACGCCGGGCTGATCGTCGAGTCGCATAGTGAGCGAAATGCGTTTACGCGCGGCATCGACCTCCATCACCTTCACGCGCACGATATCGCCGGGCTTGGCCACCTCGCGCGGGTCTTTTACGAAGGTCTTCGACATGGCGGACACATGTACGAGCCCATCCTGGTGCACACCGACGTCCACGAAGGCGCCGAACGCGGCCACATTCGTCACCACACCTTCGAGCACCATGCCGGGCTTGAGGTCGGAGAT
>JBKQNN010000353.1:0-2776 GCA_052145975.1 Rhodomicrobium sp. | reverse complement strand
TGCAGCGCTACAAAGGCTTGGGCGAGATGAATCCCTCGCAGCTCCACGAGACCACGCTCGATCCGAATGCGCGCACGCTGATGCAGGTGAAGCTCGGCGAGCTGAACGACGCCGACGAGATTTTCTCCAAGCTTATGGGCGATGTGGTCGAGCCCCGGCGCGAGTTCATCCAGCAAAACGCTCTCTCGGTCGCGAACCTGGATATTTAGGAGCTAGCTCCGCAGCGCCGGCCCCGCGGAGGCGGGGACCCATATAAGAGCTTGTTCCAGCTTGATAAATGGATTCCCGCTTTCGCGGGAATGACGCTGCGGACTGTTCGCCCGCTCGCCTCTGTGCAGCCCGATATAACACCATGGTTCAAAAGGCGGGGCGGCGCGTTTACGTTATAAGCGGAGGCTTCGGCCAGATTGATTCGTCGAACGCAAGAGCCATGCAAGACAGTACGGGCATAAGCCCGCAAACCGGCGCCCGAGCCTGGGAGAGTTTCGACATCCAGCGGGGTGCCGCCGACACGAGCGTTCTTATCGTCTGCGATCACGCCACCAACCTGCTGCCGCCCGAATACGGCATGCTGGGCCTCGACGATATTCAACTGAACCGGCACATCGGCTACGACATCGGCGCGCTCGATGTGGCGCGCGAGCTGGGCCGGCGGCTTGGCGCCACGGTGATCTCCTCGCGCTTTTCGCGGCTGCTTATCGATCCCAATCGCGGCGAGGACGACCCAACGCTCATCATGCAGCTTTCGGATGGCGCCATTGTGCCCGGCAATGCGCCGCTCGGCGCGGGCGAACGCACAAAGCGGATCGCGGCGTTCCATGCGCCCTATCATAGGACGATCGCCGCGGAGCTCGACGCCATGCTCGCGCGCGGGCTCGTCCCGGCCTTCGTCTCGATGCACAGCTTCACCGAGGCGTGGCGGGGCGTGCCGCGCAAATGGCACGCAGGTATCCTCTGGGACCAGGACCCGCGCCTCGCTGTGCCGCTGCTGCGGGAGCTGCGCACGCGCACGGGCCTCGCAATCGGCGACAACGAGCCTTATGCGGGCCATTTGCGCAATGACAGCATCTACCGGCACGCGACGCTGCGCGGCCTCCCCAACGCGCTGGTGGAGCTCCGCCAGGACCAGATCGGCGAGGCCAAAGGCCAGAGCGAATGGGCCGGGATTCTCGCCGATTGCCTCTCCGCGATTTTCGCCGATCCCGCCAGCGCCGGCCCGCTTTCCCGCGTGGAGTTTTGCGGCTCGAAATCCGGAGTGGAGTCTTTGGACAGCGATTTTCGGGGAGCGGCATAAGACGCTCAGATTCCGGCCCGGGGTCAGGCCTTCACAAGCCCCGTGTGGCGTTCGATGCGCTCCACGCGCATTTTGATGCCGCTGATATCGTGCTCGATGATATGCACGCTTTCCTTGAGGGCGTTTACGTCTTCCTTGAGGACGTTTACGTCATCTTTGACAATTCCAAGGTCCGCGCGGGTTGCGGCAACCGCGATCTGAAGTTCGCCTATCTGCCCGCGCATCTCGCGCTGCCCCTCGCTTAACTCGCCGATCTGCTCGCGCATCTCGCGCTGACCGTCCAGCACCTTGCCGAGCTGCGTCGCGAGAAAGCGAAGGTCCACGTTTTCCGGTATCTCTTCATCAGCCATGCGATCGTTCCCCTCAAACTCAGTATAAACGCTCATCGGTCTTGCCGCGAGTCTCCTCACGGCAAAAACACCCCGCGGAATTGTCGAAACTGGCCATCTGTTCTCTAATTGTTCGCACAAAAACCTTGTGCGGGCCTTGCCGTGGCGGAGCGCGGAACGTACCGCATCGGGCGGGGAGTTCGCCGGAGAGCTTGACCGCAAGATCGCCTCGCTTCGCCGGCCGGATCGAAAAGCGCCTCGATCCCGTGGACGCGCAGGCGCCGGCGCACTTCAGCCAGCTCCTTTCCAACCGTCCCGATTGTCAAAGCAAGCAGTTCCGGCGATAGGTCAGGCCTTCACAAGGCCGATATGATCCTCGATGCGTTCCACGTGGCCGCGAATGCTGCGCATATCCTTTTCCGTGACGTTTTGGGCGCGCTGGATTTCAACGAGCTTTTCGTTGTGCGCTAGGAGCAGGGCGGTGTGCTGCTCCTGTGTTTTGGCGATGGCAGTCACCGCGCCAACGAGATTGAGCACGGCCGGCTCGATCACGCCAACGCGCTGCTCCAAGCCATCCAAGCGCCGCTCCGTCTCCCGGCGGAACTCCGTCATCTCCTGCTTGAACTCGATCATCTCCTGACGGAACTCCGTCATTTCCTGACGGAACTGGTTCGCCTCGCCGCGCATCTCCTGCAGCAGCCGGATCGTATGACTTTCGACGTTCCCATTATCGCTCATAACGCTATCTTGCCTCCGCCATTCACAAAAAACAAGCAACACATGATACTCGATGGATGGCCTGAACTGGCCGTTTGTTCTGCAATTGTTCGCATCTGAGGCTTGCGCGAGCCTTGCCGCCCGCCGCTTCTGCACCGCGACCTGCGAAGACGCAAACGCTGTGCCCCGGGAAGCCGCGCAGCCATCCCGGTTGTCAAAGCAAGCAGTTCCGGCGATAAGCGTAGGCGGAACATCTGCGCTCAAGCAGCCCGCAGGGCGGTAGCGCAAACAAAGAATCGCCGGGGGCGCGCGCATGAATCGGGACGAGACGGTTGCGCTGTTTTTGCAGGGCCGCGAGGCGTGGAACGCCTGGGCGGAGAAGATACTTGCCGAGCGCAAGGCGCTGGAGACGGCTGGCCGCTGGGCTGCAGAGCCT
>JBKQNN010000352.1:0-2792 GCA_052145975.1 Rhodomicrobium sp. | reverse complement strand
GGACACGCAAAAGGTCGCGGTTGCAACGGGCCTGACGGAAGTTCTTTGGCCAACCGAAATCACGACAGCCAAAGTATCGATTCTTGGGATAGATGGGCGCTGATGAATTTTGAGGCGATTTGAGGGGGGCCGAAACATCCTGCTCAGTCCGCCCGTTCATAGCGGCTTGAGCCGCCGCCCGCGATCCGCTACATAACGAATCAAATTCCCGCGCACGCTCCTTCGCTCCCGCGCCGCCCTTGCGGCCCGCGCAGCGAACCGCGCCCCACAATTTGCGCTCAAGCAGCCCGAAGGGCGGTAGCGCGCTAACAAGAAGGACACCCCATGGCTGCCCCGCAATATGTCTACACCATGCAGAAGCTTTCCAAGACCTACCCCGGCGGCAAGCAGGTGCTGAACAACATCCAGCTTTCCTTCCTGCCCGATGCGAAGATCGGTGTGGTGGGCGTGAACGGCTCCGGCAAATCCACGCTGCTCAAGATCATGGCGGGCGTCGAGAAGGAGTTCCACGGCGAAGCCTGGGCGGCGGAGGGCATCAAGGTGGGCTATCTGCCGCAGGAGCCGCAGCTTTACCCCGATATGGACGTGCTCGGCAACGCGATGGAGGGAGTGGCGGAGAAGAAGGCCATGCTCGACCGCTATAACGAGCTGGCGATGAACTACTCCGACGAGACGGCCGATGAAATGGCGCGGTTGCAGGACATCATCGACGGGCAGAATCTGTGGGACCTCGATGCGCAGGTCGAGCAGGCGCTGCAGGCGCTGAACTGCCCGCCGCCGCATGCCGATGTCGCGAACCTCTCGGGCGGTGAGCGGCGGCGCGTGGCGCTGACGAAGCTGCTGCTCGCGCGGCCGGACATCCTGCTGCTCGACGAGCCGACCAACCATCTCGACGCCGAAACCACCGATTGGCTGCAGCATTATCTCGAAAACTATCCGGGCTGCGTGATCCTCGTCACCCACGACCGCTATTTCCTCGACAGCATCACGAGCTGGACGCTGGAGCTCGATCGCGGCCAGGGCGTCCCTTATAAGGGCAATTATTCGAGCTGGCTGGAGCAGAAGGCCAAGCGCGCCGCCCAGGAAAGCCGCGAGGAAGAGGCTAAGCAGCGCACCATGCAGCGCGAGCTGGAGTGGATTCGCGCCTCGCCGAAGGCGCGGCAGGCCAAGAGCAAGGCGCGCATCACGGCGTATGAGAAGCTCGCCGAGGAGGCCGGCCGCGACCAGGTGGGCCGCGCGCAAATTCAGATCCCAACCGGCCCGCGGCTTGGCGGCGTGGTGCTGGAAGCCGAGCACCTCACCAAGGGCTATGACGGCCGCGCGCTAATGAGCGGCCTCGAATTCAAGCTGCCGCCGGGCGGCATCGTCGGCGTGATCGGCCCGAACGGCGCGGGCAAGACCACGCTGTTCCGCATGATCGTCGGCCAGGAGCAGCCCGACGCCGGCTCGATCCGCATCGGCGACACCGTGAAGCTCGGCCATGTCGATCAAAGCCGCGACGCGCTCGACCCCAAAAAGAGTGTGTGGGAGGAGATTTCCGGCGGGCTCGATCAGTTGATGATCGGCAAGCGCGAGGTGCCGAGCCGCGCCTATTGCGGCTGGTTCAACTTCAAGGGGCCGGACCAGCAGAAGAAGGTGGGGCAGCTCTCGGGCGGCGAGCGCAACCGCGTGCACCTCGCCAAGATGCTGAAGGAGGGCGGGAATCTGCTGCTGCTCGACGAGCCGACCAACGACCTCGATGTGGAGACGCTGTCGAGCCTTGAGGCGGCGCTGGAGGATTTTCCGGGCTGCGCCGTGGTCATCAGCCACGATCGCTTCTTCCTGGACCGGCTGGCGACGCACATCCTGGCGTTCGAGGGCGACGGCCATGTCGAGTGGTTCGAGGGCAATTTCCAGGCGTATGAAGAGGACAAACGCCGCCGCCTCGGAGACGCAGCACTCGATACGCCCAAGGCCAAGTTCGCCCGCTTCGCACGCGGATAGGTGCATCGATGATGCAGACACTGATAACTGCCCTTCTTGCCTTTTTAGGAGTTGTAATAGGTGCCATCCTTCAACACTGGTTGTTAAGAACCAGCACAAGAGAAAACAATCTGAGAGAGGAGAGGCAAAAGGCCTATTCGAATTTTCTCCAGGGCGTAGCCTTGCAAGCTACGTCTCCAGGCAAGGAAGCGCTTACAATGGTGGTCGACGCTAAATCAAGAATTGCCATCTATGGCTCGGATCTCGTTATCGGTAGGTTGGCTGCTTTTGAATCTGTCGGACCAAACTTAGATAACCGGAAATCTATTGACGCTTACCTGAATTTAGTACAATCGATGCGAGCTGATGGTTACAAGAAAAAATCCTGCATCGGTGCGGAAGATCTCAGGATCATTTTGTTTCGTGCGCATGAGCCATATTAGCGAACCTGTGAGTACAACATGGAACACATCGTCAATCTGCATATCGAAAAGCTGCCGGAAGGCGTTTATCTCGCCACGTCCGATGACGTGCAAGGCTTGGTGGCGCAAGGCCGCACGATAGCCGAAACCATCGAAATCGCCCGCGATATCGCGAAGAAACTCATCGAAGCGCAAGGCGAGGATGCGGCGAGAGCAGCGCTTGCACCGGCCAAGGAAGAATTCGATTATCCGATGCTGCTTGCGCTCTGATGGGTAGGCTCGCGGGGTTTCGTTATCGCGAAATCGTGCGGAGGCTCAAACTGTTCGGCTACGAGTTTCACCGGCAAGGTGCTGGGTCGCACGAAATCTGGCGGCATCCAGTGACGCTCAGGTACACGGCTATTCCGA
>JBKQNN010000351.1:0-10143 GCA_052145975.1 Rhodomicrobium sp. | reverse complement strand
AGCCCGTGGGCACACCGGACGCGGGCGCGTTCTGGCGCGTGATCTCCGAATACAAGGTCAAGGCGCTATTCACCGCGCCGACCGCGTTCCGCGCCATCAAGAAGGAAGACCCGAACGGCACGCTGCTCGCGAACTACGATCTGTCGCACTTCAAGACGCTGTTCCTGGCGGGCGAGCGCGCCGACCCCAATACGGTGCAATGGGCCGAGGATCTGCTGAAGGTGCCGGTGATCGACCACTGGTGGCAAACCGAGACGGCCTGGGCCATCGCCGGAAACTGCGTTGGGCTTGGCGCAGCCCCTGTGAAGCACGGCTCGCCGACCTTCCCGCTGCCCGGCTACGACTTGCGGGTCTTGAACGAAAGCAACGAAGAGTTGAAGCCTGGGCAGACCGGCGCGCTCTCGATCCGCTTGCCGATGCCGCCCGGCTGCTTGCCCACGCTTTGGCAGAACGACAAGGGCTTCATCGAAAGCTATTTGACCGAATTCCCCGGCTACTACAAAACCGCGGACGCCGGCTACATCGACGAGGACGGCTATGTCTTCGTGATGTCGCGTACCGATGACATTATCAATGTCGCGGGCCACAGGCTTTCGACGGGCGGCATCGAGGAGGTGGTCGCGAGCCATCCCGATGTTGCCGAATGCGCGGTGATCGGCGTGGCCGACGGCCTTAAAGGTCATGTGCCGGCGGGCTTCGTGCTGCTCAAGGCGGGTGTGGTGCGCGAGGTCAGCGTCATCGAGAAGGAAATCGTCGAGCTGGTGCGCGAGCAGATCGGACCCGTAGCCGCCTTCAAGACCGTGCTGACGGTAAGCCGGCTGCCGAAGACGCGCTCGGGCAAGATCCTCCGGGGCACCATGCGCAAAATCGCCGACGGCGAAGAGTACAAGATGCCCGCGACCATCGACGACCCCGCGGTTTTGGGCGAGATAACCGCCGCGCTAAAGGCCAGAGGCTTCCCGTCGCAATCGGTTTAAGCGGCTCAGTGGTCCGCAAAACGCGTCATACCCCTCACCCTGTCCCTCTCCCCACGGGAGAGGGGACGCCTTCTCAACGGCTGCGAGGGGAGTCCCTCTTCCATGGGGAGAGGGCGGGGGTGAGGGGCGTGACGGTACTATTATGGCTCATCCTTCAAACATAGTGGGTACTAGCCATGCGTGTTGTAACAGTCGCCTGCCTGGCGCTTATCTCCGCTTTGCTGCCGTTGGCCGCGAAAGCTCAGCAGCAAAACGCAGATAAGTGGGTCACGGCCTGGGCGGCCTCCGTCCAAGGCCCCTATCCTGTTGGAAATGCGATCCTTCAGCCCGACCTGCACCGGGTGTTTCCCTCGCCCGGGACAGGGGCGAAGGATCAAAGCTTCCGACTGATCGTGGGGCCGGATATCTGGGGCCGCGAGGCGCGCATCCGCCTGTCCAATGTCTTCGGCACGAAACCCGTCACCTTCGACGGCATCTTCATCGGCTTGCAGCTAGCCTCCTCCGCCGTAGCTGCCGGCACCAACCGCCCCGTCACCTTTGGCGGCTCGCAAAGTATCGCCATCGAGCCTGGCCAAAGCGCCTGGAGCGACGCCGTCCCGCTTCCATTCGTGGCGGACGCGAGGCCCATCGATCTGCAGGGCAGGAAGCTCGCGGTGAGCTTCCACATCGCGGGCGAAAGCGGCCCCATGACCTGGCACGCCAAGGGGCTCACCACTTCGTACATCACCGTACCTGGTGCCGGCGCGCCTGGCGCGAAGGAAGACGAGGCGGGCTTTCCCTACGCCACCACGTCCTGGTATTTCCTCGATGCGCTCGACATGAAGGCGGCGCCGGAAACGCAAGCCATCGTCGCTTTTGGCGACTCGCTCACCGACGGCACCGGCTCGACCTTGAATGGCGGCGACCGCTGGCCGGACGTGCTCTCGCGGCGGCTTCATGCACAGTTCGCCGGCAGGTTTGCCGTCGTGAATGCCGGCATTGGCGGCAATTTGATCACCGGCCCGGCGGAATACAGCCCGCAAATGCCCTATCCCGGCGGCCCCGCCGCGTTGCAGCGGCTCGATCGCGACGTACTGAGCCTTTCCGGGGTCTCCGCGGTGATCTGGTTCGAGGGGATCAACGATTTTAGCAAGAACGGCAATGTCAGCGTCGAAGCCGCCAAGGAGGCGCTGTCGGATGGCGTGGCCGCGATCAAGAAGCGCCTTCCGGGCGTGCGCGTCGTCGGCGCGACGATCACAACGGCGCTTGGTAATGTGGGCCCTGCGCATGGCTTCGCCGAGCAGGAGACGAAGCGGCAGGCCTTGAACGATTTCATCCGCGGCTCAGGGCTATTCAACGGTGTGATTGATTTCGACAAGGCAACGGTGAATACCGAAACGGGCGAGTTGCAGCCGGAATTCGTGCCGGATTCGACCACGGGCGGCCAAGGCGACAAGCTGCACCCCAACCGGCTCGGCTATCTCACCATGGGACAGGCCATCGACCTCAGTCTTTTCGCCACGCCGCCATCCCAGAGCCTTTCCGCTTTTGATGGAATCAAAAGCGGGCTCTAGCTTTTTGTTTTGCCGTCCGTCTTACCGGAAAACCGCTTATACCAGAGTCGGCGCCAGCCTTCGCGGGCGGGCGTTGCGCCGCGGCTGCCGTTACCAGCGTTAGACTTTAACCGCAAGCGCACGGCGCGGTCATTGGCGGTTACCGCCATGGGCTCTCCCCTCGCTTTTGAAGGGAGTGGGAATAGGCAATAGCCGCCCGGCTACGCTCACGCTGCAGAATTCGCGAGGCATCGAGGCTGCGGATGGGGATTGCGGGATCGGCGGGCAGCTCGCAATGAACTTGCAAAGCGAGATAGCGGCCGCAGCAGACCCGCAGGAACGAGGCGAAATTGCCCGCCTCGCCACGCGCCTCCACCAGCTCGTCATAGAGCTTGGCCACGAGCTGGCTGAGTGTGAGCGCGTCGCGCCCGGCGATCTCTTCAAGGATATTCCAGAAGAAGGTTTCAAGCCGCAGGCTGGTGGCAAGGCCGTGCAGCCTAAGTGAGCGAGTGTGGCTTTCCCAAAGGTCAGGATCGCCCTCGATGAACAACCTGCACATTGGCACCTCCCTAAGCAGAGTTTCCCAAAAGTGGCCACCTTCTGGGACGAAAACTCTGCGAATACAAAGGACTCTAAGCAAACATTCGTTGGGTAGTAAACGAATGTTTGCTTAGGGAGAGTCCGCGGCAGCACTATAGCACATCAAGGGCTGCCGGGCTCCCCGGATGAACCTAAAGCTCTATCCTGGTTCCGAGCACGGCCAGGAATTGAGCGATCCAGGCCGGATTTGCGGGCCAGGCGGGTGCGGTGACGAGGTTGCCGTCGGTGACGGCGGCGTCGATGGCGATATCGGCATATTTGCCGCGGGCCATCTCGACCTCAGCGCGGCACGCCGGATAGGCCGAACAAGTGCGCCCCTCAAGCACGCCTGCCGCGGCAAGAATCTGCGCTCCATGACAAGTAGCAGCCACGGGCTTATTGGCGTGGAAGAAATGCTGCACCATTTCGAGCACTTTCGCGTTCATCCGTAGATATTCCGGCGCCCGCCCGCCCGGTATCAGGAGGGCATCGTAGGACGAAGGATCGATGCTGGCGAAGGTGGCATTCAGCGTGAAATTGTGGCCGCGCTTCTCACTATAGGTTTGCTGTCCCTCGAAATCGTGGATAGCGGTTGCGATGTGATCGCCCGCACTTTTGTCTGGGCAGACCGCATCGACTTTGTGTCCAATAGCGAGCAGCGCCTGGAACGGCACCATCGTCTCATAGTCTTCGCCGAAATCGCCGCAAATCATTAGAATGCGCTTAGCGGGCATAGTCTCCTCCTTGGCTCGGTTTTTGTATATTTATTAATTATTGCACGGGCCTACGAGCGTTGGGTGGTATCCGGCTGTGACACACTCCACAAGGAGCGCCGGCTTTGTGTACAGTGCCACAAGAAAGCCTACTGTTCCGGCCAGGACTCGGTCAGCGATTCCCTCGATTCTTTTCCACGAACGGTTATGAGCAGCAGCCGAAAACGTTCCCTATATGCCATCGCGCTCCTGGCGTGCGCCGCGGCGCCCGCGCAGGCGGAAGAAGTGCCGATCGACGTTGCCACGCTCAAAGCCGCGGTGCTGTCGGAAACCAACGCCTACCGCGAATCGAAGAAGCTGCCGCAGCTCCAGGAAAACGCCGCCTTGAGCGCGGCCGGAGCGGCCTATGCGATGTATCTGGCCGAGCACGAAGGCACGGGGCACACCGCCGATGGCAAAACACCGGCCAAGCGTGTCAGCGCTCAAGGATACCAATGGTGCTTCGTCGCTGAGAACGTCTGGGGCGGCTGGCGGAAGCCGGATACGATGCTGTCCGCCGAGGCCGCGGCCAAGGCTATGGACGGCTGGAAGAAATCGCCCGGCCACAATGCCAATCTTCTTGAGAAGCGCGTGCGCGACATCGGGATCGGCGCCGCCGCCTGGAAACAAGCCGGGGGCAAGGATGTGTTCCGCATCGTGCAGGTCTTCGGCGAAGAGTGCCGGGGAAAGCCGCGGCCCGCGCCGTCCATCGGCGAGGTACTCAGCACGGCGGCCGATGCGCTGCGTTGAGCGGACCGCCTATATTCAGTGAGAAAGAACGATGGCTTCGAGAGGAGCGGCCAGCTTCCAAACGAGGCCCTGGCTTGGATATTCGAGAACGGCCTTTCCACACGTCGCCGCCTCCACCGCCGTTACCGTAACTGTGTACCCAAAGCCGGCACTGAACGGAAATTTGACTTCCGGCCCGCCACATTCGGACCACACTAAGTGAACTAGATGCTCCCGCCCGTCTTGGCAGATGTGCCAATGAACGGAAATTCGGCCTTCTCTGCAAGCGAGCGCACCGTATTTCAGCGAGTTCGTTGCCAACTCGTGAAAGGCCATGCCAAGCGCCTGCGCGGCTGTTGCCTGGATCGAGAGTTCAGGACCTTCAAGAGCGACCCGGTTCGCTAGCGAACCGGCGAAAGGAGCTAGCTGCGATCGGATGAGTTCCGGGAGGCTTACCCCTTTCCATCCGCTACACGTGAGGAGTCTTAGGCTGGCGGCAAGGCCCTCGACACGCTGCGTGAACTCCTCCGCCGAGGACGAAGGAACGTGCTTGAGGGCGGTCTGCCTGGCTATGGCAAGGACGATAGTGAGAAGATTCTTCGCACGGTGCTCAGTTTCCTGAGCCAGCACCCGCTGCCCTTCCTCGAGTGTCAGCCTCCGCTCAAGCTCCGCCAATGCTGTCTCGGCCCGCGCAAGCATCGTTACATCTTCGTGGGCAACCACCACCCCGCTGCCGGAAGCAACCGGCGTCACCGTCATCGCGAACCACCGCGGGGTATCCGGCGCATCGCAAGGGTATCGTTGCGTGAAGCGCGCGGATGCCCCCGAAATGACCGAGGCTATTCCCGCGATTGCCTCCTCTGCGAGCTTATCGCCTGTGGCGGCGGAGCGGCTGCAAACGTCGAGGTAGTTAGAGCCCAGATATGCCTTGGGATCGTCGCACCCGTTTTGGAGCGCGAACTGCCGCCATGCGTCGTTTACCTCAACAATAGTGCCAGCTGCATCGAGGATTGCGACGTGCGAGGTGAGCCCATTAATCGCCGAGGCAATAAGCTCTCGCGCACCATGATTTCGTTTCGTTACGGTCAAGGCAGCAGCAGCTATGTTTGCAACCGAGGGCGCTTGGCTTTCTTCAAGCTGGAGGCTTGCTTCTTATGCCCCCAGCCGCCAAGACGCTATTACGAGCGCGATGGAAGCTTAACAAACACTGTAAAAACATTCTAAGAATCTGGCGACGGTTGCTTTCATCGGTCTTTGGCGGCGGGGGAAATGTCTCCGATGGCGCCTGAGCGTGCGATCTCTGCGATTTCTTGTTCGCCGAAGCCGAGCACATCGCGCAGGATCTCAACCGTATGTTCTCCAAGCAGCGGCGAGCGCACCACCTCGCAAGGGCTGCCGGACATTTTTATCGGGTTGCCTACCGAAAGATATTTTCCGCGCACGGGGTGATCTACCTCGGCCACGGTGCCCGTCGCCCTAAGCGACGGCTCTTCCGCAAGCTCTTTCATCGACAGGACGGGGCCGCACGGAATTTCGTACCGGTTGAGGATTTCCATGGCCTCGAACTTGGTCAGGGTCTGCGTCCATTGCTCGATGCGGGCGAAAATCTGGTTGAGGCGCGGGAGGCGCGCTTTGAGCGTGGCGTAATCCGGGTGCGTTTTCCACCCCGGTTCGCCGATCACGTCGCACACGGCGTCCCAGACGGCGGCCTGGGTGATGAAGTAGATATAAGCGTTGGGGTCCGTCTCCCAGCCCTTGCATTTGAGGATGCGGCCAGGCTGGCCTCCGCTGGAATCGTTGCCCGAGCGCGGCACGGTATCGCCAAAGGGGATGCCCTCGCCAGCTTGGCTGTATTCTTCGAGCGGCCCGCGTGCGAGGCGCTGCTGATCGCGCAACTTGACACGGCAGAGATTGAGAACGGCGTCCTGCATGGCGCATTCGATCCTTTGCCCGCGGCCGCTGCTCACGCGCTGATACAGCGCCGCCACGATCCCGAGCGCCAGATGCAAGCCCGCCCCGGCATCGCCGATCTGGGCGCTGGTTACAAGCGGCAGTCCATCCCTGAAGCCGGTCGTGGAAGCTGCGCCACCCACGCACTGCGCGGCGTTCTCGTAAATCTTGCAATTCTCGAAGGGGCCAGGGCCGAAGCCTTTGACCGAAGCCAGGATCATGCGCGGGTTCAGCTCCTGGATGCGCTCCCAGCCGAGCCCCATGCGGTCCAGCACGCCCGGCGCGTAATTCTCCACCAGCACGTCGCAGGCCTCAACGAGGGCGGCCAGCACCTCCATCCCCTTGGGCGTCTTGGTGTCGAGCGTTATCGAACGCTTGTTGTGGTTCATCATCGTGAAATAGAGGCTGTCCACGTGCGCGACGTCGCGGAGCTGGCCGCGCGTTATGTCGCCGCCGCCGGGGCGCTCAACCTTGATCACATCGGCGCCAAGCCAGGCCAAAAGCTGCGTGCAGGTCGGCCCGGACTGCACATGCGTGAAGTCCAGGATACGCACCCCGTCCAATGCTTTTGCCATTTCGCGTTTCCCCACGCTTGCGGCCGGCATCGCCCGGCCCTGCTTTGAGCGGGATCTAACATCCCAGCTCCGCAGTTCAATGCGTAGGCACCTTTTCGGAACTTGCTTTCCCCAATGCTTCCGCCGCCATGGATCGTAGGGTTCAATTTCGCCGCAGCGTCGTCCCCGCCAGGCGCATAGGCGCTAACATAAGCGCTGACAGATGCCCTATTCTGCCATGATCGAAGCTTCCACCCCTCACCCCAGCCCTCTCCCCATGGGAGAGGGAGTCCCGTCGCAGCAGTTGAGCAGGCGTTCCCTCTCCCATGGGGAGAGGGATAGGGTGAGGGGCGATTCGCCAGTTCATCACGCCTTTTGGCGTTAAGCGAGCGCCTATGCGCCTTCGCGGGTACGAGGCTGAGGGATACTGCGCTATTTTATGGGCACACCCATTTTGGTAAGGCGCTCGCGCAGCTCGGCGATGTCCTTCTCGAACGCCGGCAGGGTCTCGTCGCGCATGCGCTTAGTGTCTGCTAGGATCGCCTTCGCCGCCGGTCCGGATTTCCATTCGTTGCCAAGCATATCCTTCATGTTTCCTTCGGTGTTGTCGTAATAGCGGCGCACGGAGGACAACAGCTCGGGCGCGAGCTGGAAGGTGATGGCCTGCTGTTTCATGGTCTCCCAGACGAAAGTCTTCATCTTGACCTCCTCTGGCTTGATCCTGGAATTCGACCACCCGCCTTTATCGGACCAGTAATCGGACCAGGTGTCGGTGGGCAGGAAATAGTCGGCCGAGATGCGGTTGCGGAGCGCCTTTTCCATTGTGCCGCTCCACTCGTCGACGGAAGCGAGATTGTCTTTCACCTCGTCGAGCAGTGCGCGCCGCATGTAAAAGCCGTCGCGGTCGCTTCTCGCGATTTCGAACTGAAGGGCGGTCGTGAAGCCGGCCTGTGCCGCCAGGTAGACGCCGATGATCGTCGAAGCCATGATGAAGAGGTTCGAAAGCCAGAATTCGGTATTGCCGCTTTCACGGACCTTGAAAATGCGTAGTACGCGCCGGGACATGGTTCCTCCGTGCCGGGATTGAAGCCAAATCCGTTTCGCGCGCCATTATGTCCGCTTGATGGTTCGCGTATCCCCCCGTCCCAGTTAGCGTATCGGGCCATACAGGAGTTGCACGGAACCTCTACTCATGCGATCTCCGGGGCGGCCGAAGCACCTCCAGCAGTGCCGCGCCCCGGGAAATAGATGGCAGAGTTCATTGTCGGCATCCTGATCGGCCTGGTTTTCGCCAGCATTTACGAAGCCTGGCGCGGTTTGCCGCGTGAGCTGCCATTCCTGGAGCGCATCAAAGCCTTCCTGGCCGCAAGCTCACAAAGTGCCAAGGCAGAGCCGGCTTCACCCGCCCCGGATATCCTGCCGCCGGAGAACGCCGCAGAGCCGCTGACGGTCAAGCTGCAAAAACTTGAAGCCGCATTCTCTCCCTCCTCGGAAAACGCGGCTCACCCGCGCGAATTTCTGGACCTGCCGCCGTTTCGAGAGGCTGCGGCACTTCTCAGCCGCGATGCCGTTCCGCTGAAAACCGTCCTGCAGTACGCGATTGGAACGAATTGGGCGCTTTCCTGCGCCGGGCTTGCCGCACTTGCTCAGCGGCCCGATGGCGCGGACGCGCAAGCCCAAGTGCTCTCCGCCTTCGACCGGCTGGCACCCTGGGCGATGCACTATGCGCTCAGCTACTTCCTGACGCTGCGCGAGCAGCCGGCGCCGGGCGCTCCGTTCGTGAACGCTAAGGAATGGTGGCGGGACAACCCCGTAGTAACGATGGCCGCGCGCGAATATTTCGACGAGGTGGAACTTTGGGGCGATACTCCCTCTTTTGGCGAAGCGCTCGATACGGTTCCGGCGGCATCCTATGCGGTCATCCGGAACTTTCTCGAACGTTTGCACCACGCCGTTGCAGTCAAGCTCATCCAAGAGATCGCCGCGAAGCAGCGCACCGCGATCGACCGGACATTCCTCTGTTCCTTCGGACGCTTTTGGGGGGACTCAGGAAAGCTCGATTTGCTCATCGAGCCCGCCGCCTGGAGCGAACAGCTCCGGCAAGCCGAAACGGCAGTCACCGGCCACCCATTCCGGCCGCTGCTTGTAACTGGCGAGACGCGGATCGGAAAAACCTCTTTCCTGCGCCTGCTCGGCAAGCGCCTGGAGGGCGGAGGCTGGACGGTGTTCGAAGCAGGCGGCGCCGAGCTGATGGCCGGCCAGCAATATTTCGGCCAGCTCGAAGGGCGCATACAAAAAGCGGTCGAGGAGCTTTCCGCGGCGAAGAAGCTGATCTGGTACATCCCCGACATTCTGCAGATCGCGCTCAGCGGCACGCACCAGGGCCAGGCCGCAAGCGTTCTCGAACAAATCCTTCCCGCCATCTCCGCCGGCCGCCTCATCGTCTGGACCGAGGCTTCCGCCGCTGGCGCCGCGCGGCTCTTACGTATGCGCCCGCAACTGCGCAACGTCTTCGAAGTGGTCCGCTTCGAGCCGCTGTCCAAGGAGGAGACGCTGACAATCGCGAACGCCGTTGCGGCCCGCGTTTCGGCCGAGTCCAACCTGACGATCGATCCGGCTTGCGCGGAAACGGCGCTGAGCGCGGCCCGGCAATACTTAAGCGGCACCGGCCTCCCCGGCTCCGTACTCGATCTCCTGAAATCCGCGATAGCCCGCGCGATCAAAGACAAAGCCGGCGTTGTCACACCATGTCCAGCTGATCGCTTTGGCGAAGTCCCCCCTCACTCTGTCTCTCTCCCCAAGGGGAGAGAGGACGCCAGAATTCCCGCTGCGGCTGGTTCGAGGGTCCCTTCTCCCCTCGGGGAGAAGGACAGGATGAGGGGGGACTTTGCGAAGCAATCGACCGCATTCGATGTCACGCCCAATAGCGTGATCATGAGCCTATCGCAGGCGACCGGCGTTCCCGTGGCAATCCTCGACAGCAAGGAGCGCGCCGATCTGGCCTCCATCCGCAACTATTTCGCCGCGCGCGTGATGGGCCAGGACGAGGCCGTGGCCACCATCGTCGACC
>JBKQNN010000350.1:0-5999 GCA_052145975.1 Rhodomicrobium sp. | reverse complement strand
TCCGTCGCAACTCTAGAGGTGGTTCGCCCTACTCCAGCGGCGGGTGAGCGGCTGGCGCCCTGAGGAACGGTTTCAAACCGTCCTCCGGCGGCAATTCTTGAGCCGGAAGCGCCGAAGGAGCCGCGGGTATTGCCGCGCCGTAGCCTCTCTGCGGGGATTGCTGGCTCAGGAGCTGCGCTATCTCGGCCGCCTTGATGTAGCGGCCTTCGCAGGCGGGCTGCCAGCCGAATTGGTAATGAACTTCGATGTCGCGATAAGCGACGTTCACTTCCTCTTCGCCATAGGGCGCGGTGCCGAAATACAGGCTCTCGGAGGGCAGGCAAAATCCCGTTGCCAGGGGTTGCAGTTTAGTGGCGAACGCAACGAAGCGATCCACGAAGCTTCTGCCCAAGCGGTCGTAAGTCATCAGCGGGTTGGAGCCCGGCCAAATAAACAGAAACCGGAACTTGTTCGGCGCCACAGGCACGATGTTCGTCAGTGCGGCGTCGGGCTGGTGCGGCAAAGCGTCGAAAAGTTCGTTCATGCTCTTTGGGTCGAGCGAATTTATAATCGTTCTTGCCTGGTCTCCCGCCCACGCAGGCGAAATGGCGCAGAGCCAAGCAGAAATGACGGTGGCGGCCGCCCTTTTGGATATGTTTTGCATCATGACCGCAAATGTGGGGTTTCCTAGCCATTTTCGTCAACATATTCACTGCGACTGGCGCGGAAATCGGGCAAAGAGTGCAATGTTGCAATCGACAAGCCTGAATTTTTGCCTTAAGCAAGCTAGATTCCGGATCAATCGGTGCGGCGGGCGCGCGCAGTTTTGCGCGGCATGAGGCTCCTTTGATGTGCCGCAATGAGGACTTCAGTGATGAACATCATCGAAACGCTTGAAAAAGAGCAAATGGCGCAACTCGAAACGAAGCGCCGGATCCCAACTTTCCAGCCGGGCGACACCGTTCGCGTGAGCGTGAAAGTTGTCGAAGGCACCCGCGAGCGCGTGCAGGCCTATGAAGGCGTTTGCATCGCCCGCTCGGGCCGCGGCTTCAACGAGAGCTTCACCGTCCGTAAGATTTCCTATGGCGAAGGCGTTGAGCGCGTGTTTCCGCTCTATTCGCCGCTTATCGACAGCATTACGGTGGTCCGGCGCGGCAAGGTCCGCCGGGCGAAGCTCTATTATCTGCGCGGGCTGCGCGGCAAGGCTGCCCGCATCCCCGAGCGAACCGACAATCGGGCCAAGGCGCTGAAGGCCGAATTCAAAGGCTTCAAGCGGCCCAAGGGCAACCCCGACAACCTCAAGCTCATCAAGGGCGTCGAGGCCCCCGACGAGAAGCGCCTGAACGAGATCGGCGTCATCAAGTTCGAGCAGCTCGCCAATTTCTCCGACGAGGAGATCGCGCTGGTCGACGATTATCTGAAGCTCGGCGGCCGGCTTGAGCGCGAGGATTGGCCCGGACAGGCGCTGAAGCTCATGGCAGAGACAACCGCCGGGGAAGTCCCCGCCATCGAGGAAGAGCCAAAACCCGAGGCTTAGCATCCTCCCCCGCTGAGGGATAAGTCATACGAAATCCGGTCGATTGCTTCAGCAAAGCCCCCCTCATCCTGTCCTTCTCCCCATGGGAGAGGGGGACGCCGTCTCAACGGGCACGACCGTATTCCCTCTCCCATGGGGAGTGGGTTAGGGTGTGGGGTAATGCGCGCAGTACGGATCACCGATCCCGAAAACTAAGCCTCGGGCTTAGCCTCTTCCTCAAGGGCGGGCACTTCCCCGGCAGTCGTCTCAGCCATAAGCTTCAGCGCCTGTCCGGGCCAATCCTCGCGCTCAAGCCTGCCGCCGAGCTTCAGGTATTCGTCGACCAGCGCGATTTCCTCGTCGGAGAAATTCGCAAGCTGCTCGAACTTAATGACGTTTAGCTCGTTCAGGCGCTTCTCGTCCGCGGCTTCGAGGCCCTTGATGAGCTTGAGGTCATCCGGGTTGCCCTTGGGCCGCTTGAAGCCTTTGAACTCGGCTTTCAGCGCCTTCGCCCGGGCATCCGTGCGCTCCGGGATACGGGCCGCCTTGCCGCGGAGGCCGCGCAGATAATATAGCTTCGCCCGGCGCACTTTGCCGCGGCGCACGACCAGGATGCTGTCGATGAGCGGCGAATAGAGCGGAAACACGCGCTCGACGCCCTCGCCGTAGGAGATCTTACGGACGGTGAAGCTTTCATTGAAGCCGCGGCCCTGGCGGCCGATGCAAACGCCTTCATAAGCTTGCACGCGCTCGCGGCTGCCTTCGACGACTTTCACACTCACGCGAACGGTGTCGCCCGGCTGGAAGGTCGGAATCCGGCGCTTCGTTTCGAGCTGCGCCATTTGCTCTTTTTCAAGCGTCTCGATGATGTTCATCACAGAAATCCTCATTGCGGCACATCAAAGGAGCCTCATGCCGCGCAAACATGCGCGCGCCCGCCGCACCAGTTGATCCGGAATCCAGCCTACTTAAGGCAAAAAATCACGCTTGTCGATTGCAACATTGCACTCTTCGCCCGATTTCCGCGCCAGTCGAGGCGAATGTGTTGACGAAAACGGTTAAGAACCCCCACATTCGCGGTCATGATGCAAAACATACCCCAAAAGGCGGCTGGGGCCGTCATTTCTGCTTGGCTCTGCGCCATGCCCGCCGCATGGGCGGGAGACCAGGCAAAAGCGATTGTCAATTCGCTCGACCCAAAGAGCCTGAACGAGCTTTTCGAGGCGCTGCCGGCGCAGCCCGATGCCGCACTGACGAACATCGTGCCTGTATCGCCGAACAAGTTCCGGTTCCTGTTTGTTTGGCCTGGGTCCAACCCGTTGATGACTTACGACCGCGTGGGGCTAAGCTTCGCGGATCGCTTCGCCGCGTTCGCCACCCAGATGAAACCGCTGGCATCTGGGTTTTGCCTGCCCTCGCAGAGCCTGTATTTCGGCACCACGACCTATGGCGAAGATGAGGTGAACGTCGCTTACCGCGACATCGAGGTGCATTATCAGTTCGGATGGCAGCCGCCCTGCGAGGGCCGCTACATCAACGCAGCGGAGGCGGATCGGCTGACGAGCCCGCAAGCCCATCATGGAGGCTACGGTATGGCTGTACCGGCACCCTCTCCCGCGCTTCCAGCTCAAGAGCCGCCAGCGCCGGAGGAAGGGCTTAAGCCGTTTATCAACGCGCCAGCCGCCGTCCCGCCATTGGAATAATACGAGACCCGTTCGATTGCTTCGCTATACGGTGGCGACATCCCGGAACCGCCGAAAGCGGTATCCGGGATCGTTACGAACTCAGGCCGGCATATTTTGCGAAACAATCGACCGGATGCGGTATAACGCCCCCAGCGCGGGCGAAGGCCGCTACTCCGTCTTGGCGAGCGGCGTTTTTTGCATCGCCTCGGCTTCCTTGAAAAGCACGTCCGTGCGCATGCCGGGCAAGAGCGGCACCCCGTCGTCGAGGTCGAGGATCACTTCCAGAACATCCACGTCCGTGTGCTTACGCTGCCCCCTGGTCAGAAGCTGGGGCTCGCCCAATGCCTGGGCGATGACAGAGACGCGCGCCTCGAAAGAGCGGTCCGGGAAGGCATCGGACTTCACGACGGCCGCTTGGCCCTGGTAGATTTTGCGGACGTCGCGCTCTTGCACCTCGGCGCGCACTTGCAGGCGGGTGGCGTCGCCCATCACCAGCAGAGGGGTCTCAGCACTTGGGCTTGCCGTTTCCCCAAGCTTCGCATGCAGCTCAAGCACCGCGGCATCGATCGGAGAGCGGAGGTGTGTACGCTCGAATGCCGTGCTCACAACCGCGACCTCGGCGCGTGCCGCCGACAGCGCGGCCTCCTGACGGGAAGGTGCCGGAAGATTCTTCGCCAGAACGCGCTTCAGATTGGCACGCTCGTGCTCTAGCTTCTGCCCGGCTGCCGCTACCTCGGCGCGGCCTTTTTCCACTTCCTTGGTTCCAGCCTGATTGGCATGGGCAAGCGAAATCAGGCGGTCCAGCTCGATCCTTGCGTCGAATGCATCGCGCTCGGCATCGTAGAGGCTATCCTCGGCCTTACGGCGTTCCGTGCTCTTGGCCTCGGAGGAGTTCCGGTCCGCTTCCCGCACCGCGACTTCCGCTTCTGCCGCCGCGAGCTTGGCTTTCAGCTCTTCGTCATCGAGCCGGATCAGCAAATCGCCAGCTTTGACGCGATCGTTGAGCTGGACGAGAACCTCCTTGATAGCAGCGGGCACCGGGGCGCCGACATGGAGTTCGCGCCCTTTGGGCTCGACACGGCCCGGCGCCGCCGCGGCCCAGCCCAGATCGAGAGAATGCGCTGACGCCGTTCCCGCCGAAGCGGACTCTTTGACGCCGCTAACGCCCGGCCCGGAAGAGAGAACGCCAGTAACGAGCAACATGAGCCCAATTCCAGAAACGAGAAGACCGGCAAAAAGTATGGATGAAGCGGGCCTCTTCTGGAGCATTTCTTTCGAACGCATTAGCGTGTTACGCATTTGCATATTGTTTTCTCTTTTGACCGTTCTTGTCGCTTCCGCTTCCGGATTTCTTTTCCTTTACGGCGTTTCCCGGCGCTTCGGCGTCTTTCCTCTGTCCTATGATCCGCCCGTCCTCGATTTCGATCACCCGGTCCGCATAAGGAATCGTCCTTGGATCGTGGGTGACCGCGAGAATCGTGCGTCTTTCGTCCTTGGCGAGCTTTTGGAGCAGCTCCATAATGGCGTGTCCGTTCTCGGTATCGAGCGCCGAGGTAGGCTCGTCGGCCAGCACGATCGAGGGCGAGGATGCAATCGCCCGCGCTATTGCGACGCGCTGTTTTTCTCCACCGCTCAGGGTCCCGGGATAGCTGTGAAGCCGGTGGCTGAGGCCGACGGCATCGAGCGATGCCCCAGCCCGCTTTTCGCGCTCATCGACGGAAAAGCCGCGAACGTCGAGCGCGATTTTGACGTTATCGAGGGCGTTCAGGGTCGGAAAAAGGTTGTAGGCCTGGAAGATGAATCCCAGATGCCGCCGCCTCATGTCCGCCAGGTCTTCGCCCGTGCGATTGCTGGCACTTTCGCCCGCGATGGTAACGGTGCCCGAGGTGGGAGACAGGATGCAGCCAAGGATGGAAAGCAGGGTTGTTTTCCCGCTCCCGGACGGTCCCATCAATAGCGTGAACTCGCCTGGCTGGAGCGTGAGGTTCACGTCATTCAGGGCTAGGACTTTCGCATTGCCCTCGCCGAGTTCCTTGACGATATGGCGGGCTTCGAGAATTGGGGCCGTTTGACTCATCGTGCAAACACCATGGCTGGGTCGATTTTCGTAACTTTGAGGATCGATGACACGGCCGAGATCGCACACATGGCCAGCGTTACAACCAGCATGAACGCCGCCAGGCCGGGAGTGAATATGATCGGCAGCGCGGCATCTCCGCTAACGGCGGCGATGAGGGCGGTCAGCGCCGTGCCGAGAACCCAGCCGAGGAGCCCGCTGATAGCGGCTTGCATCAGGATGACCTTAAGACATCGCTTGCGAAGTGGTGCATGCACTGCCGTCGCCATGCGGAAAACGGGACCTGCGCGTTTACATGATCGGCATGGCGCGGCGCAAAGTCGCCGAAAGGCTCCGGCGGGATCGCGAAACGCTGCCCATCCGCGAACCGGATCTGGTCGGGCGCTTCGACTTGGCATCCGATGAGGCGACGCTTGTCGAGCAGGTGCTCGACAAACTGACCGAAGACCAGCGCGAGGCACTGACGCTCAAATACATCGTCGGCCTGACCAGCGAGGAGGTCGGCCTCGCGCTCGGACGAAGCGGCGACGCAGTCGACAGCCTCCTGCAGCGCGGCCGCGCCGCCTTCGCCCGCGAATGGAGTGCCCTCTCAAGCGACGAGGTGATCCTGTGAAAGAAGAAGAAGTCAGTCAGAAGTTGATGTCCTATAGCGCGGGCCTCGGGTCCTGCGAACGGGTCGCGCCCCAGGCTCGGCGAAACCCTGGACGGCGCTGGGCAGTCCTTGCCGTCGTTCCGGCCGTGC
>JBKQNN010000349.1:0-5833 GCA_052145975.1 Rhodomicrobium sp. | reverse complement strand
TTGTCATTCTCAGAAGTGGATTTCAGTAGTGCAGAAGAGGGCTTCAGTGGGCCGCGCCCGGCAGCGCGGCAAAGCGTCCGCACTACCCCCGATGGCCACCGTCACAAGAGCACTGGCTCGCAGCTTCAGCCTCGGGTCATGAGCCGACGTGCTGGCCTTTGCGCTTGAGCAACTGTGCACCGTCCGCGCGCAGCTCCCCTTTAGGATCGACGAAGCGGTAGAGAGTCTGGCGCGTGACGCCCAGCTCCTTGCACAGGTCGCCGACCTTGGTGTCACGCTGCGACATCGCGGCTTGAGCGAGCCGCAGCTTGGCGGGCGTCATCGTGTAGGGCCGGCCGCCATTGCGTCCGCGCGCACGCGCCGATGACAACCCAGCCATCGTTCTCTCGCGGATCAGTTCCCGCTCGAACTCGGCCAGCGCGGCGAAGATGCCAAACACGAGGCGGCCGCTCGCGGTTGTGGTGTCGATGTTGGCGCCTTGGCCCGTGAGCACGCGAAAGCCGACCTTGCGCTCCATCAGATCGTGAATGGTGTTGACGAGGTGGCGGAGGTTGCGCCCGAGGCGGTCGAGCTTCCAGACGATCAGCGTGTCGCCCTCGCGCAGCGATTTGAGGCACGCTTCGAGGCCGGGCCGGTCGTCCTTCTTGCCCGACGCTTGATCCTCATAGAGGTGCGACGGCTTCACGCCGTCCGCGATCAGAGCGTCACGCTGGAGGTCAAGCACCTGCGACCCGTCCGCCTTCGATACGCGCATGTAACCGATCAGCACAGTTCCCTCATGTCATTTATACGCTCGATTATGTGACATCCTCGCGCGTCGGCGTGGCGGCCTTCAAAATTGACACATAACACGTCACTAAATCTACGCTCCCTAAACGCTTTGCGTCAAAGATTGTTTAACATTGCTCTTTGGTGGAACGAAAATGCCAGCGGCGGCCAAGTCACGATCCACACTGGCAATCCTCGTAGCGTCCGGATTGCCCAATAGCAGGAGCGCCCTGAATTGGCGTGCCGCCGCGGGGGACGTGCGAGCCTCATCAATTACGGCATTGATACTCTCACCTAGTTTTTGCCACCGATTTTCCGGGAAAGTTTTGGAGAGGGGCCGCTTTCGCGGCCGCGCAACCTTTTCCTCCTTTTGAATCTTGTCCTGTTTTTTGCCAGCCTCTATTTCCGCAACGGTGACGCCGCCGAGGCAGCGCACATTCGCCCCGTGCGCCGGAAGTTCCCGGGTGGAAACCAAATGGACGGCGGCGGCGGCAGCCTCCAAAAAACGAACCTGGTCTTCGAGCTTCATCACCTCAAACGGGTAACGAGGCGGTGCCGGATGAAAGCAGGCGGCTTCCCGCCAAGCGGCCCGAAGAATCTGGGCCTGACCTCCGGCTGTGCGAGACGCCGTGTGCAGTTCGTCAAGAATGGCCCGGAGCATGCGCAACCATATACCCGCTCTCAGCGAGATCGTTGGCAAGGTGGCCCATCCGCATGCTAGGGCGTTGAGCGTTATTGTGTCCAGCTGGAGCAACGTTTCTGAAGGCCTGTGCTCAGTTGCATCCTCCTGTCGCGCGGGACCCGTTCCCGGCTTGGCATCGCCCGGCCCCTTGAATATGTTAAACCACCTCATAGGCTTAAGAAAAATCTGGTGCCTCGGACAGCATGCCATCACCGGCAACCGCCAATGAAGCCTCAAATACGGAATTTCATCTTCGGCAACACAGAAGCGGCATCCTATAAGCGAGCTGAAACGCGGCTCTCCAATCCAAGGCCGCCAATGGACCGCTATTTTGGGCGTGCGCCGGGAAGGCGAGAGAAGGACAGAAAACTCTCTCACGTAGTCGTCGAAAAGCTCAGGACATGGCGCGGTACCGCTGGTCAGCTCGGCCATCCAGCCTTTGGCCGTCATCGAACGAATGCTCTCAATGGCAACGCCGGTTCGAGCGGAAAGCTTTTCAACAAGGCCGTGCGGCGGCTCTAAATCCAGCTCCACTTCCGGCATGGCGGCAAAGCCGAGATCGTGTACCAGCAGCTCTTCGATCGAAAGTCTGTACTCACAGGCTATCCGATGGAGCCAGGACGATAGGGCCTCCCCCGTTTGCGGGCGCGGATGCAGCGGCCAGCGCATCAAGGTCAAAGCAGCTCCCGCTCAAATGCCCGCCGTCGCTCCGAGGGCGAGAAATAGGTGGCGAGTGTCAGAATCTTGGGGGTGATCGCCTCTTCCCCGGTTTCAATAGCCGCGATCGCCGCCGCGCTCAGCAGCTTTGCGATCTCCCCAATCGTTCCCTCGCTGCGGCTTGCGACGTGACGCGCAATCTGTTCGGTTCCCAGAATAGAGCGACGGCGCAAGGGATAGGACGCGGCAAAGCTCGCCAGCAAAGAGCGAAGATCATCGCCATCCTGCCATGGGGGAAGGGTGAGCGGCTCGAAGCGGTTTTCCAGTTGATCATCCGAACGGATCGCCAGATAGGCTTCTTTCGTACCAACGCCGACGATTGGAATCCGCAGCTCGTTGCCGAGAAAACGGATGAGGTTCAGAAACTCCCGCTGCGTCCGGGTGGGGCCGGCGAGGATGTTGTGCAACTCATCTATAATCAAAACGCGCGCATCGACCGCCCGTAACAGCCGTAGGGCTTGCTGTTCAAGCTCCGGCGTTCGCATGCGCGGGCGCACCGGCGCGCCCATCGCAGCAACCAGCATCGCGTAGAACCGGCTCACCGAGGGCTCGGAAGGCACTTGGACGGCGACAATAGGAAGACCTTCCCGATCTGCCTCATGTACTGGCTGCAAAGTGCCTGTGCGACGGAACTTCTCGACGATCATCGACTTGCCGTTGTTCGTCGGCCCGACGATAAGAAGGTTTGGCATGCGCTGTTTCTTCGGCCAGACTGCAAGCGTATGGAGGTGCTCCAGCGCCTCATTGGCGCGCGGATAGCCGATCCAACGATCAGCTCGAATTCGCGCCACCCGTTCGTTATCGGGCAGCAGGGCTGCTTGCTGCGCGGAAGCCGTAAGATGCGACAGACCGGCCGGGTTTGGGGAAAGCATCATCAGCACCATTCCTCAATGTCGCCGAAGGGCCGCGCCGCTTCTGGATTTCCGCTGGAACTTTCTGCCTTGAACGGCGGGATCGCCGTGGCAGCGGGCGGCCGCAAATGTGCGCGCCGGACATGGTTGCGGCGTGCGGCACGGGATTGCCGGACTGCGCCGTCGGCGATGGTCCGCATTTGCTCGATCGCCTTGAAGATAGCCGCTTCGTCGACTTTCGAACGGCCTTCCTCACGCAGCCGCTTCATCGCAGCGCGCCGTTCCCAGCGGGTAGTCGGCGGATTCGACAAGGTGCGATAAGACACCTCCAGGTAAAGGTTGCGCTTGGCGTCGAGCACCCAGATATGGCTCAAGTCGCGCGGGTCGTAGCGGATCAGGAACTTGCCGCAACGGTCCCGCTCCGCGATCCACGGGGATAGACTGCTTGCGTAGTAGCTAATGCCATCGATGACAAAGCCCCGCCGCTGAATGGTCCTGTAAACGACGGGCAGGAAATCGATTAGAAAGGCAGCAGTATTGCCTATGGCTGGCGGCTCGCCGAATGCGGCAACGCCGCTGTGCCATTTAGCGAGTGGGGGCTCCAACAGCGTGCCATGAACAGTGTTGTGATAGGGGCCGCAGATTGCCAAGGTTAGCCACTTTTCTAACTCATGCAACGTCAGCGCCGCCTTGCCTTCGGCATCGTAAGTTCCGCGATCTTTGACGTTCGAGAAGGTCGTACCGGGCAGCTCATGGATCATCTGCATGGCCGTGCCGATGACGCGCTCGACGATGCCACCGTAGTGAGGCTGGCCCACCGGGCGGTAATCGAGCGTGATCCCATGCACCTCGCAGCCTTTGGTCAGAGCTTCGCTATGAAAATCGGCGCCATTGTCGACGTAGATTTTTCTGGGCTTGCCTCGCATGGGCCAGCGGCAATCCGCCCCTATACGTTTCAGCCAGGGTTCCTTGTCCATCACCGCATGCGTGAGGCAAAGCCCAACTGAGGTTGCCGAGGGCGGCTCAAGCGTGACGCAAATGCCGAGGATGCATCGGCTAAACTGGTCGATCGCTATGGTCAGGAAAGGACGCCCGATTTCTAACCGGGTTGCCGGATCGACAACCACGATGTCCATCTCGGTGTGGTCCATCTGGATAACATCGAGTGGCCGCAGCGCATCCGGTGTCACGCCAGCAGCGGGCTTTAAGCGGCGAGCCGCCTCACATCCTTCCCGTTTGCACACAACCCGGTCAGCCCTGATATCGGCAATCCTCGCCTTGACGGTATTTGCCGCGGGCGCCTTCATGCCCGCCAACCGGCAACGGCGGCGGATTTCTTTGACCACTGCCGACAGACGGGGTTTCTGCGCCGTCAGATAAAACCGCTCTATGGCCTCGGTCACGATGGCAGCTTTCGCCGGTTCGAGGCGCTGTTTGCCCCGGCCGCCGCTATGGGTAGCTGGAGCCAAGAACGGCACACTGCCTCCGGATTTCCGCCATGTTCGTAACAGCGCGTAGACCGTTCTTCCTGTCAGCCCCAACCTACGGCCTGCTTCTTCAGCCGCCCATTCTGATACGCTGTCTGACGCGGCAAGCGGGCCGATGATTGCTGCGCGGCGGCGGGCTTCGCTCCATTGGCTGTCCGTAAGGCTTACCGCTCCGCTTTCCGCTAGGGGTTCACTCTGCTTGTCCATCAGCGCAGTCCTGTGGCGTGCTCCGGGACGCCGAAACACAGCCGAAATAGCTTCCAGGGAAGGCGTACGCCCTGAAACCTTCTTCTGACTTATGTGCTGGTTGCTGAAGCGCTCTTTTGACCCCAAAAATGGTCAATAGAAGATTTCAGCGAGCCGAAAACTCGCGCTCTCCACTGAAGCGCACTTCTGCGAATGACACCAATTGTCATTCTCAGAAGTGAATTTCAGTAGTGCTGAAGAGGGCTTCAGCGGTCGCGCACGGCCGCACGGCGAAGGGTCCGCAGTATCCCAGCTATTGCTGACAAGACGGCCGTTGCATTATTCGCCCAAGCTTCTCTTTTCCGAAGCTATCGCCTATCCATCTCGCACTGCGCAAATGCGCATATCATCCACACGCGCCGCGATCCGCTCGACACCTGCTTCTCCTGCTTCTCCTGCTTCTCGAAATTGTTTGCCAAGGGCCTCAGGCCGAGACAAGCGTGCTGTTCGAGCTGATCGCCGCGCGATATGAGCGGCGATCCATGCTGATAACGGCCATCCAGCCGTTCGGCGAGTGGGGCAAAATCTTCCCCGATCAGGCCATGACGCTCGCCGCCATCGACCGGCTTGTGCATCAAGCCACGATTCTGGAGATGAATGTCGAAAGTTACCGGCTGCGCGAAGCCCTTGAGCGAAAGCGCGGACGCGGACCGCCAGCCGCCCACGCGACAATCAAAAAACCGAAACCCCCGAAAGCTGATTGACGCTCCCCGTCAATCAAAGCGCTTGCCAAGATCGCGCTCAGCGACAATCATCATGCCGCTCGGCTGCCTCGTCTCATCCTGATTGACGCGCCGTTCTCACCCAGATTGTCGCGCTATACGGATTTGCGTCCGAACTGCGCACGCCGCAGCTGGCGCAGCGTTTCCCAAAGCCGCGCATTGGCATCCTGGGCGCGGGTGAGTTCGGCGTCCCTGTCAGAAACGGCTTTGGCCCAAGCTTGCCGCTCCGATAAGAGCAGCGCTTTCAGCGCGCCGATGTCATCCGGCAAAGGCTCAGAGGCAGCGATCATGCCGGAATAACATCATGATTTGCGGCAGTTCGCACGCCGGAACTGAGGGAGAGAACGCCTATTGCACGGC
>JBKQNN010000348.1:0-9322 GCA_052145975.1 Rhodomicrobium sp. | reverse complement strand
CGATCATCGCCTTGTTGATCTGCACGCGCCCGGGCGACTCCGGGCCATCGGCGGAAACCGCGCCCTTGCAGCCTTGCGCGGAGATCGTGCCGGGGCCGTTCGAGATGATGAGGCCCAGCATAACCTGGAACTGGAACAGCTTCTCCGGCGTTGGCGTCTCTCCCAGCAGCGCTAGATACGCGATCCCGGTCGACGTCCATTTGTCGATCAGGTCCTTGGCTGCGATGCCGCAGAAGCTATCGCTCTTGTGCTTTGAGCCCTCGGCCGAGGCGCCGATGATAGTAGCGAACAGGCGCACATACCAGGGGAAGTTGCGCGCGGTGTTGCGGGTGATCTTCTTTTTCATCAGCGCGCTCCAGCACATGCTGGTGGTGATGGCGGCCAAGACCGCATCGGCGGTTGGGTTGCCGCCCAACGAGCGCAGGTAATCGGCGAACACCGACTTGGCGCCCCGCGCCTTGAGCCCCGCGAGCATCGCCACGGCCCTGGGGTCGGCGGTATTGCCGAGCAGCGCGCTCCGCTGACGGTCATCCGCCTTGATTGCGGAGAGATCGAAACCCTCATCGTCGCCATTACGCAGGCCGGAATGACCGAACAGCTCGATCAGTACGTCCACCGCCTTGCGGGCGCCAGCTACGCTTAGCGGTCCAATCGAAGTACATGCGGCAGCGAGCACCGTGTTGGGGGCGTTGCCTGCCTCGCGTGCCAAATCGGCCACCTTCACCGAATTGCCGTCAAACACGATTTCGGCGGCGGCAGCGGTGTTGAAAAGCGCGTTGTCGTTGGCGTCGTTGTGCTCGTGGATCAGCGCGAGGCAATAGTTGGATTCGAGCGGGTACTTGGCGGTATCGAGAATCGAGACGCCGCTGACTCGCGTCACCTGGGTCTTGGCGTCCATGATCGAACTGCCGGAGCGATCCTTCATCGTCTCGCGCGGGAACACTGCGCCAACCTGCTTCGTCAGTTCGGCGATTTGGTCTTTGTAAGGCTGCAGCGGCTCGACAAGCGGTATACCGAGTTCTGGAGGCAGCTCCAGCCCCTGGTTGTTGCCAAACCAGGGCTTGAGCGTGAGGTCGCCCTCAGGCGCGAAATCGGGCTCTATGCCGTTGAGCCGCATCACAGCGGTCAGCGCCGCCGGGATCAGGGAGATGTTGGTAACGACCGCGCCAGCCTTGGAGACAATGGGGTTTTCCGCGGTGTAGTTGCCATCGACCTTCAGGATTTTCTGGAACCACTTTTCCTTGGCCTCGGCGCTATCGCCGCTGCCGCCCATTGCGCCGGCGTGTCCCACCGCGCGCGTCAGTTTCGCCTTCCAGCGGCCGACCACGCAGGCTACGACCGGCTTCTTGAATTCGAGGTTTTCCTCGTAGTAGCCACCCGGCTCAACATACATCGCCGCCACCTTGGAGCGGTCGTCGTTATCGAAGGCGTGGGCGAACTCGGCCGGACCGAAACAGATGTAGACGTCCTTGCCGCTGGAGACGCTGGTGGTGGTGCCCCAGCCGCCCGCCCTAAGGTAGGAGGCCATGGTGGTGGTGAAATTGCCCGAGTTGGAGTAGATCGCCACCGAGCCCTTGCGTAAAGATTCGCCGGGGTTGTCGCCGCCCAGCGCGCCCCCGATGCGGACGTGGTTCCAGGCGTCGGCCATGCCGAGGCAGTTGGGGCCGAAAAGGTCGACGCTGCGCTGCTGTGCCATCGCCCGGATCTCGCGGGCGTCGTGCACCGATACTTTTTCGCTGAGGATGACGATTTTCTCGATATCCCGGTTGACGCGGATCAGTTCGAACACGCCGTCGCGAACCGCCGCCGGCGGCAGGTGGACCACGCCGACGTTGAACTTGTGCCCGTCTTCGAGGCCTTCGCGAACGTTGTTGTAGACAGGCACCGGGCCGATCGGGGTCTCCAAAACCTCGCCGCGCCGACCTGGCGATGTGCCAAATACGATATTGCCCCCCGAGAACGCATGGCTCACCGGCGCGACATTGCGCGATTCATTGCCGAGAATATTCAGCACACAAACCCTGTCCTCGCACGTGGCGAGTTCGGCCAGCGAATTGATGCCGACGAAATATTTGAACTTGCCGTTCGCTTGATTGCTCATTCTGCTACCCCGAGCTTGGCGGCGAGCATTTTGCGCCCCCCATTCTTCATCCAGCGGTCGGCTGCCTGGGCGTAGTGCACCACGTCCGTCATCGCCGAGTCGAAGCCGAAAATGCGGTAAGGCAAGCCCAGCGCATCGCATACGTCCTTGAAGGCAAGCAAGCCGCGCGACAGATTTGGACCGCCCCGGCCGATGACGACATAGACCGGCGTTGGCCCGTGCTCACTGAAATACTCGCGCAGCGCGTCGGCCATGGCGCGGAAGGTAACGAAAATGTCGGTGTTGTTGGCTTTGCCGCCGATGACAAACAGCACGTTGGCCTGTTTGAGCCAATGCTTGAGGCAGATGCGCATGACCTGGCGCATTTTCTCGTAGGGCGGGTTGCCCCCGAAATCCGAAGAAATGATGGCGTCGTCGCCCAAGAACTCAGTCACCAGCGAGTTGGCGCCGCCGCCGAAGGTGGGCGCTAGAATGGTGCCGTTGGTGTTGATCACCGAAACGTCCGACTGCCCCTGGTAGGTGCGCAACTGGTTGATTTCTTGCTCGAAATCGGAGTAGTCGGCCGCGAACAGGTCGTTGGGCAGATTGAGGCGCTTCATGCGCGGATCGTCGCGGTCGAAACCGCATTTGAAGTCGCAGGCCACCGGCGTCACTCTGCCCCCGCCCGCCGGCGCCATGCGGATCGGATTGAGTTCCAGCGCCGTCATGCCGTGGTGGTGAAAAAGGTCCCAAAGCTTCGGCAGGTTCTGCGCCAGCGGGGAGATGATCTCCTTCGGCGCCTTCAAATCCGACAAGGCGTTGGTGATCACGAACGACTTGAGGCCGGTGAGCGGGTCGAACGGAATCTCAGCGATCTGGTCCTTCGCCAATTCTTCGATATCCATGCCGCCGTGGTGGGTAATAGTCAGAGTGGGCGCGCGGTAACGGGTCGAATCGGCGATGGAGACGTAGACCTCATGCTCGGCCGGCACGGCGCCCTCGAAAGTAACGCCTTCGGCTTTGGCGACGGCGTTGCCATGGCGGTGTTCGGCGAAGTAAAGGCGCTCCTTTTCCTTCAGCGCGGTCTTTAGGTCTTTGGCGCGCCCAACCAGCCCAGCCTTGCCCTTCTTGCCAACGCCGCCGCGGAAAATGGGCTTCACGAAAACTTCACCGCAGGTGGCGATCAATTCCTTTATCTTGTGCTCGCTGGCCTCCGGTCCCAGAACGTGGGAAGCCGGAAAGTCGACAAGCTTCAGAAGTTTCGCCCCGTAGAGCATGCCTGTAAGGTTCATTCCGTTTCCCCCTGTCAAAACAGGTGCTGTCGTTCGATAACTTGCTGCGCGGTCTCGCGATGCCGGCTTGATGACATCGGCAATACCAAATCACCCGCACGCGTACACCGCTTTCAACTGAAAGCAGTGTAGCGCTTGCGCTCCTACCAGGTGCGGCACACCCTTTTACGCGCGCCACCGGGAGACCGATGGCAAATGCCGGAAAACTTCTTCTTTCCACTCCTTCCCCAGCGGATGCCGGGGAACCTCCCTTGCGTCTTAATATTCTTGCGGCAGGTTTTTGAGTTGCGCCCAGGAATAAACCGGGCCGCTCACACAAACGTAATCCTTGCCGGTATTGCAGCGTCCGCACTTGCCGATGCCGCATTTCATCTTGTTTTCTATCGTAGTGTAGATTTGTTCGTCCGAGAACCCCAAATTATGTAGATTCCCAATGACGAATTTGATCATGATCGGCGGGCCGCAAGTGACGGCAATGGCGTTATCGGCCGAATGGGGTTTGTCCATGACGTTGGCGGGAACGAAACCGCAATAGCCTTCCCAGCCGTCTTCAGGCGAGTCGATCGAGAGATGGACGTCGGCAGCGCCGCGCAGCTTTTGGAGTTCGGCGGCGTACATGATGTCGCGTGAGGTGCGCCCGCCGTAATACACGGTGATTTTGCCGAAATCGCCACGGTTCGCCACCGCTGTCTGGATCACCGGCCAGATGGGCGCCAGGCCGCAACCGCCGCCGATGAACACCAGATTGCGCCCCTTCCAATCGTTCACCGGGAACTTGTTGCCGTAGGGGCCGCGCACGCCGACGACGTCGCCGGGCCGCATGTCGTGGAGGGCAGTGGTGACGCGGCCGACACGCATGATGGAGAATTGCTTGTAGTCCTTGATCGTCGGGGCCGAAGCGATGGAGATCATCGACTCGCCCTTGCCGAACACCGAGATCATGGCGCACTGGCCGCAATCGTGCTCGAAGCCGCCGCCGTTCTCGAACGCGACCCGGAAGGTCTTGATGGCCCGCGCGCCCGGCACTTCTTCCTTGATTTCGACGATGCGCGCCAAACTAGGCAGATAAGGGTTGCCGCTCATTGTCCGACCGCCGCTTCTTCCATGACGTTGGCGACCTTGACGATGTCAATTCCCACCGGACAGTGGGAAATGCATCGGCCGCAGCCCGTGCATTGTTGCATGTTATGGTTTTCGACGAAGTACAGAAGCTTGTGGCAGACCCTCTGCCGCAGGCGCGCACCGGTGGTGGCACGCGGGTTGTGGCCGGAGGTGTGCATTGTGAAGTCGGGGAACTGGCAGTTGTCCCAGGTTCTTACGCGCTCTCCGGTCAGCGGCGACTGGCTGGTGATTTCGTCATTGATGTCGAAGCAATGGCAGCTCGGGCACAGGTAGGTGCAGACGCCGCAGCCGATGCAGGCCTGAGCCAGCGCCTCCCATTGCGGGGAGTCGAAATTGCGCTTCAGCCCCTCCGCCACCTTCTCCATGGAGGCGATGGAACGCTGCGGGTAGCTCCGCGCGGCCGCATGAACCTTCTCCGCTTCGCGGCTGTCGGCGTCCCCGGCTTTGTCGAACAGCGCCTTGGTGCTATCGACGATTTCCGCGCCCTTGGGCGTCAGCACCTTAACGTAGTAGCGGCCGTCCAGCCCGGTCATCAGTATGTCGAGGCCGTCTTCGGCGTGCGGCGAGCCTCCAACCGACAGGCAGAAGCAGTTCGGCGACGGCGGCGTTTCGCAAGCCAAGCCAACGAACACGGTCCGCTCGCGCCGCGCCTGGTAGTAGGGGTCGGGAAGGCCGCAGGTGAACACCTTGTCGTTGCGCACCATGGCACGCCCGTCGCATGGCCGCACGCCGAGTACGACGGAGGGCTCATCGTCTGCCGGCACGGTTGGCGTGACTTGCGGGGCCTTGCCGCGCTCCACGCGGAAACGGTAGAGCACCTCGCGCTGCGGGAAGGCGAAACCCTTGGCTGGCCGGACGGTGTTGCCGTGCTCGAACTCCACCTCGGCGCCGGGCTCGATCTTCTCGAAATTCCAGACATCGCTGGTGAAGGCTGGCGCAAAGACTTGCGCGCGTTCCTGGAGTTTTGCGGCCCACTCGCTGAGCCGGTCTTTCTTGAGTAGGATCTCCATCGGCTCACCTAATGAAATCGTTGGGATCGCCGTCGCGGAAGGACGAGATCAAGGAAGGCTGGCTGGGATCCATTCCAGGCGTGTAGCCGAACGCCTCCAGCGCTTCGTGCTCAAGCAAATTGTTGAGCAGGCGCAGGGGAATATTGACGGGACACACGCGCTCGCACTCGCCGCAGTCGGTGCAGCGGCCGGCGAGATGCATGGCGCGGACCATGTGGTACATGGCACTTTCCGATGGGGCGGCCGAGCGCTGTATCCAGCAGATGCGGTTGGCTTTGTCGTCCGCGCTGGTGGTTGGGCCTACAATTGAGCTCGTGCTGTCCACGACGCACTCGTCGCAATAGCACATCGGGCAGACGGCCCGGCAGGCATAGCAGCGGATGCAGCGCTCGAAGTGGCCGGCCCAGAACTCCGAGCGCTCGTCCATACTCTTTTCCGCGAAGGCGGAGAGCGCGGTGAAGCGCGGGCTGTAGCTGCGGTCGTCGACCCTTGCGCCAAAGAAGAAATCGCCTTCAACCGGATAGGCCTTGCTGCATTCGAGGCAGCGGCTGGCAAGCGCATCGGCCGCCGGAACGGTTTTTTCACCGGCCGCGAATAAAGCGACGGTAACGCCGTCGGCACCATCGAAGACGGCGCCGGTGGCGGCCTTGCCCCGCAGTGCGCCGTTCAGCTTGCGCGGGTCGATCACGCCGCCGTTCTCGCAGGAGACGCCGAGGATAACCACCTCATCGCGCTTGATGTAGTTCTCTTGCAGCAGCACTGAGATGGCGCGGCTGTCGCACCCCTTGGCGACGATGGCTAGCGGCTTCGTTTCGGAGGAGTGCGCGGCCTTCAGGCGCTTCTTCTCATTGACGAGATAAAGCGCCAGGTTCTCAACGCATGTTGCGTCCATGACCAGGCCCTGGGCGTCTTCGGGCGCGGTTATGAACGCCGGCTCTGCGAGAAGGCCCGCGGTGCTGCGCCGGTAACCCAGCACAGCCCGCACCTTGCCGCCCTCCAGCAGCTCCTTTGCGCGCGCCCTGATGTCTTCGATGACAGCCATCAGTGTTTTGACCTAAGCTTGCGTTGAGGGCCCAGTGCCTTGATGTCCTTGACGAACCCGGTGATGATTTCGGCGTACTTCGTGCCCTCGGCCGCCGATACCCACGACATGCGGAAACGCTCCGGTTCAAGGCCGATGAAGTTCAATAGCTTCTGCACCATGTAAATGCGGCGCCTAGCGAAGTAATTACCCTTCAAATAATGGCAATCGCCCGGGTGACATCCCGAAACCAGCACGCCGTCCGCTCCCTTGTTGAACGCAGACATAATATAAAGCGGCGATACCGATCCGGAGCACATCACCTGAATGGGCACTGCGTTCGGCGGATATTGCAGGCGCGATACGCCGGCGAGATCGCTGCCAGCCGACGAGCACCATTTGCACAGGAAAGCAACGATCTTGGGCTCGAATTCCTGCGCTTCGTTCGCGCTATTTTTCAAGTCTGCCGGTTCCGGCATCATTTTTGTAATCCTCCCGCGCAGACTGAATTCAACCCATACAGGCGCTGATCATATCGAAGATTTGCGCCTGCTTGACGTTCTTCACGTCGATTGCAGCGCGCACACATGTTCCCGAGCAGGTGCCGCAGCCTTCGCACTGCACTTCGTTGACATAGGCCTTGCCGTGTACCAGGGAGATCGCCTCGTACGGGCAGGCGTCGACGCACATCTCGCAGCCGGTGCAATGGGATTCGCGCACCTTGGCCACCACCGGGCTGTGCTCCAGCTGGGGTTTGGAGAGCAGCTGAATAACCTTGGACGCCGCGGCGCTCGCCTGGCAGACGGTTTCCGGAATGTCCTTGGGCCCCTGCGCCGCGCCGGTCAGGAAGATGCCGCCGGTAACGCTTTCCACCGGCCGCAGCTTTGGATGCGCCTCGGCGAGGAAGCCGTCCTTGTCACGGCCGATTTTGAGCGTCTTGGCGACCTCGGCAGTACCCTTCGACGGCTGCATGGCCTGGGCTAGCACCACCATGTCGGCGTCGATCTCGACGTTCTTACCCGAAAGCGTATCGACGCCCAGAACTTTGAGCTTGCCCTTCGACTGGTAGACCTTGGAGACGCGGCCGCGCAGATAGACGACGCCGTCCTGCTCCATGGTGCGCTGGACGAACTCCTCATAGCCCTTACCGCCGGACCGGATGTCTATATAGAAGACGTAAGCCTGGCCATGGGGGACGTGATGCTTGTACAACGTGGCGTGCTTGGCCGTGTACATGCAGCAGATTTTCGAGCAGTAGGCGCAGTGCTGCTCGGGATCGCGCGAGCCGGAACACTGGATGAAGACGACGTTCTTCGGTTCCTTGTGATCGGATGGCCGCAAGACGTGGCCGCCAGTGGGACCGGAGGCCGAGCACAGCCGCTCGAACTGGATGCCGTCGAGCACGTCGGGGTATCTGCCGCGGCCGTATTCGGCCATGTTGCCCACATCGTAAAGGTCGAAGCCGGTCGCGACAACGATGGCCCCCGCTTCGATCTCGATGTTTTTCGGCTTGGCGTCGTAGTCGATGGCGCCATAGGTGCATGCATCCTGGCACTTGCCACACACGACCGGCTTGAGGCCGAGACAAGCGGTCTCGTCGAGGTAGAAGCTTGCCGGTATGGCCTGCGCGAACGGAATATGGATGGCGCGGCGGCCGGTTAGGCCGTTTTCGTACTCGTTGCCGGTGACGATCGGGCAAACCGGCGTGCAGTCGTCGCAGAGCTTGCACAACTCTGGATCGACATACTGCGCTTTCTGGTGCACCTTCACCTTGAAATTGCCTACGAAGCCGGAGATTCCCGTCACCTCGGACTGCACCATCAGCGTGATCTTCGGGTGCTTGGATACCTCCACCATCTTCGGCGACAGGATGCACTGCGCGCAATCGAGCGTCGGGAAGGTTTCCGATAACTGAAGCATATGGCCGCCGATGGTTGCCTGCTTCTCAACCAGCACCACGTCGATGCCGGCATTGGCGAGGTCGAGCGCGCACTGAATGCCCGCGATACCGGCGCCGATGACCACCGTGCGCTTTGTCACCGGCACGCCCACGGGCGTCAGCGGCTCGTTCTTGCGCACCCGCTGCACCGCCGAGCGCGTGATCTTCAGCGCCTTGGCCGTCGCCTCGTCCCTATCCTTATGTACCCACGCGCATTGCTCGCGGATGTTGGCGATCTCACATTGGAACTGGTTCACGCCGCCGGCCTCGGAGGCCTCGCGGAAGGTCTTCTCGTGCAGGCTTGGCGTGCAGCAGGACACGACGACGCTGTCGAGCTGATGCTCCTTCACCGCCTCGATGATCGCCTTCTGCCCCGGATCGGAGCACATGTAGACGTAGTCCTTGGAAAAGACGACGCCATCGTCCTTGCCCATTACATCGGCGAGACGCTTCACATCCACGGTCGCCGCGATGTTATGCCCGCAATGACAGACGAAAACCCCCGCGCGGCGTGTCACTGGCTCGCTCCATTTGTTTGAAGCTGTCCTACCGCTCCGCTGCTTGAGGACGATTTGGCGGCGCACTCGATGCCGTGCTCGTACCCCTTGTCGAACGCCTGCAAATTGGCTTTGAGGAAGCGGTCGGGCACCAGGCCAGGCAGGGCCTTCTTCATCGCCTCTGCCGATGCCGCACCGGTAATAGCCGTGAAAAAGCCGAGCACGACGAGATTAGCGAACAGGCGGTTACCCACCGCCTCGGCAACGCGCGTTGCGGGGATGGGGAACAATTTGACGCGCGATGCGCCGCCCGACGGCTTCACCAGCTCCTCCTCGACGATGAGGATGCCGCCGTCAGCGA
>JBKQNN010000347.1:0-37927 GCA_052145975.1 Rhodomicrobium sp. | reverse complement strand
CCCGGGCCCCCGCCCCCGGGGGCCCCGCGGCCATCACCGCAACTCTGGAACGAAAGAACCTTCAAATGCCGCATAAAGTCATGCTCGTCGACGATGCTGCAATGATGCGCATGGTGGTCAGCAAGTTCATCTCTCCCTTGCCCGAGTTCCAAATTGTTGCCACCGCTGCCAATGGCAAGCTGGCCCTGGAGCAGCTGAGCAAGCATCCGGACCTGAAGTTGATTCTGCTGGATATCGAGATGCCGGAAATGGATGGGCTTGAGTTCTTGCGCCACGCCAAGCTGAAGACGCGCGCCAAGATCGTCATCCTTTCCTCGGTGGCGGTCGCGGGCTCGCCCCATGCAGCCAAGGCTCGGGAGCTCGGCGCCGATGCCATCGTCACCAAGCCCTCCGGCGCAATTTCCATGGATCTCGCCGAGAAACGCGGCAGCCAGCTCGTGCAGACCATGCAGAAACTGGTGCAGAGCTGAGCGCCATGCGCAAACGGATAGGAGGCCGCTGTGTCCGGTGAATTGGATGAAATCTGGGCTTTGTACGCCGACGACGGCGCGCAGTCGCTCGATGCCATGGAACGCTCCCTGCTTTGCTTGAAGGAGGTTCCGTCCAGCACCGCGCATGTCGCGGCCCTGTTCCGCGCCGTTCATACCTTCAAGGGCAATGCGCGGGTTCTTGGGCTGAGGACGATCGAAAGATGCTCCCACGCGGCCGAGGACCTGATCGGCCTGGTGCGCGACGAGAACGTTCCTCTCGACCCGAATTTCCTCTCCTTGCTGCTCGAAGTGTCGGACACTCTGCGCGGGATGATGAACCAGTCGCTTGCGCGGCGCGCCGATGTTCCCCCCGAGCTTGCGGAGGAACTGTTTTGCAGGATTCAGGCGAAGATCGCGGAGTGCCGGGCGGCGGCGCAAGAGAAGCCGGGTGAGCCGCAGGCGATCGTCTTCGAGCCCGTTGAGCGCGAAGTCCTTTCCCAAGATCCGCTCTACCTTGAAATTTTCAACGGCATGGCAGAGGACACCCTGACGGAGGCCCGGGCAGCGCTCGCTCAATGGCAGGCCGGCCAGCCTGCGGATTGCGGCACTCTGCCCGCGTCGCTTGAGCATCTGCGCTACGCCGCCGGACAGATCGGGCTTACGGCCCTGGCGGACCTTATTGAGGATTTCCTGTCGCGCTCGGCTCCCGGCCCGAGCGATCTTGAAACGCTGGTAGCGGGTGTGGATAGCCTGATCCATGGCGATAAGGGCCCGGAAATGCCCATGGAAACAAAAGGGCCAACACCGCCCCTTTCCACGGAAATACCGCTGGCGGCATTGGCGGTGTGCGCCAATTCGCCCGCGGCACGAGACCCCGGCTTCACAGCTGACGAGTTTCGGGATCTGGCAGAATTGGGCGCCTGGTCGACGGGCGGTTCGACGCTCGCTGCCGATCCCACCTATCGCGCGATCTTCTCAGGCATGGTCCACGACATCCTGGCCGAGATGGAGGCTGGGCTCGGAGAGTTCGAGGCTGCCCCGCAGCAGGCACGGCGCACTCTGACTTCGCAGGTGGACCGGCTTCTCCACGCCGCCAGACAGATCGGTATGCAGGGCTGGCTGGAGCTTCTGGCGGAATTTCCCAGGGACCGCGATATCTCCCTCGCCGAGGCCCGGACTTTCGCCGGAGAGGTCAAATCTCAGGCCGGCCGCGATGCCGCCGCCAACGCCGCCGCTGTGGCTGTTGGAGACAGCGCCGGGGGGGCTTCGGTTCGCGAATTCTTCGACAGTCTCCCGCCGCTCCTTGCCAGCATTTCGACTTTCGGGAGCCTTTTGGCTGCGGGTAGACCGATGGATGAGGCCGCGTTTGTAGCCGCCGTTGGCGAGATCCGCTCGATGGTGGCGGCTTTGGGGTTCGTTCGCATCGCCGATATTGCTGAGCAGATGGCTACCCAGCGCCAGTTCGCCGCCTTCCGCCGTCTGGAGCTCAGATTGTATGAGGAGCTGGTCTCCATCGAGCAGGCCATGCCGGCCCAATTGGAGGGGACGAAGATCGTTCCAGCCGCGGTGCTGCAAAACTGGTGCGCGGAACAGGCGTTCGACACCTTGATCGAGTTGAGCAAGGCGCTGGAGGAGATGCGCAAGCACGGCGGCGGCGCTGCACAGTGCGAAGTCGCGATCGAGCTTTTGCGGCTCGTCTACCACGCCTGCCGTCATTACGCCATGCAGACGGCGGCCCACCTTTCCATGTCGCTGATCGACCTGTTCGCGCGGGTAAGGGACGAAGGAGCGTCCCCCGATCCGATACTATTGCGCATTTCCGGCTCTTTCTCCGCCTGTCTCGAATTACTGTTCGACGCTGCGGGTGAGGGCGGAACGCCGGATATGGCGGCGATCGAGCAGCTTTTCGAGGAGGCTGCGAACGTAACCTTCAGCGCCAGCGGCACCACCCCATCCTCGTTCATGGAGGCGCGGCTGGGGCTACCGAAGTCCTTCCGCAAGGTCCTGACCCCAGAAAGCCTCAAAACTGCCGCGGCTGCCCTGAAACGAGGGGATCGGCTTTACATTGTCCGCGCCGCCCTCACTAACGACGAGGAGGCCGGTGAGCGCTTCCTCGAATGGGTCAATTCGGAAGCCGTCAGCGTCATTAGCAATGTGACGGTGTTCGACGGCCCCAGCACGTTGTTCGATTTCCTGATCGCAACGTCCCTGAGCGAAAACGAGCTCGCGGAATCGCTTGCGGGTCTCGATCCGGCCGGCAAATCGCTAAAGCTCGAGATGGCGCTCAACGGCAACCCGCGCTTGGGAGGCCGCGAGCAGGGAACTCCTGAAAGCGCCGCCCGCACCGCCGCCGGCCAAGATTTAATGACACGCGACGTGCTGGAAGGCATCGGCGAAATCGTCACCGGCCAGGCTATGATCTACCGCACCCTGGGCGCCATAGCCGCGGAGGACTTGCTGCGGACAGTCGAGGCCGAGGTGCACAAGGCCGGGGGAGATTGGAGCAAGGCCAAGGGCGCGGTGCGGATGCTGCTGGAAGGCTTCTCTGGACAGATCGAAAAGGTGTACCAGGCCGAGGCTCAGCTCGGCACCCAGCTGGAGCGCCTCCAAGAGGAGGCCATTGCGGTCCGCGCCCGCCCGGCCACGCTGCTGATCAAGCCCCTGGAAGCTTTTGCCGAGTCCACCGCGCGGCAAAGTGGACGGCAGATCCTCTTCGCCGCCGGCGGCGAAGACCTTGTTCTCGACCATGACATGCTTGAGGAACTCAAGCCGCATTTGCGTACCCTGATCGCCTTTTGCGTGGCCCAGAGCATCGAGCCGCCGGAAAAGCGCGTTTCCTTGGGCAAGGACCGGCGCGGCCAGCTCCGCCTCGGGCTCGCGCGAAACGGCGAGCGTATCCTAGCCACTCTCGAAGACGACGGATGCGGCCTTGAAGCAATCCCAGGCGCGGAAGCCGGAGCTCTTTTCGCCGAAACGCGGACGGCACTTCGTGGCCGGGGCGGCGAACTGCGTATCGACGCACCCCAGGGCGGCGGCGTCCGTTTCCAGGTGATCCTGCCAATGGCCATGGTTGTGCTGGACGGCATGGTTGTGCGCGTGGGCGAATACCGCTATGTCGTGCCCCTCGATGCCATACAGCGGATCGTACATTCAGGTTTTGAAGATGTGATGCGGCTGTCGGCAGGCGAGGGTCGGCACATGCTCAAATTGGGGGCCGGCGATGTCCTGCCGGTGCATTTCCTCAGGGCGGACGCCGGAGGAGGCTTCCAGGAGCAGAATACAGCCGCTGGACAGAGATGCCTCTTCGTCGTGGTTGGCAAGCAATCTCAGCGCGTCGCGCTTATGGTGGATGAACTCATGGGCCAGCAATTGGTTCTGATCCGTCCATTGCGGGGATACCTAACCGGTATTCGCGGCGTGACCGGATGCGCCCTGCTTGGCGGCGGCGACGTTGGCATGGTGCTCGATATTGGAGGTCTTCTGAATCAGGCAGACCGGGCGGCGTAGGAAGCTGGAAGAGCGCACGATGGAATACGAAGGCTTTTCAGGGCAGCCTGGCTCATGGCGCCCAGGAATCTTCAAACGGTACTTCCCGGCTTCTCCGGCTGAGGAGGAGCTGGACGCTGCCCGGCATCGCGGCCAAGCCCGGCGCCGATGTTTTCCGGGCGATCTGTTGGGACGGTGGGTTCTATGATTTTCTTCCTGCTTGCCGCTATTTTGGCGCTGATTGCTTCCGCCTTTCATATCTGGCTGATGCGCCGGCGTATGCGCCGGATGCGCGAGGCCGTTGAAACCTTCGATCTTGGCAATTTCGAGGAGCGCTTGGCGCAAGCCGCCGGGCACCGCGGACCGCTGGCGGAGCTGACGGCGGCGATTTCCGGCCTCACCTCGGCCCTCTTCGCCGGCGCCTCCTCCGTTACGACCACAGCCTCCTCCACAATCGCCGAGAAGGAGGCTCAGACCCAGCACCTCAAGCAAGCATTCGTAAAGCAGGTCGGCGGGGTACTTAACCGTATCGAAGCCGCCGTGGCCGGCATGCAGAATACCGCCAGCTCCATGCGGCAGCTCGCCGGCGATACGGAGAGCTCTTCGACGCAAGTGGTTGCGGCACTGAACGATACCACCGGTAGCGTGGCGGGGGTGGCGGAGGCCGTCGAACGGTTAAGCGAGTCCTTTGGCGGAATTAGCGGGACGGTCGCGTCGGCCGCGGGAAAAGCGGACTCGGCGGTATCCCAAGCGGAGCGGGCCAACACCCTGATCCAGGAACTGGCCCATTCCGCCGAAACCATCGGCAACGTGGTCTCGATGATCAAAGGTATCGCACGCCAGAGCAGTTTGCTGGCGCTCAACGCGACGATCGAGGCGGCTAGGGCCGGGCCCGCCGGCAGAAGTTTCGCGGTCGTGGCTGGCGAAGTTAAGACGCTCGCGGGGCAAACCGTCAAAGCCACAGAAGACATCCGCAAGCAGATCACCGGCATTCAGGAGGCCGTCCACGCTGCGGTAAGCGCCGTCGACGCCATCAGCAACGAGATTCGGGAACTCAACGAGTTTACGTCGGTCATGCGGACCTCTATCGACGGCCAGTACGGCGTCACCCGCGATATCGCAACCTTCGCCAATTCCGCCCGCGCTGCTACAGCCGGTCTGCGCGAGCGCATATTGTCCCTAGACGGCACAATCCATGCAAATAGCCTCGCCGGCGATTGCATCCAGGATGGCACCACCGGTCTTGTCCAGCAGATCGCGGCGCTTTCCAGCGAAACCTTAACCCTCTTGGAACAGGACGCGGCCGCCGCTTGACTTGCCCACCGGTTGAGTAGTTCCGCCGCCGTTATCCCGGAAACGCCAGCGGCGTTATCCGGGATCTTTACGGGGGCCGGCATTTTGCAAGATCCCGTGTCTGCGCAGCAGCATTTCATGCCGCGGCGCGCACGGGATGACGCCAATCGCGGCGAAGCAATCAACCGGATTCGGTATCGCATTTTTTCCGGACGCACTCTAGTGCGCAAACCGTGCCGCTTCTTCAGATCCCTTCGTCGCATCGCCAGCGCTGTAGGAATGAGCGCCCGCTCCCGCCAGCGCGCCGCCCTGAACGATCAGATATTCCTCGCGGATCGGGCGTTTCTCGAACCAGCACTCCAGAATTTCGCGCACACCCGCGGCATACCGGGCCTGCGCCGATAACGACGTCCCCGAAATATGGGGCGTCATACCGTGGTGAGGCATCGTGCGCCAGGGATGGTCCTTCGGCGCCGGCTGCGGGAACCAGACGTCACCGGCGTAACCGGCGAGCTGGCCGCTTTCGAGAGCGCGGACGATTGCGTCGCGGTCGCAGATTTTGCCGCGCGCGGTGTTTACGAGGTAGGCGCCGCGCTTCATCTTGCCGAGGAGAGCGTCGTTGAACAGGTGCTCGGTCTCCGGGTGCAGTGGCGCATTGATCGTTACCACATCGCAGACCTTGACCATCTCCTCGACGCCCGGATGAAACGTCACACCCAGCTCCTTTTCCACCGCTTCCGGCAGCCGGTGGCGGTCGGTATAGTGGAGCTTGACATCGAAGGGTTTCAGCCGCCGCAAAACAGCCGTACCAATACGCCCGGCGCCGAAAGTGCCAACGTCCATACCTTCCAGATCGTAGGACCGGCTCACGCAGTCGGCGATGTTCCAGCCGCCTCTCACGACCCAGCCATAAGACGGAAGGTAGTTGCGCACGAGCGACAGGATCATCATCACCACGTGCTCGGACACGCTAATGCTATTGCTGTAGGTAATCTCGGCGACTGTGACGCCGCGCTCGATTGCCGCTTGCAGATCGACGTGGTCCGAACCGATCCCCGCCGTGATCGCCAGCTTGAGCTTCTTCGCCTTGGCGAACCGCTCCGCCGTGAGATAGGCAGGCCAGAAGGGCTGGGAGATCACAACATCCGCATCGGGCAGCTCCTTCTCGAACCTGGAATTGGGGCCGTCCTTGTCGGCGGTCACATACAGGCTGTGACCCTGCCGTTCGAGGAATTTTCTCAAGCCCAACTCGCCGGAAACGCTGCCCAGCAGGGTGCCTGGCTTGAAATCGATGCCCTTGGGTGACGGCAGCGTCTGGCCGCCGGGATAGCCCTTCAGCGAAGGGAGGCCGTCGCGCGGATAGGTCTTTGGATATCCGTCGACGGGATCGTCGTAAAGAACGCAAAGGATTTTGGCCATGGGGTCCTCCACCTTACGGTTATTCGAGCAGCTCCTCCTTTTCCTGTGCGTTATCCAGAGTCTTATAAGCACAAGCGCGGCCTTTTTTTCCAAGCCGCACTTGAAGAGCCGCCTCGATTGCGTATTGCGCGAGACACATCTTCGTTTCTTCGCAATCGCCGCATGATAATACATGGTAGCGGAGGCTGCGATATTCAAATAGGCGAGGCAATACCAACGCCTGCTTGAACTCGTCTATAGTGAAATCACAGTGCTGGTCCCGGCGGCCGGATACGGCCGCCGGGATCGCCGCGGTGCTATTTCGAGCGCCGTTTGGCGAACACGCGCAGTGCCGCGAGCGTCTCGGCGCTGACGTGGTGCTCGATGCCTTCCGCATCCTTGCGGGCGATTTCGGCGCTCACGCCAAGCGAAAGCAGGAACGCCTCCACCACGCGGTGCCGGTCGCGGGCGCCGGCAGCGAGCGTCCGGCCCTTGTCCGTCAGCACCACGCCCCTATAGTGCTGCTGCACCACCAAACCTTCGTCCGAAAGCCGTTTCAGCATCTTCGCAACGGTGGGCTGGGCAACGCCAAGGCGCCCGGCGATATCGACCTGTTTCGCGTGTCCCTGGGCCGCGATCAAATCGTCGATGAGCTCGACGTAGTCCTCCATGAGTTCCAGCCGGTGCGCCAGGCGCGTCTGGCGGAAGCTCTCCGACTGGATATCGGGCGCGATAAGTGTCTCACTTGCGCTTTTCTTTTCTTCAGTCATTGCTGCGAAAGACCCAAGTTTGCGCCCGCTGCCTAAACCAGCCTAACAGAACGTGCGGCCGGTCTCAGCAAAATCGAATCGATTCCACCGTTGTCTTGGCCGTGCTTCACCCAGCTTACCCCGTCCATCAGTTAGCATGCGAAGCGCACGGCCTTTTACCGGTATTAGTCCTTTCATTGGCCGCATCTCTTCCATAAAATCGCGGCGTGAACTTTGGAGACTCGATTTGAGGTTCGGCCGGGATGTCGATTTGGGACAAGCTTACGGGAGCGGCGGTGAGCATTGGAGGGCCTATCGGCGCGCTGCTCAGCCGGCTGGGCCAGCTCGCCATGGATGGATCGGCGCATGACAAGCAGGTCGCGTTCACGGTTGGCGTGATCGCGCTCGGCGCCAAGATGGCAAAGGCCGACGGCGTGGTGACGTGGGACGAGATCGCCGCGTTCAAGGAAGTCTTCAAGGTCCCGCCTGGGGAAGAGCACAATGTGGCGCGCCTGTTCAATCTCGCCAAGCAGGACGTGGCCGGCTACGAGACCTATGCGCGCCAGCTCGACCGTCTGTTTCACGACAACCGCGAACTCCTTACCGACGTCATGGACGGCCTCTTCCACATCGCGGTCGCCGACGGGCGGCTGCATCCCAACGAGGAGCGCTTTCTGGCCAAGGTAGCGGCGGAGTTCGGCTTCACGGACCAGGAGTATTTGCGGATCAAAGGGCGCCACTTCAAATGCGGGTTGTACGACCCTTACAACATTCTACACGCTTCGCCCAAGGCGACGGACGCGGAGCTCAAGGTCCAGTATCATAAGCTCGTCGCGGAGAACCATCCCGATATGCTGATAGCCCGCGGCGTGCCCGCCGAGTTCATCAAGATCGCGACGAATAAGCTTGCGGCTATCAATGCGGCCTACGAGGAAATCAGAACGGCGCGGCGCGCTAACACCCTTGCGTAACGATGGCTCAGCCCGAAATCTCACCCGATGATTGGCGCGTCCTAAACGCTCGCTTTTTGAGGGGGGCAAGACTCCAGTTCAGCAGATATACCCGCTGGAGCGATACCTGGGACCATGATCATTGCGCTGGCTGTTGGGCAAAATTCGCTGAATTTGATGGAGAAGGCATCCAGCATGAAGGCTTTACAACGTGCGCAGACTATACGAAGGGCGCGCGCTACGAGTGGGTGTGCATCGACTGTTTTAATGCTTTACATCAGTACATGGAGTGGACGGTTATAGACACTTCTAACAATAATGCTTTTGCAAGCGATACACCTATCGTATCGCGGATTGTGCCAAGCGCGAACTTTGATGTGCGGAGGAATGGCGTTCTGCCGCAAATTCTTTTGCTGCACTACACCGGCATGCCCTCGGCGGAGGCGTCCATCCGGTGGCTGGCCGCGCCGGAATCGAAGGTGTCGTGCCATTATGTCGTCGGCGAAGACGGCGCCGTGACCCAGATGGTGGCCGAAGCCAGCCGGGCATGGCACGCCGGCCTATCCCATTGGAAGGGCGTCACCGACATCAACTCTTGCTCCATCGGCATCGAAATTCAAAATCCGGGGCACGAAGCCGGTTACCCCGATTTTCCCGAGGCGCAGATGGACGCGGTGGTGGCGCTCTGCCTGGACATTACCGCCCGGCACGGCATCGCGCCGCACCATGTGCTGGCGCATTCCGACGTGGCGCCGCGCCGCAAGATCGACCCTGGAGAGAAGTTCGGCTGGGCGCGGCTCGCGCGTGCCGGTGTGGGACACTGGACGGAGCCGGTTCCGCTTTCCGCCGGCGCGGTCTTGGAGCGCGGCGCGAGTGGGGATGAGGTGATGCGCCTTCAGGATGCCTTGGCCGCCTATGGCTATGGGGTCCCCCGCACAGGCGAATCTTGCGGGGACACCGAATTCGTGGTTGCGGCCTTCCAGCGTCACTTCCGCCCAGCGCTGCCCGATGGCCGCGCCGACCGCTCGACGCTCGAAACCCTCGAAGCGCTTCTGGCCGCTCTGCCGCGCCTGAGTTGAATGTTGCATAAGGCACTCTTCCGGCTTAGTAAAATGGACCTATGCCGGCGGCTTATACCAACCGCCAAAAGTGTTGACCGCTCTTTCGTCATTGCGAGCGAAGCGAAGCAATCCAGGCAACATCGGTTTGCACGGTTGCTTCTAGATCGCCACGGCGGCCAAGGCCGCCTCGCGATGACGAGGTGTGGATGGCGGAACGGTCAGGACTTTTGGCGGCTGGTATTAGTGCAACGCACGGCCGATAGCGTAAATAGAGGGCGAGCCGGCCCAAAGTCCCGGCTGGAAGCGACAGGAACATGATAAAGTTCATATATTTGCAGGCCGGTCCCGGGCTGAGGCTGCAACGGCAGCTCCGTTACAGTATATCGACATTGCTTGCGGAGATGCCGGAAGCATCCGGCAACATCGTAATATACACAGATAATGCGTCATTATACGCTTCCGACGGCGCTCACGTGACTACCCGCGATATATCTTCAACGCTCAAGGATATGACGAACGGCGGCAAGTATTTCTTCAGGGCGAAGCCGTGCGTTTTGCTCGATGCGTTGCGCACCTTCTCCTGTACATGTGTATTTCTGGATACCGACACTTTTGCGAGGCGCGGCTTTGCACGGGCTTTGAAAAGGAAGCTGCTGCGCGGCGCCGTTATGGACAAGTATTTGAGGCAGGATCCTTTCCCGGAGTTAGGGGACCTCGAAATCCTCCTTCCGAGCGGAAAAACTTACCGTTACGATTCGAAGGCCTCCGTGATGTACAACAGCGGCGTCATTGGGGTTCACCCAGAACACGCGCCAGCCATCGCAGATTCCATCGCCATTATCGACGCCATCCGGCCATTAACCCGCCGCACTCACGATCATGAGCAGTTCGCCGTTAACGAAGCCTTTCGCGTTCACGGAATTGGCATAGACGTCACGCATCGGGTGCTTAAGCATTACTGCGCAAAATCGCAGAAGCATTACATGAATTGGCGCTTTGAGAAGAACGCCGGATTTATTCCCGTGCCGATTGTACCAAGCCGCCCCAGAATTACCGTGAATAAGCCAATCGGATGGTGCTTCAAGCGCGCCGTGCGGTACTCTCTTGTTCAGTACTCTATGGTAGTAAGTAATACAAAACCCGCTTGAATACCTCCACCTTCGTCATCGCGAGGCGGCAAAGCCGCCGTGGCGATCCATAAGTAGCGTCCGTGACTTGGCCCTGGATTGCTTCGCTTCGCTCGCAATGACGTTGCGGAAGCAATCAACCGAACCTGGAATACAAAACCGGCTTGATTACTCTTCTTTAACTGCGGAGAAAGCCGCCCCGCCCGCCGCGCCGATCCCCAACGCCTCGAAGCCGGCAGCGATTGCCTTTTTCATCACGGTTGGCAGAGCGGCGGATGGCAGATCGCCTATGCGCGTCCATTCACCGCCGAAGGTTTGAGCCTCGCGCATGGCTTGGCCATCCTCCAGGGCGAACACCCGCATCTCCAGATGGAAATGCGTGAAGGTGTGCCGCACCGTCCGCGCCGGCCGCCAATGGGCCGGAACCGCGGCGGCCGGCCCCCCAGCGCCGCCCTCGCGCCATTCGGTGCAGGGCACCTCCATCATGCCGCCGAGCAGGCCCTTCTCCGGCCGCCGGCGCAGCAGGATATGTGCATCGCTGCCGTCCCCCTTCACGACCACGAAAGCGTCTCCGCGGCGCACCCGGCGGGCAGCCTTGGGCGCCCGGGCCGGATACCGTTCCGGCTCACCGCTGCGCGCGGCGGAGCAAAACACCTGGACAGGGCAGCGGGCGCACGATGGCGAGCGCGGCGTGCAGACCGTTGCGCCAAGATCCATCATGGCTTGCGCATAATCGCCCGGCCGCCCTTGCGGCACCAAACTCTGAGCCAGCACCCGCACGCGCGGCTTGCCCCCCGGTAGCGGCTCTTCGAGCGCAAACAGGCGCGCGATAACGCGCTCGACGTTGCCATCCACAGCCGCGGCAGGCTCGCTGAACGCGATGGCCGCAACCGCCGCCGCCGTGTACGCGCCAATCCCTGGAAGCTCGCGCAGCGCCGCCTGGGTCTCAGGGAACCCGCCGCGCGCCAGAAGGTTCGCGCAGGCGTGCAGGTTTCTCGCCCTCGAATAGTAGCCGAGCCCCGCCCAGGCCGCCATGACATCGGCTAGCGGCGCTTGCGCCAGCGCCTCCACATCCGGCCACCTCGCAAGGAACGCCTCGAAATAGGGAATGACGGCTTTGACCCCGGTCTGCTGCAGCATGATCTCCGAGAGCCAGACGCGGTAGGGATCGGGCCGGCACCGGCACTTCGCGCGCCAGGGAAGATCGCGGCCAGCGGCGCCGTACCAATCCAGCAGCGCCCTTTGGAATTCCTCGGGCGGAAAAGGCAGGGCCGGGCTGTGCTTATTCGGCATCACATTAGCGCTTTTTTAACCGGCCGCGGTGCAGCTTCTTTTGCGGAGGCGGCGAATCGGCGATGCCGCATAGCTATGGCGATTTCCCTACTCGAAGGCAATAACGCGGTTCCGGCGCAAGCTCCCCGGACGCCCGCGGGTCCGGTCGCAGTCGGACGGTTTATCGCGCCCATCGCGGGCAAGACGCTCAGCCGCGGCGGCGTGGCGATGGCCGGGCTGATCTCGCAATGGCCCGCAATATCCGGGCCGTCGCTCGCCGCTTACACCATGCCGGCCAAGCTCACAAGGACCGCGCCAGAGCCTGATTTTCCAGAAAAAACCCCTGCCTCCATGCTGCATTTGAAGGTGGACCCGGCAAGGGTGCTCGAAGTGCAATACGCCATTCCGCAGCTCGTCGAGCGGATCAATCGGACGCTCGGCTACAAGGCTGTGGCCGGAATACGCCTCGTCCAGGCGCCGGTCTTCAGCGGGCGGCGTCCGGCGTCTCCAAAGCCCGTGGCCATGAAGCCCGCGCCGGAGGCCCCGCAGCAGGCCGGCAAGCTCGGAAGCGCGCTTGCGCGCATGGCCGCTGGCGTCAAGGCCCGCCAGGCAAATTGCCAATAGTGGCCGGCCTTCGAATAGAATGACTTGAATTTCGCCTCGCGCCGCTTCAAAAGGTGCGCAAGTCGACCTTACTTGGAGTGGCCCGTGCTCAGGAACCGGTTTTACGCTGTTCTTGCATTGGGGGCGGTGCTTATCGCCTCTCTTGCCTTTACCCTATCCTCAATTGTCCGCGCCGAAGAGGCCCAGCCGCCCGCAGTCGCGGCGGCGGAGAGTCCGCTTCCAGACATGGCAATCGGCAATGCCGATGCGCCGGTCACGATCATCGAGTATTCGTCGCTGGGCTGCCCGCACTGCGCGCACTTCCATGCGGACGTTTTCCCCGAGCTTAAGTCCCAATTTATCGACACCGGCAAGGTGCGCTACGTCATGCGCGAATTCCCGTTGAACGAGCCGTCCCTCGCCGGCGCGGTGATCGCGCGTTGCCTCGATCCGAGCCGCTATTTCGCTTTCACGAGCCTGCTTTTCTCGAAACAGCCCGACTGGGCGTTCAAGGAGGATTCGCTGACGCCCCTGAAGGCATACGCGAAGCAGGCCGGCATGTCCGGGGAGGAGTTCGATAAGTGCATCGGGAACGAGGCGCTGCAGAAGAAGATTCTCGCCATCCGCGACGAAGGCCAAAAGAAAGGCGTAAATGCAACGCCAAGTTTCTTCGTCAACGGTGCGCTCCTCAAGGGTGCGCCGGCTCTGCCAACCCTGATTGACGCTATGAAGCCCTATTTGGACGCGAAGTAAGGACAGTGTGATGACCCAAGCAACGGGAGTAAGAGCCGCATCGCCTTTGGCACGACTTGCGGCTGCCGCTATTGCCACGCTCTCGCTCGCAGGCTGTGCGGGAGGATTGCCGGACCTCCACTCGATATCTTCGCTGTCGTTAGGGGACGGAGGGGCGGCAGAGAAACCGAAGGGGGATCAGCCGGTGAACCTGGCCGACCTCATCCAGCCGGGGACGCTTGAGGACATCGCCATCGGCAAGGCGAACGCGCCAGTGACCATCGTGCAATATGTGTCGCTCAACTGCTCTACTTGCGGCAAGTTCCACAACGACGCTCTTCCCAAGCTCAAGAAAGCCTATATCGATAAAGGAAAAGCCCGGCTCGTCTTCCGCGAATTCCCCGAGGATAACGCGTCGGCGACGGCTGCGCTCGCGGTGCGCTGCGTTCCGGCGCAGGATTATCTGAAGGCGATGGAGAAAGTTCTTTCGCACCAGAAAGAGTGGGCCGGGGCGGAAGCCAACAAGGACGGGCTTTATAAGCTCCTGAAGTTCACCGGACTGAAGCGCGACAAGTTCGATGCTTGCCTCGCGGACAAGGCCATCAATGACGGGCTCACATCGGCGAAGGAGCGGGCCAAGGGTTTTGGCGTCACGGTTAGCCCGACTTTCTTCGTGAACGCGAAGAAAGTGGCCGGCGCAGTGTCATATGAAGAGATGCAGGGCTTCGTCGATGCGGCGTATGCCGCGACGCAAGCGCCCGCTGCCGCCGCACAGCCGCAGCAGGCAAAGCCTAAGGCTTAGCCCCCGGAGTTAATGCTCCACACAACGCGCATTACCCCTCATCCTGTCCTTCTCCCCATGGGAGAAGGGACGCCTTCTCAGCGGCTGCGAGCGGACTCCCTCTGCCCTTGGGGAGAGGGCTGGGGTGAGGGGGTCTTTTGCGGGCGCTATGCGAAGTGATCAGCCGGATCTGGTGTGACATTGGCGATAGGAGTCATTCCTCCGCGATACTGGTCTCCAGATTTTCTCCAATCTTCCAAATAACTTTCACCCGCAAAAACTTGAATTGAACGTCTGACGCCCTGTGTATGATGGGAACGGCAGGCTCGGCTTGACTGCGCGACTCACATAGCCTGCCGCTGGGACATCGAATAGGGCGAGGCGTACCTTGCAAATCACGCGGCTAAGGCTTCTCGGTTTCAAATCTTTCGTGGAGCCGACCGAACTCATCATCGGACCGGGGCTCACGGGCGTCGTGGGGCCGAACGGCTGCGGGAAATCGAACCTCCTGGAGGCCCTTCGCTGGGTGATGGGCGAAACCTCCTACAAAAGCATGCGCGGGTCCGCGATGGACGACGTGATCTTCGCGGGCACCGATAAGCGCCCGGCCCGCAATATGGCCGAGGTGATGGTCGCCATCGACAATTCGAAGCGCACCGCCCCAGCCGCCTTCAACGACGCCGATGTGCTCGAAATCTCCCGCCGCATTCAGCGTGACGCGGGCTCGATCTATAAAGTCAACGGCAAGGAAGCGCGTGCCAAGGACGTGCAAATCCTGTTCGCCGACGCCGCCACTGGCGCGCGCAGCCAGGCGCTGGTGCAGCAAGGCCAGATCGGCCAGCTCATCAACGCCAAGCCGCAGGAGCGCCGCCGCATCTTGGAGGACGCGGCCGGCATCGCCGGGCTCTATAGCCGCCGCCACGAAGCCGAAATTCGCCTCAAGGCCGCCGAAGCCAATCTCGAACGCCTCAAGGACGTGATCGGCCAGATCGGAACCCAGCTCGCGAATTTGCGCAGGCAGGCGCGCCAGGCACAGAAATACCGCGAGCTGACCGCCGAGCTGCGCAAGCTCGAAGCCATCCAGCATTACCAGCATTATTCCTCCGCTAACGCCGCCGTGCAGTCCGAGGAGGCGCAGCATGTGGACGCCCTGCGCGCCGTCGGCCAGCTCACGCAAGCCGAAGCCGCGGCCTTGCGCGTGCAGGCTGAGAACGCCGATGCGTTGCAGCCGCTGCGCGAGGAGGAGGCGACCCGCGCCGCGGTCCTGCATCGCATCCAGGTGGAGCGCGATACGCTCGACCGCGAGGAAAAGCGCGCGGCTGAACGCGAGGCGGAGCTCAAGGCGCGGCTTGCGCAAATTCAGCAGGATGCCGAGCGCGAGGACCATGCCATCGCGGAGGCGCGCGAGGTGCTGGCGCGCTTCGACCGCGAGGAAGAGACGATCAAAGAGCAGGGCGACGGCTCCGAAGCCCGCGCCGAGGCAGCCGCCCGCGCCGAGGCGGCGCTGGAGGCGCTGAACGAGGCCGATGCGGCCCTTTCCGCGCTCACCGCCAAGGCGGCGGAACTGCGCGCCGAGCGGCGGCAGCTCGAAAGCCAGATCGCGGAGCACAATACGCGCGCTAGCCGCTTTGCCGCGCAGGAAGCCGAAATCGGCCGCCAGGTGGTGGAGCTTCGCGCCAAGAACGCGGCCTCTTCCCCGGTCGAAGCGCTGCGCGAGGAGGTGGCCCAGCTCGAAGCCCAGCTCGAAAGCATCGAGGAAGGCATCCTCCAGGCCGAGGAAACCGTAGCAGCTTCGCGCCTCAAGGAGAAGGATACGCGCGAGGCAGCGTCGGCGGCGCGGCTCAAGGCGAAAAGTCTCGAAACCGAGGTCGCGACCCTCATCAAGCTCCTGAAGCCGGCCGACGCGGGCCGCTTCAAGCCCATCGTGGACCAGATTTCGGTAACGCCGGGCTACGAGATCGCGCTTGGCGCAGCCCTTGGCGACGATCTCGACGTGACCGCCGATCGAGCGGCGCCCACCCGATGGACCGTCGTCAGCGACACCGCAGGCGACGCGGCTATGCCCCAAGGCGCCGAGCGGCTTTCGGCCTTCGTCCGCGGGCCGCTCGAGCTTTCGCGCCGGCTAGCGCAGATCGGCGTCGTTGCCTCCAAGGCCCAGGGCGATGGCTTGAAGGACCGGCTGAGCCCCGGCCAGCGCCTCGTCACCAAGGAAGGCGACCTCTGGCGCTGGGACGGCTTCGTGGCCGCCGCCAACGCGCCAAGCGCCGCCGCGCGCCGGCTGGCAGAGCGCAACCGCTTGACCGGGCTCGAAGCGCAGCTTGACGAGTTCATGGCCGCCGCCGATTCCGCCGCCGCCGGGCAGCAAGCCGCACAAGCCGCGGCAACCGAGGCGCTCGCCGCTGAGAAGCGGCTGCGCGACGGTGCCCGCTCGGCTCAGGCCGCCCTTGCGCAAAAGCGCGCCTCGTTCAGCCAGGCGGAGCGGGCTGCGCTTGAGCAGGCGAACAAGCTGCAGAGCCTGGAGGAAGCGCGCGAGCGTGCGGCATACGGAAGGGAAGAAGCCGAATCCGCACGCGAGACGGCGCAGGAGGCGCTGGCGTCGGCCAAGCCGGTGGACCAAACCGAAGCCGAGCTGGAAAGGCTCAAAACTCAAACCGGCGCAACTCGCAATGTCTATACTGGGGCGAAGGCGGCCCTCGACGGCATCGAGCGCGACATCCGGGGGCGGCAGGCGCGGCTCAAGGCCATCGGCGAGGAGCGCCTGCGCTGGCTGCAACGTACCAAGAGCGCGAATACGCAAATGGCGAGCCTGGAGGAGCGGCTCTCCGGCATCAAGGCAGAGCTTGCCGCCACAAGCGACCTGCCGGCCAAGATCGCGGATCGGCGCAACAAAATTCTGAATGAAATCAGCCAGGCGGAGGCCGCGCGCCAAGCCGCCGCCGATAAGCTTGCGGGTGCCACGAACGCGCTGCGCGAGGCGGACAAGAGCTTACGCGAAGCGCAGTCCGGCCTCTCCTCGGCGCGCGAGACCAGGGCGCGCGTCGAAGCCCGGCTCGAAGCCGCCCGCGAGCGCCGCGCCGAATACGCACAGCTCATCCGCGAGAATTTCGAGTGCCAGCCCGAGGAAGTGCTTAAGTCCGTTGCCATAGAAGATGCCACCGGCTTGCCCCCGGCGCACGACGTCGAGCAGCAGATCGTGAAGCTCAAGGCCGAACGCGAGCGGCTCGGCGGCGTGAACCTGCGCGCGGAGGAAGAGGCGGCCCAGCTCGGCGGCGAGTTCGAAGGCATGGAGAAAGAGCGCGAGGACCTGGCCGAGGCCATTGTCAAGCTGCGCACCGGCATCGTGAACCTCAACAAGGAGGGCCGCAAGCGCCTGCTGGAAGCCTTCGACGTCGTGCGGGCGCATTTCGAGCGGCTGTTCAAAATCCTGTTCGCCGGCGGCGACGCGGAGCTGCAGCTCATCGAAAGCGACGATCCGCTCGAAAGCGGGCTCGAAATCCTCTGCCGGCCGCCCGGCAAGAAGCCGCAGGTGCTGACGCTGCTCTCCGGCGGCGAGAAGGCGCTGACGGCGCTGGCGCTGATTTTCGCGGTGTTTTTGACCAACCCGTCGCCCATTTGCGTGCTCGACGAGGTGGACGCGCCGCTCGACGACGCCAACGTCGACCGCTTCTGCACCATGATGGAGGAGATGGCGCGCACCACCGCGACGCGGTTCCTCGTCATCACGCATCACCCGATGACCATGAGCCGCATGAACCGGCTGTTCGGCGTAACCATGCAGGAGAAAGGCGTGAGCCAGCTCGTGAGCGTGGATTTGCAGGCGGCGGAGCGGTTCCAGAAGGCGAGCTAGCAAGTGTTTTAGAAGTTGCTTTTGTTCTCTTGCCTCATATGATGAAAGTCTTATCGAGAGTATTTCGGCAGGAATAAACCAGATGCCTGGAAAGATATTCTTAAATTATCGACGCTCCGATACGTCGGCGGCAGCTCAGTTGGTTGCCCGCGAATTAACAAGTCAGCTTGGCGAGGACGCTGTCTTTTTGGACGTTCACGGTATTCCACTCGGTGTTAATTTTCACGACTATTTGCAACAGCAGATCGCACTTTCTTCAATGATGCTGGTCCTTATCGGACCGAATTGGCTAACTCTTCCCGACGAGAGGGGACGCAGGCGCCTTGATAATCCGAATGATTTTGTAAGATTGGAAATAGAGGCTGCGTTTCGATACGAAAAGCCCGTAGTTCCACTTTTGATTGATGATACACCGTTTCCCAAAGAGAATGAACTGCCCGATAGCCTCAAACCATTGATTAGAAGCAACGGAGCGGTGGTTAGGCTTGGAGCATACTTCCAAGAAGATGTGTCACGCTTGGCGACCCAGTTGCAGCGCTTTATCCACGTGCCGCGGGGATATTTGCCGCCCGAGTTTGTCAGTCCTTCACCACAACCGGAGGAGGAGGTTTCAGGAGAAATACATCCTGATATTTTCATAAGCTATGCTTCCTTGGATCGGCGTTTAGCAGAAGCGCAGGCTGCCGACCTGGAAGCTAGAGGATATACCGTTTGGTGGGACACTCGTTTAATTGGAGGACAAAAGTATAGGAAAGTTATCCTAAAATACCTTCGTGCTTCTAAAGCTGTAATTGTTATATGGACAAAAACCTCGGTCGAATCGGATTGGGTCTACGATGAAGCAACGCGGGCTTGGCGTGCCACAAAGTTAATACCAACACGTGTTGAAGACCTCGATATTGATGAGATTGATCCACCCTTTGGGGCTCTGGAGACCCTGCTTTTCGGAGATCAGCCCCGTTTGCATCTTGCGCTAGCAAATTTGGGCGTAAAACCCAAGTTGTAACCAGCCATCTCTACTATCCGGCTTTTCGACAGTGCCGCCTTCAGCTTGCGCGTCAACGAGGTCGAGGCGCTTCTTGATAAGCTCCACTTCCCTCGCAATCCGCGAAACGGCATCTTCCTGCGCCGAGTAAAGCTTCATGAACCCGGCGAAATCGGCGCGCGTGCCAGTTGCCAGATCGAGAAGTCCGTCGATCTTTTGATTTTGCACCGAGATGATATGCAGCACCCGGTCTAATTTTTCGTCGAGCCGCCGGACCCGCTCCAAAGTGAGATCGGCAACAGGCAATTTATTGTTGTCTTCAACCATCTGGGTTTCCGAACACTACGCTAAATGCGCCTCCGTAGCACGAGCTTAATATGGGCTACTTAATTTGCGCCCGCAAACGCCGTCTCGCCCGCTCATTCCGCGCGGGATGCCAGTTTCTTTCTAGCAGGTCCGGCAGCACGCGCGGCAGCCGGACCGCATCTGCCTCCGCTGCCGCGCAGCCTGGCCTGAACCGGTTCCAGCTAATCTTAGCCGTTGCGTTTACGGACGATTCTCGGCTGGCTTGTATGCTTGACTTGGGAGTTGGTCATGTTGAACACGAGCGTACCGCTTTCGGGCATGCAAGCCGCCAGTCTCCAATTGACCGCGACGGCGAACAACATCGCAAACATGAACTCGAACGGCGCGCTTCCTGCATCCGGCCAGACAGCCGCTACCCCCCAGCCCTATCAGCCAGTACAGGTGGAGCAGACCGCCGCGGGCACAAACGGTGGAACAATCGCCACAGTGACCAACATCTCTCCGGCCTTTGTGGCCCAATACGATCCGTCGGCCAGCTACGCCAATAGCCAGGGACTGGTTGCCACTCCCAACGTGGACGTGCTGAACCAGCTTCTTAACATCACCACAGCTAAGGCCGATTTCTCGATCAACGCCACAGTTTTCGGCGCTGTCAACCAGATGGTGAAACAGCTATACGATCTGGGGAATTAAGTCTTGACCGCTCGCCGTCAACGCGAGCGAAGCGGAGCAATCCAGGGGCAAGTCACTGATTTTGCTTCTGGATCGCCACGGCCGCCAAGGCGGCCTCGCGATGACGGGGAGTGTTCCGGAGCGATCGGGACTTTTGACGGTTGGCCTAAGTTATTGTTTTGCCGGGCTTATATCCCTAGGGCATCGAGGGAACGCATAACCCCGTCAGCCAAGGACGGCCAGAACGCCAGCTCCGAATGACTATCGGCCGCGCCCGCGCCGTAGACGTAGAAGAACATCATCGCAAGCAGGATGGGGATGACCACGGTGTGTATAATCCCCAGGGCATGCTTGAAATGCAATCGGTTGACCACGTACTTATTGATGCGAAGAATTGAAATGGCAATCATCAAGCTGAATATCATGTAGTTGAACACGAATATTTTGTCGGAAAGCGTCGCCGAATCCGAATCCACTCTCTGTATTGTAATATATAGCGCAACAGCAGACAGTAACGCCGTCACTTCTATAGTTACTATGGCCTCAAAGTGTGTGGTTGGGATGAATACAGCTAAATAAGCGACAATCGCAATAAATATTAGCGGTATAACCACTCGCATATAGAAGTCGGTTGCACTTCGCTTCGCGGTCCAAACGAAGCTATTCTTGTAGAACGGCACAACGCTCGGCTCAAGATTCTTGGTGTCGAAAATCGAAACCGACTGGCGCTCATAGCTTACATACGCATCCCGATTATCCCAGCCGTCGGTTTCGAACACCTTTTGCCGCAGCTCCTTTTGCATGGGCTGCACAATAAACGGGAATTCGCCTTGCTTCGGCCGCAGGTCGATCCCGAAGCGCTGAACGTCGAATGGGTAGCTGGTGTAATCCGGGTCCAGCATGAACTTGCCGGACACCTCGTAGATTTTCATATGGCTTGGATAGGTGTCGCTAGGGCCCCCTTCGTGAAGCGGGTGAACCGTAACCTGCCGGGTGCCGGTTTTGTGATCGAGAAAAGCGTTCGCAAATTCGATCTGGTCTATGCCCGGGTTGTTCTCGTCGCTCATCGATAGGTAGAAATCCGCGGCGAACGTCTTTTCCGTGTCGTCGATCCTGTAGATGCGGGTTGGATCGATTTCCAAATAGAAGGTGGGTATCTTGCGAAGCCTATCTCCTTGCAACGGAACGTATTGGACTGGCGCCAGCTGCAGTTTGCCGATGGCGCTGGGGCGCGCGACGATGAAAGGCGTTCTCACCGCGGTCCTGGATGCGGGCCGGAAGGACCAATCTTCCACGACCCCTTTGAAAATCCCCTTGCCGGCGGCAAAATTGGCAGGAATCCCGGCCACAATCGTCTTGCGGATCGCCGCAACATCGTCAGCGTTGCCCGCCGCCTTCGCCGATTTCGCGATGACGGCGATCATGGCAATCATGTCTCTGATTTCAAGCCCCATGCCGATGGCCCTGAGGTTCGAACGTGAGAGAACGTCCAATTGCGCCTTTTCCAGGCGCTCCTGGCATTCGTTCTCTAACCGCTCGAACGCATCCGGATTGCGGTGGCCGTTGAACGTCCATTCCTCGGGGCGCTCCCGGAACAGCCGCGTGCGAAGCCTGTCGTTGTAGAGGTTGGGCAGCTCGTCCCTGGCGATCTGGTAGGCATCTCCCGAATACGTTACGCCGGGGTTGCGGAACATGTCTTCGAGGCGGCCGGAAATGAAGAGCGGCGCGGTTATCCCTGCCCGTTCCAGCTCTTTAAGGAAAGCGGGGACACGCCAGCCGCCAACGTTCAAGAAGATGACGTCGGGATTTTTCCATTTCAGCTCATCGGCGGCCCTTGCGATTTCGCTGGGGTCGAGGCTGGCGTTCGACCGGGCCTTGCTGTCTGCCCCGGGAAGCGTCAGCAGGCGCTTGTCGACGAAGGAGGGAAAGCTTTTCCTTTCCTCCAAGTCCTTTATCATTGCCTCGGTATAGCTCTGCCCCTTGAGGCCAATTAATGCGGGCCGCGTGAAGTTCTTCTCCTTCACGAATTCGGCAATCAAAGGGATATTTTCTTCCTCCTGCGACCCTTGCATCGTGAACACATTCGGATAGCCGGCAAACAGGCTAGTTACGGAAATGCTGGAAATCCATGGGAGGCCGCTGCTGCTCAATCTTGGGCCCAGCTGTTTGAAAACTTGTCCCGCGCGGTCGGAGCTTTGCAGCCCAATCAGCGCGATGGATTGCGGATCGGCCAGCGCCCCGTTGACATTGGCAACCGTCCGCCGGGCGTCGCCCTCGTCATCGCGGATCTCTATCTCGATTGGGTGGCCCGCGATGCCCCCGGCCTTGTTGATGCGATCGCGCGCGCTTTTCGTAAGCTTCTCAATGGCGTCGATGTGGTCCGAGTAGCAAAAATCGTTCCGGGGCCCTACCAGAACGGTAATTCTCAGGGGCAGCTTGCCAAGGCTAAAAGCGTTCGCGGGACTGGCAAATGCCGCTGGGGCTGAGAAAAGCACTAGCGAGAGGAACAGAATAAGACAGCCGGCAACGAGCACAACAGCATAAGGTCCAGGGCTTAGGAGAGCCCAAACCTGAACGCGGCGGCGTCTTTCTCTCATTGCGGATCCCCACTGCCCCTTGTTTGGACCTATACAAGCCCGCCCTAAGCTTAGCGTCAATTGAAATGTATACGGATTTTGCCGGCTTGAATCTTCATTCGGATTTCGTCCCTAGGTTGAAGTCCCGATACTTTGCCGGAATTATCTGGCCGCTTACGAAACCGGGCGCGGCCGCCTTTTAACTCATTTCGCCTGCCTTTCGCCGCAGCCGGGGCTGTCATTCAATAGAGATGTAATTTAGCAGATGAGCTTTTAGGAACCGTTAAGCGCGGATACGAAAGCTAAGTTATTATTCTATCGGCGTTATTTTGAACGTGGCGCTAGGCAAGCTTGGTTAACATTAAAACTGTCCGCATATTTAATAGTATTTTGGAGTCGTAGAAATCGACCTAAAGCGGGAAGAGATTCGCAGAAAGACGGCGGCGGAAAATATGCCGGGGGGCCGTTTACTATCCGCGCATTAACCATGAGACCGCCTGTACGCGCCTTCATCGCCCGTTAACCCGCCCGCCAGCGCAAATGCGCCGTTTTCCGCGGTGGAGCGCGGCCCGGTTGCGGAAGCAAGTAATTTCAGCTAAGCTTCAGCGCGACACAGGCGGGCGCGGTGCGGCACATGACGCGGGACGAGACGATTGCGCTGTTTTTGCGGGGCCGCGACGCCTGGAACGCCTGGGGCCAGAAGATGCTCGCGGAGCGCAAAAGCCTGGAGGAAGAGGGCGTCTGGCTGGCGGATGAAGACTGGCGCGGAACGCTGGTGCCCAAGAACGAAAAAACCCGCGCGTGGATTGAGGCGGCGAGGGCGGACTTCTACGGCATCGGGTTCGAGACGGCGGCGTGGCCGAAATTGGAGCCCTCCGCCCATCCGGTCCCGCTTGAGGGCGCCCGCGCCGATTTCGACGGCTTTATCTTTCCAGGCAGCGCCCTTTTCGATCGCACCGTCTTCGCGGGCGACGCCTCGTTCAACGGCGCTGTCTTTTCGGGCGGCGCCTCGTTCGAAAGAGCCGCCTTCAGCGGCGATGCCTGGTTCCACGGCGCTACCTTCTCCGGCCCCGCCCGGTTCTACCGCGCGGCTTTCAACGGTCACGCGCCGTTCGAAAACGCCATCTTCCTGGGCAGCGCCTCCTTCAACGAGGCCCTCTTCCGCCGTGCCGCGAACTTCCGCGGAGCCGATGCGCGGCAGAGTTTTTCGCTCGCCGGCGCGTATTTTCAGCGGCGAGTGCCCGATCTTACATCCGCGAGGTTTGCGAAGCCGGTTCTGCTCGATAAGCTTCAGCTTGCGCCGGGCATGGAACCGGGCCTTTTCGTCCGGTCGGTTTTTGGAGGCGCTTTGCTGTGGATGACCGGCCAGGCCGATGCAACGCTCAGCGCCAGATATCGCGCGCTGAAGCAGTTCGCCAGGGAGCAGCACGACCGTAGCAAGGAGCACCTCTACTTTCGCGGCGAGCTGCGTTCCCGGCGCTATGCCGAAGACAAGCCTTGGCATCCCGCCTTCTGGCTCGGCATCCTTTATGAGCTGGTCTCAGGATTCGGGCATTCCCTGTTCCGGCCGATTTTGTGGCTGGCCGCGCTGACCCTCGTTTCGGGCTGGTTTTATCTCGACCGGTACGCTTCCAAACGCGCGGCCGGCGCACACCTTCAAGCACGCATCTACTACCATTTGCCGGCCCCCATCCGCGCGGCTCTTCCCGCTCCTCCGCTGAAAGCGCTGCGGGCGCTGCCATGCAAGCAAGGCAAGGGCGATCCCGTGAAGGCCGCCGCTTTGCTCGCGATCCGGCAAAGCTTGGTGATCGGCGCTTTCGACACCACCCAAAGCGCGCCCGTTTACGCCTGTCTCTACGGCTTCGACGAAACGCTGGTGGCGCCGGTGGTGCCTGGGGCGGTGGGGGTTTGGAGCGCCGTGCAGACGGCGCTGGCCGCCGCGCTGTGGTTCCTGTTCCTGCTCGCGCTGCGCAACCAGTTCAGGATCGAGTAGATGGGAGACGGTTAATCGCTGTTAATGCTCTGCGCCGGTTCAGGATCGGGTTTTTTCTCCCACAGCCTGCCATCCCCGCTGCAAGGGTCATGACGGCGCGCGTCGAGGCAGGTGCGTTTCACCTGAGAGGCGGTTCCGGTCACGATCGAGCGATGCTCGGCTACTGTCAAAGGATTGGCGCAAGTTGCGTAAAACGAGCGCTGATAATCGGTTATGCCCTCCCATTCGAAGAGATCGCAATGCACGCAATCGATGCAGAGTTTTGAGTAGTTCATTTGCGTTCGCGCTCCTCGCGCAAGAGAGCGCCCACGACATTGGCGATAATGCCGGGCAGATCGGTGCGGAGAAGGGCGACTTCATTGCGAAGTTCAATGAGCAACTTCTCGTTCTCTGTAACCTTGCGCAAAATATGGCGTGAGACGGTCTTTTCGCCCGCTGCATCCTCTTCGACAAGCGTCACGCGGCGTCTGATCTCAGCTTCAAAATCCATTCGTTAATCCCTTTAAAGGAAGCCTGGGTATTTGTGTAACCCTATTGCAATAAATCCACATATGCACAATACATCTCCCGGCTGGCGCGTGCAACTCGATCAGCTCGATGGCTTCCACGATATCGCTCAGGCGGAGCGGTTGCGAACGCGGCGCCATCAGAATACCCGCACCGCCGCCGCTTCGATGCCCTGCTTCAGCGCCGGGTGCAGGCTACGGCGCGTCATGATGTCCGTTTTGCGGCCCAGCACCCGCGCCGCGGCTTCCTTGATGTCCATGAGCTGGAACAGGCCGAGCGAACCTTCAGGGTGATCGAAAAAGAGGTCTACGTCCGAATCCTCGCGGGCCTCGCCGCGCGCAGTCGAGCCGAAGAGATAGAGGTGCTCGACGCCCAGCCGCTTAAAGCCGGGCTCGTACTGCTTCAACCGTGAAATGGCCTCGTCGCGCGTCATGCCGCTATTTTAGCATACATGGAGGCGGATTTGCTACTTGGCGCCACGCGGGCTGGGAATAGCTCGCCGCCGCGAAATGCCTCACAACTCCCGCCCGTTCCCCCCGGCATAATCGCGCTTCGCCTGCTGGATCAGCTTGCCGGGCTTGGCCGCCTCGCTATCGCGCGCGATCTGGCGGACTCATCCTCGCCGTGGTCCAAAAACCAAGCACGCAGCTCCGCCAGCTCCTCCGGCGAACGTTTGGCAATGGCCTTTTCCAACTCCTGAACCGTCACGTGCGGGCTCCATCAAGCTTTGCGCCGTGATACACGCAATCGCGCCGTCCCTTAAGTCTTTCGCGATTGCCCGCGTCTTCCTGGCGTCATCCATCAGCGCCGCCATCCGCAACATTGGATGCGGCGCCTGCAATAGGTGGATGGCGCAGGCGCGCGCCGCGCGATGAGCTCCGCGCGATGCATACTTACAAGGCGTGTTTTATGCGATGGAGGCACGGCATGAATCAATTCAAGATCAAATAGCGGCAAGGGGGCAGCCGATGCGGAAAGTGTTGATTTGGTCTATCCGGGTGCTGGCCGCGCTGCTGTTCGCGGTGCTTCTGCTCCTTGCCGTTTTGACGGGCTCGCTCTATTGGAAAGCCGCAAGCGCCGTACCCGATCACCGGCTCGCGGACGCCGCCGTTGCGTGGCATGGCTGCATCCCGCCGGGAGGCAAGCAGGAATTCGTCCCGCTCGATGAAATGCCGCTTCGCGCCATCCCCGCCTTCCTGGCCGCTTGGTGGGAGCCGGACTTCCTGACGCGGGAGCCTTATAGCTTGCTGGCTATCGCCCGAAAACTCCGGGAGCGGAGGCATGTACGCAATTCATGGGTTTCCGATGCTTATATCGGCCAGCTCTATTCCTGCCAAAAGCCGGACAACCGTCCCCAAAGCCTGCAACGCAAATTCGAGCAAACCCTGCTCCGTTACCGGCTCGAACACGATGTGCCGAGGCGCAGAATATTGGAGACGGTCATCAATTCGTTCTACGCTGGGCGTGGCAACTTCGGCATGGGGGCGGCAGCCCGCGCTTATTTGGGCAAGCCGCTTGGCGAGGCGGATCTCGGGGAGCTGGCTTTTCTGGCTGCGCTTCCAGGCTTTCCGGACAATGCTGCTGTGTATGCAGATAAGGCACGTGGCGAAATACTCAGAAGGATGGTGCAGGCGGGCGCGATCACGGCGGAGGAGGCGGAGGCCGCAAAACGCGAGCCGCTCAATATTCTGAAACAGCCGCCGGCATCCGCCAGGCCATGAAGCGGATGCCAAAATGCGGGCGGCTTATTGTGTTCCTGCTCGCGCTGCGCAACCAGTTCAAGATCAAGTAGCAATCGTTGAAAAACCCATCGCGATAGGTTACATTATTTATGGTCACCGTTTACCGAGGCCAGGGGCTGAGGGCCGTCATTTTTCTCGACGATCACGAGCCGGCCCATGTCCATGTATTTGGCGACGGGCAAGCGAAGATCAATCTGCTTGGCAAAGACGGCAAGCCTGAACTGGTCTGGGTAGACGGCGCGAAGCGCAGCGAGGTCCGCCGCGCGATGCAGATGGTTATCGAACAGCAGGCTGAATTGCTGGCGAGATGGAGAGAAATCCATGGCTGAGCTGACAGACGCCGGAATCGACGCCGCCGCAGAGCGTGGGAAGATCGCGCGCAGCCTTGAGCCGCGCGCCGCCGCCGCGCGTTACGACCGGGAGGCCGGCCGCATCGTTGTCGAGCTGACCAACGGCTGCACGTTCGCATTCCCGCCGGCCCTCGCGCAAGGGTTGGAGGAAGGGTCGCCGGCGCAGCTTGCCCAAGTCGAGATCCTTGGCGCAGGCTACGGCTTGCATTGGGAAGAGCTGGACGCCGATTTGTCCATCCCCGGCTTACTCGCGGGCATCTTCGGCACCAAGGCTCATATGGCCCGGCGCGCGGGACAAGCGACCTCGCCCGCCAAGGCTGCCGCCGCGCGGAGCAATGGCGCCAAGGGTGGGCGTCCCCGCAAGGCCGCGGGCTGATCGCTGCCGGAGTTCTTGCGCGGGTTTGCGCGGCTTCCCGCATTTTGGTACTATCGCCTTATGCAATTGCGCGCCAAACCGAAGATGACCGTCGACGAGTATCTGGCCTGGGCTGAGGAAAATCTGGGGCGCTACGAGCTTGTGGACGGCGAAATTCAAGCCATGGCACCTGAGCGGGTCGTCCACCTGCAAGTGAAACTCGCCATTCACGTCGCGTTGCTGACAGCAATCGACAGGGCGGGCCTGCCTTGCAGCGTGCTACCCGATGGCGCCACCGTCCGGGTGAGCGAGAGCACGGCTTACGAGCCTGACGCGCTGGTCTATTGCGGGCCGGAAAAGCCGGGCGGCGATATCGAGGTGCGCGATCCTGTTATCGTGGTGGAGGTCTTATCGCCGGGCACACGCCACATCGATCTTTCCGTTAAGCTCGAAGGCTATTTCCGGGTCGAGAGCATCCGGCACTACCTGATTTTCGACACGGAGAGGCGTTTCATCATCCACCACGCCAAGGACGAAAGCGGCGTCATACAAACGCGGTTCGTGCGCGGCGGGAGCTTCGCGCTCGATCCGCCGGGGTTTGTCCTCGAATTCGAGGCGTGCTTTAAGAGGCCGCGAAACCATGGGTGAGTTGACAGACGCCGAAATCGCCGCCGCCGCCGGACGCGGGAGGATCGCGCGCAGCCTTGAGCCGCGCGCCGCCGCTGCGCAACCAGTTAAAGATTAAGCCGGGTTTTATTCTTGTTTTGTTTCTTCCGTAAAGAATAATTACGTTGTGCCCTAGCATTTCCGCGAACGCACCAACGCGAGCTTAACCGTAAACTCGCGCTGTAGTTGCGCTGACACACCTAAGGCTGCACTCTTCCACCGTCCATTATTCTTAATAGTGTGGAAGGACATGCTGCGCGCTGCCATTAAGTGTCCCCCGACCGGCGAGTGCCTGCGCCGCGATGGGCGCAGCGGCGAATCGCCCTGCGGAATTCACTGCACTTGCGCGATCAAACGCGCCGCCTGCCGCCTATGCCGGAGCATCCTCGCATACAGCGCTCTCGTCATCGTTGCGATTATGACCATCGTTGCGCTAATTGCCATGCAATTGCGCCAATCGGCATTGGACGAGGGCCGCGCTAGCGCCGCAAACTACTCGGCGGCCTTCGGAGAACAAGCTCAGCGCGCGCTGGACAGCGTTGCAGGCGCGATGGAGCGCGTCAAGCAGCGCATTGAAGCAGATGGCGATAGATTCGATCTCTCGCAGTGGACCAAGCTTGCGCCGGAGCTTGCCGCCCAGCCCATTTGGGTCGCGGCGACCGGGCCGGACGGGAGGGTCCGTGCCGGGGCTCTGGGGAAAAACCCCGGCCCCGCCGATCTTTCCGCCGAGGAATATTTCCAGGTCCACCGCGACAACCCCAATGCAGGGCTCTTCATCGGCAAACCGCCCACCGAGCCTAGTTCCAACCAGGTGACGATCCAGTTGGCGCGCCGTCTTGAAAAACCCGGCGGCGGTTTTGCGGGCGTGCTCGTATTCTCGCTCGATCCCGATTTTCTCATTTCTCTCCATAGAACCGTCGATCTTGGCTCCAGCGGCATTATGGCGCTCGTAGGGCTCGATAACATCGTGCGGGCGAGACATTGGGGAGCCTCGAACGCTCCCATACCGGCCGGCTTTTCGATACCCGGAGCGCAATCGCTCCCCGGCGGCGCTCAGCCGGAGCGGGGCGCCTACGTCGCGCAAAGCCCGCTCGACGGGGTGACGCGCATATTCGATTGGAGGAAGGTTCCGGGCTATCCGCTTACTGTCGCCGTCGGCCTCGGCAAGGACGAATGGCTGGCCGGCCCGACCCGCCTCGCCCTGATAATCCTCGGCCTGGGCGGCGCCGCCATGCTGCTTTCGGGCACGCTGGCGGCCATGGTCGTGCAGGAAATTTCAAACCGGGTCCGCTACGAAGTCGAGGTAAACAGCCGTGCCGCCGAGCTGAAGGACGCCAATCGAAGCCTGGCCCAGGAGCGCGTCAACCTTCAGGAGCTGAATGCGAGGCTTATGCTGGCGCAGCAGGAATCGGAAGCCGCGAGCCACGCCAAGTCCGCCTTCCTGGCCAATATGAGCCATGAGCTGCGCACGCCGCTCAACGCGATCATCGGCTTCTCCGAGATCATCCGCGACAAGCTCATGGGGCCGGATACCCCGGCCTATTTCGAATATGCCGGCGACATCAACAATTCGGGCCAGCATCTCCTGGCCATCGTCAACGACATTCTGGATCTCGCCAAGATCGAGGCCGGCAAGGTCGAATTCTCCGAAAGCGTGGCCGAATTGGCCTCCATCCTCTACGAGAGCATCCGCGCGATCAAACCGCAGGCCAAATCCGGCAACGTGAAAATCGTAAAGGATTATCCGCCGGACGGCATTCAAATCCGTTGCGACGAAGTGCGGTTGAAGCAGGTTTTCATCAATGTGCTGTCGAACGCGGTGAAGTTCACGCCCAGCGGGGGGCGCATCGTGATTTCCACGGCATTGGTGGACGGCGGCGGCCTTTCTATCGCCATCCGGGACACCGGCATCGGCATGACACAAGAGGATATCGAGGCCGCTTTCGAGAAATTCCGCCAGATCGACAACAGCATGACCAAGCGCTTCGCGGGCACCGGCTTGGGGCTGCCGCTGGCCAAGCAGCTCGTCGAGCTTCACGGCGGCACCATCGCGGTATCGAGCGAGCCCGCGATTGGGACCGAAGTCCGCATCCTGCTTCCGGCCGCCCGCGTCACCTGCAAGCCCCTGGCCCTCGCCGCAAGGCGCGGCAGCGCGCCCGGGCCTGCGCCTGCCTACGCCTACGCCTACACCTACACCGCCAACGGCGCTGCCACGCCGGCCCAGTCCGCAAAATCGCGGCCCCTTCCCGGCGAGGCCCATTTCGCAACGCATGCCGGAACGGTTGCCGCGGCCAGAGCGCCGGACCCTTGCATTTACGCCATGCCCTCTGAATTTCAGAGCGAGCATACCGGCGCGGTAAGAAATCGCGCGCAGACCGTCCCGGCGATCAAGATGCTCGAGTTTCAGCCCATGGCCTCCGCGCCAGCTCTACCGGAAATTCCAGGGTTGGATCGCATCAATTCTAGCGGCGCGGCGAACGGCATCATTGCGGTTCGTGCGGCAGGCGCCCCTGCGGCAGAGAGGCATTTTGAATTAGCGCCCATCGAGGAACTCTCCGGCAATCCCAACAAAGCTTCGATGAACCGGAACACGCCAGTGCCTTCGCCCGCCAAGAGCAGTGGGTACGCGCCGGCGCCTATCGAGGACATCTCGGGCAATCCCATCGAAGCTTTGAAGGACGAGAGCACGCCGCCAAGTTCGCGCGCAGAAACCAGCTGGCAAGCGGGGGCGGACTTACGCGCACCGGAGGCGCGGACTTCAACACAGGGCACTTGGACTTCGATTGGACTGGCTCTTGCCTACTCTATTACAGCGGTGGCTGGGGGATTCTGGATCGCCGATTTTCTCTCTTTAAAATTCAACGCCACGGGCGACAGCGATCTCGCGCCTATAATATTCGAGGTTTCTATAGCCGTTGCTATATTCATGTGGAACCGTACCGGGCCGTTCTTGCGGCAAGGACATTTCGGTGCAGCTGCTATTTTGTCGATTGTCTTCGTTGGCGCTGCAGTGCCTGCTGGCGCGACAATAGCATTATTATCTCTGGCTCTCATATACGGCAATATAGACAATGAGCTCGATTACATACCATTCATTGGTTCTTTTGTAGCCTTGATATTGAGCATCATGTTTGTACTGCGCAGAAAAAGGACCTACCGTTGACGAGAATACTCGAAGGCGTGCCGGCGGCGAACAGCACCAAGTCCCGCTTACTACTTCCCTCTAGCTGCAGCAAAAGCACTCACACACACACTCTCTCTCTCCCCGCGAGCCCGGCTTGCCGGGCTCGCATCCTAAAGTTTCCGCAAGCGGATGCGGATGGGAGAGACGCCACACTAGCGGCTGCGGCAAGCACATCCGGTTCCGAGCGGGCCTCTACTCAATCACGATACGCGGCGCGGGCGGGTTCGCCGGCTTGCCCGTAAGCCGGCTCCAGATGGCCGCCGCGATGGACTTATAGAGCCCGGCGTGCTCCGACTCCGGGTCGGAGACCACAATCGGCCGGCCGCTGTCCGAAGTCTCCCGGATCGCCATGTGCAACGGCAATTCGCCCAGGAACGGCACATGCAGCCGCTCCGCCTCGTCGCGCGCGCCGCCATGGCTGAAGATGTCCGAGCGCTCCCCGCATTTGGGGCAGAGGAAGTAGCTCATATTCTCGACGATGCCGAGCACGGGCACATCCACGCGCTTGAACATATTGAGACCGCGCCGCGCGTCGATCAGCGAGAGGTCCTGCGGCGTGGAGACGATCACCGCACCCGCTAGCGGCACCTGCTGCGCCATGGTGAGCTGCGCATCGCCCGTGCCGGGAGGCATGTCGACCACCATAATATCGAGTTCGCCCCAGGCGACGTCCTTGAGCATCTGGGTGATGGCCGAGATCACCATCGGCCCGCGCCAGATCATCGGCGTCTCTTCATCCACGAGGAAACCCATGGACATGACTTCCAGGCCGTATTTCTCCATGGGCTTCAGCACGTTCTCGCCCGCCAGCTCCGGCCGCTCCGCGATCCCGAGCAGCCGCGGCATCGACGGGCCGTAGATGTCGGCGTCGAGAACGCCAACGCGCAGGCCGTTCTGCTGGAAGCCCAGCGCCAGATTGACGGCGGTGGTGGATTTGCCGACGCCGCCTTTGCCCGAGGCGACGGCGATAATGTACTTAACGCGCCCGATGCCGCTCGCCTCCGGCCCCCGCGCAGGTGCGGCGCCGCCTTCCCTGGCGTCCGCGGTCAGCGTGACGATGGCGTTCGCAACGCCCGGCAGCGCCTTCACCGCATCTTCCGCGGCCTTGCGCACCGGCTCGAAGGCCCTGGCCTGCGCTTGTGGAACGTTCAGCGCAAAATAGACCTTATCTTTATTGATAACGATTTCCGACAAGATCCCTTGGGAGACGAGATCGCCGCCACCGGGTGCCTTGATGGCCTTGAGTGCGTTGAGCACGTTTTCTTTAGTCGGGGGATTAGCCATATATCTGCCAGTCGTAAGGGTTGAGAAGCTAGGTCAAGAATTTGCGCTCAAGCAGCCCGGGGGGCGGTAGCGCCAACAAGTAGAGCTGGCATTATCTAGGAGCTAGCGCGTAAATGCAAAAGGTGGAATATGTGAAATCGCCCGCTTCACGACGTAAGTGTGACTGGGGCGCTTCCTCGTTGAGATGTAGTGAGGGGGCATCGCCATGCACATAGGGCATTACCCCTCACCCTGTCCCTCTCCCAGCAAGCTCGCCTTGGCGAGCTTGCCGCTCGAGTCTCCGCATCCGCAAGCGGATGCGGATGGGAGAGGGAACGCCCTCTCAGCGGTTGCGAGCGGACTCGCTCTCCCCCATCCGCATTCGCTTGCGAATGCGGACGCGATAAGTTGCAAGCTCGCCAAGGCGAGCTTGCCGAGAGGGCGGGGGTGAGGGGTGGTGACGGCAGTTATGGAACGAATCCCGGGGGTCGTGCTGGCCGGCGGATTGTCCCGGCGCATGGGCGGCGGCGACAAAGGCTTGCGCGAGCTTGCCGGCAAGCCGTTAATGCTGCATGTCATCGAACGCCTGGCGGCGCAAGCCTGCCCGCTTGCGATCAACGCCAATGGCGATGCGTCCCGGTTTGCGGCCTTGCGCCTGCCTGTTATCGCGGACGCCACCGCCGATTTCGCCGGGCCGCTCGCGGGCGTCCTCGCCGGCTTGCGCTGGGCCGCACAAGCCGCGCCGGACATGCGCTTCATTGTAACGGCAGCTTGCGACACGCCGTTCTTCCCCGAAGACCTGGTGGCGAAATTCTTGGCCGCGGCTGACAGCGCTTATTCTGCCATCGTTCTCGCCAAATCCGGCCAGCAGGTGCATCCCGTCTTCGGCCTGTGGCCCGCCGCTCTCGCGGACGATCTGGCGGCGGCGCTCGCGTCCGGCACGCGGAAGGTCCAGCAGTGGGCGGAGCGCCATCCGCACTTCGTCGTGGAGTTCCCGATGGCCAGCATCGGCGGCAGGCTCGCCGATCCCTTCTTCAACGTCAATACGCCCGGGGAGTTCGCGGAGGCTGCGGCGCTGTTGCGGCATAGCAATGCCCCATACTGAACAATATTTTAGATGAATGTCACGGCCGTGGGGACATCGCGCTCAGGAGTCCTCGGTTTGCATCTGTTCGCCGCCGGCGCCTCGGCGATGCCTAGAATTGGACCTCAGGGGTGGAGGGAAAGCAGAACTATGCTGCCAGGATATATTCTACGGGGCTTGGCGATTGGGATTGCAGGCGTATTTGCCACCGCGCTCAGCGCATCTGCGCAGCCGGCGCAAACCGATGTTTCCCAGAAAATCGCAATGCAGGCTCTTATGGACATCTGTGCGAAGGATATGCCGGACGTAGCGAAAATCCAGGCATCCGCGCGCAAGCGATGGAATGAGCCCAAAAAGATCAAAGGGCAGGAACATTGGAGGATCGCAGTTCCGGGCAAAGGCGAATTTGTGTTGAGCGCAGGTCCTCAAGATAACGGGCAGGTGTGCACCGTCTACTTTGTAGGAACGGTAGCCGGCGCCGTGCCCGGCATCGAAGCGCGCTTCAAGGTCACAAAATCCCAGCTCGTTAAAGGCATGCGGCTTTGGATGATAACGCTGAACGGTAAGGAAGGCATGGTGTTCGTCACCGATCATCCGGAATCCCGTTACAACATAAATGTCGGGATATATCTGGAGTAATGCCGCCCCCGGAGGTGGCGCGGGCACCGTTCCGGGAGGAGGGCGCGGAGGCATCGAGCCTCCCCGGTCCCTTAGAGTGCGTCCGGAAAAAGCATGCCTTCGGGCTTGCCCCGGGCTTGACCCGGAGGTGCGAAGCGGTTTTCCGATAAGACGCACGGTTAAACAAAGACCTAGAGCCATAGCGCATTACCCTCATCCTGTCCTTCTCGGCAAGCTCGCCAAGGCGAGCGCGTCCGCTGCCGCCCGCCGGATATGATCCAGAGAATCGGAAAGGCGGTTCCCGCTCATACCGGTTGCGCTTCCGCCAGAACCTTCTCGCGGAACTTCTCCGGCAGATCGCCCGGCGTCAAGAGATCGACCGGCACGCCCAGCAGTTCTTCCAGTTCCATCTGCAAGCCGCCGAGATCGAACAGCGTGGCACCCGGCAGCGTATCCACCAGCAAATCGAGATCGCTGCCTTCCCGGTCGCTGCCATGCAACGCCGATCCGAAGACGCGCAAATTCGCGGCGCGAAAGCGTCCAACCGCTTCCCGCGCCGCGTGGCGCGTCAACGCGAGGATTTCGGATGGCTTCATGGACATGCCCGAAGTATGTTGCGGCCTGAGTGTTCCCGATCGCCTGTCAGGTCTTAAGCGCAAGATTGCGGGCACATGTGAAGCTTGCCGCGAAGCCAGCTTTGCGGATAATCCGTCACAATTCCGGCGGCGAATTCCTGGCCGGCGTTCGTCTTTGCGTTATAACTTCGAAGACGGCACTATGGGGCAGTTGCGGGTATTATGTCCGTTTCTGAAAAGTCATTACCCTTGAAAAGCAGGGGCGCGTTGAGGCTCTTCGCCAAAGCGTAGGCGGCGCAATCGCAAAGGTTCAGCCTTGCTTTCGAGTGGATCCCCTTGCCATACCGCTGGAACGCGCGGAATGCTCCCTCGGCTTTTGCGGTGTCGAAGGGCACCAGCGCGGTTCCGGTAATTGCGAGGAACTCCTCCAGGTCGCTGAGCCCGCCCTCACCGCTCCTTGAGAAAATAACCATCGCGGTCTCGAAATAGTTGAGCGCCGAAAGCGCGCACTCCGATGTGTTGGCGCCAACGATTGCCCGCAATGGCTCGTGACTGGGCTCGCGCATAAGGATCGCGATAATCGCGGATGTATCGAGCACGATCACTGGGGGATACCGAACTCGTCGTAGCCAATAATTTCGTCGATGGAGCGTGTGTCCAGCCGCGGGCGCGCCACGTGACGGCGGGAAAGCTCGTCAAGCGCTTGAATGACTTGTTCGGGAGAGAGCTTCGCGTTTTCTTGCAAGAGCCCGGCCTTGCGCGCGCTATCGGCAATCGCCTCCACGACGGCCTGCTCGATGGACACGCCTCGTTTTTGGGCAACCTTGGACGCCAGGACCTCGGCGTCGCCAGTCAGTTCAATCGTGGTGCTCATGGTTGTATTTTCGCCTTATCTTGAGGCAAAGTCCAGGGCCGGGGTCACTCCGGCGGGACGATCCACTCGCCGCACTTCTCGATTTCGGCGTGCACGGCGTCCGGCTTTGGGCGGCATGTTACTCGCACGGGAGATTGCATGTTCGTGCACGATCCCAATTCCCGGCCGATGCACACCGCAGGCGAGCCTCCAGTTCGAGGCGGAGGCGATGATGGAGGGGATGCGGGCGGCGGTTCCTGGCATTCCCTAGAGCGGACGGATGCGCACACGATTCGGTTCGATCACCGTGATCGAGTTAAGAACCCGGTCGCCGAGATTGAGCAAGATCGAAACCGCCCGCGCAATTCTGGCTTCCTTGCCCATGGTCTTCAGAACGATGCGGACGACGCCCAACGATGGCGTACCGAGCTGCACCGTCAGCTTTCCGAAATCGGTGTCCTCGGTCAGCAGAACCCGGCCTTCGCGAAATGCTAGCGCGAGAACACTCCCGTCGTCCCCAGATGGCAAGGTTTCCGTGGACCGGAGGATATCGAAACCTGCCGCGAGCAACGCGCGAAACATCGGGCCGGAAAAACATTCGTCCGCGAGAAAACGCGGCATCACTCGGCCGCGATCAGCGATTCGTATGCAAGATAATCGGCGGCGTAACCTTGTGCGGCGCGGATATCGTCAACCGTCAGTGGCGGGTAGTCCGCAACGATTTCAGCCTCGGTTTCACCAGCCGCAAGGCAGCGCAAGATGTGCTCGACCGGTATCCGGGTGCCCACGATGACGGGCTTGCCTTCCATAATCTTGGGATCGCGTTTGATCCGGGGATGGTTCATGGCGTCTGCTCCGGTGCTTTCTTCGGTGCGGCATCCGCATGGCGAAGCGCCTCGATAATATCATCCCGTTCAAGATACGGATAGCCGGCCAGAAGCTCCTCGATTGTGTGGCCCGCCGCGATCTGCCCAACGATCATGCCCACGGTCACGCGCATGCCGCGAATGCACGGCTTGCCGCCCATAACGGTTGGGTTTTGCGTCATTATATGAAATATGATAGCCAACGGAAAAAGCGATATATCAGCGGTAAAGCAACAACCCATCCAATGGCCACGACCGCCAAAATCGTCGGTCCCATGTTCTGGTCGCTCCTAATCCCAGCGACCTTGCTCGCGATAATCGCGAGAAGCGCAAACGTTTCTATCCAGACCAAGAACATTGACCAGAACAGAAAAGGATTATTACTATAGCAGAACCTCTTTGGTACCGTAAGGCGCTGCAATTCGGCGCCTGCCAAGGGAGCACATTTGCTATCGCCGAACTCGGCCAAGAATGAGCGAAGCATTGCTGGATCGGCGTTTGTCTTGATCGACTGCCAATGTTCTAACGCGAGCGCCTCGTGCAAGGCGGCCTCGGATAAACTTGTCGACCGCTTGAGTTCCGGCTTCGGCGGCTCGCCCGTCAAGCGCCGCACTGCTGCGAGAACGGCGTCGCGGTTGTCTGCGACGTCGGCCTGGTAGGTGTTATACGGCTTCGGAATGCGCCACGGCTCCAAGTCCCCGGTGCGCACCGTTATAAGCTTGCCCCGGCGCGCGGCGTCGTCGGCTTCCGAAACGACCCAGTTCGAGGCCACCGAATGCGCGGTCCAGATGACGATCACCGCATCAGCCGCCGCAAGTTCGCGGTCGATGACCTCGCGGAACACCTCGCCCGAGGTGAGGTTCCTGTCCCACCACACGCTGTAGCCTTGCGCGGTCAGGAAATCGGCCAGCTCCCGCGTGGGGCCGGGATCGGCCTTCGAATAGCTGATGAAAATACGCCCCGGCATCGTCCCCGCCCCCAAACTAAATGGGTATGAGATAGCGGAAACGCCGCCGCTTGTCACGAAGCCGCAGCCGCATTCGCGCCGCGAGCGGGTTAACGGGGAGTGAAGGCGCGTAGGCGGCGCCTCATGGTTAATGCGCAGATGGTAAACGGCACCGCGGCATATTTTCCGCCGCCGTCTTTCTGCGAATCTTTTGCCACTTTAGGTCGATTTCTACGACTCCAAAATACTATTAAATATATTTGCAGTTCGCGGCTTAACCGCAAAACGGCGCATCCGGCTTACGGGCCGGCGTTGCCGGTGCGCCAATTTCGCATGCAATATCATGTACTTAAAAAAATTAACGAAGTGGCAAAACATTTTGTCTATAATTGCAGCATTAAAGGAAAGCGGTCAGCTCGGGCAAAACGGCACGGAAAAGCGGAAAACCAAGGTTAGCCAATAGTTACCGGCGCCCCCTTTGCGGCGGCTAGGCAGGAAGGCCTAAGGCATGATCGAGTATGGCGTTTTCAACCGCATGCGGCCGCAATTTGGCGAAGCCCGCTTGATTTTAGCCTTCTTAGGGCTCATTGTCCGCCCAACTCAATTATGGCTGCAAC
>JBKQNN010000346.1:0-6812 GCA_052145975.1 Rhodomicrobium sp. | reverse complement strand
GTCCAGGGCAGATCATGGCGTGATGCAGATGCACGCCGATGCTCTTCGACTGGATGGTTAGCACGCCGTCGTCGTCGATATAGGCTAGGCCGCAATCCGGCTCCAGATGCAGATGCGGCTGGCGGCTGCAATAGGTCGTGATGTCCACCACCGCCTTGGCGCTGTCGATGAGCGGCTTGGTATCCTCGCCCTTCACCACGCCTTGCTCGTAGTAGGCATTCGGCGTGCCGGGATGGATTTCCATAGCATCGGGGGCCAGTGCGGCGAAGCCCGACATGTAGGCGGGCAGGACTTCCAGCTCGACCTTGACCTTTTCGGCCGCGGCGCGGGCATGCTCCTCGGTGTCGGCGGCGACGATGGCGATCGCGTCACCGAACTGGAACACCTTCTCCTTGCAAAGGATCGGCCGGTCCCAGCCATCGCCCTTGTTGGTCGGGAAGGTGATAAGGCCAGTGATGGCGTTCTTGCCCTTCACATCCCGCCAGGTGATGACCTGCACGACGCCGGGCATCGCCTCGGCTTCGCTGCCGTCGATGCTCTTGATGAGAGCATGGGAGACCTTCGCCTGCACCAGAGCCAAGCGCAGCGTATTCTTCGGCATCTGCAGCGCGAGGTCGGCGCCGAAGTCCCATGTGCCGGTGACCTTGGCTAGAGCGGACGGACGCTGATATTTCGTGCCGAGGATCGAGCCGTCCGCCTTGGGCTTGGCCAGTACCTGGTCAGCGGTCTTCTCGCCGCGCATCATCGCCGCCGCGTCCATCACGGCGTCGGTCAGCGGCTTGTAGCCCGTGCAGCGGCAGAGATTGCGGTTACGGTTGAACCAGCCGCGCACCTGTTCGCGCGTGGGCGACTTGTTGGTATCGAGCAGCGCCTTCGCGGACATGATGAAGCCCGGCGTGCAGATGCCGCATTGCGCGCCGCCATGCGCCATCCAGGCGATTTGCAGCGGATGTAGATGCTCAGCCGTGCCAATGCCTTCGATGGTGACGATCTTGGCGTTGGGCGCCAGCTTCTCCATCGGCTGCTGGCACGCGCGGTTCGGCTTGCCGTCGACGATCACGGTGCACGAGCCGCACTGGCCGTCCTCGCAACAGACTTTGCAGCCGGTGAGCAGCATCTGCTCGCGTAACACATCGGCGAGCGACGCGGTTTTTTCAGCGACGACCCAACGGTCCACGCCGTTTACGTTCAGGGCTATTCGCTTCATTTTAGTCTCTCCTCCAAATTGCGCGTTCTCGAACGCGCGCGGTTCCATGCACTTTAGAGTTCATGCTGCAACGTTACGGTTCTCCGTATTCTCCTGCTTCTTTTCCTGCTGGATGCGCCGCACCTTGGCCACTTCAAGCATGTTGCGCATGAGCGGGCGGGCCGCTGCCGCATTACGGATGCAGGCAACCATTTCGGCGGCGACGGCTATGGCGATTTCCTCGGGCGTGGTGGCGCCGATATCCAACCCGACGGGCGCGTGAACCCGGTCGAATTGCTCCGGTGCGACGCCTTGGGCCAGGAGCTCGTTAAAGACGGTGATGACCTTCCGTTTCGATCCGATCATCCCGATGTAGCTGGCGGGCGTATCGACCGCCCATCGCAATATGAACCCGTCGATCTCGTGGCAGCGGGTGGCGATGAAGATCAGCGAATGGGGGTTCGGCCGCAGCCGCGTCATCGCTAATCCAAAGTCTTCCGCATGCACTTTCCGTGCATCCGGGAAACGCTCCTTGGTGGCGAATTCCGGCCGGTCGTCGATCACCTCGACCTCAAGACCGGCAAGGCGGGCCGCGCGAGCCGTCAGGACACCCACGTGGCCGGCCCCGAACACATAGAGCACCGGCGCCGGCACTATGGGTTCGACGAACACGTCCAGGTTCCCGCCGCACACCATGCCGGTGTCCAGCTTCGGATTTCCGTGCAGGTTGAAGGAAACCATTTTGGGCTTGCCTGAGGCGAGAACCTCTTTGGCCTCCTCGATTACCTCCGCTTCCGGAACGCCCCCGCCAACCGTGCCAACGATGGTTCCATCTTCGCGCACCAGCATCTTCGCGGTCTCATAGGATGGGATCGACCCCACGGCGTTGACGATGGTCGCTAGAGCGCAACTGCGCCCCTCGTTCCTTTCGCGTACCAGCTCTTCATAGACATCCATGGTTCGAAACTCCTCCTGCGCGGTTCAAGTTTCAGGCCGCAGCGCCTTGGCTGGCCTCCAGCTTCACGCAGCTGCCCGACTGGCAGACTTCGACGCATTGCGGGCTATCGAAGCTGCCCACGCAGTCCTTGCATTTCTTGGGGTCGATCTTGAAAATCTTGCCCTTGTGCGAGATCGCCTTGTTCGGGCATTCACCTTCGCACGCGCCGCAGGACGTGCAGGTTTCCATGAGGATCTTGTGGGCCATGGCTAGTCTCCTTTCTGTTTTCTGCCGCAGGTCGCGCTGAGCGGGCCTGCTTCAAGGTTTCAGCGCTCCGTGCAGGAGACGCAGGGATCGATGCTGTTCACGATGATGGCGATGTCGGCGATCTTGGCGCCCCGGAACATGAAGCGCAGCGCGTCCCAGTTCATGAAGCTCGGCACGCGCCAGCGCACGCGCTCGGGCTCGTCGGCGCCGCTGGTCTTCAGGAAATAGATCAGCTCGCCGCGCGGGGCCTCGCATTTGGCAACCGCCCGGCCTTCGGGGATGTCCGGCCGGTCGTTGAGGTGGGTGGGGCCTTCAGGCAAATCGCGTAAGCAATCGTGGATAAGCTGGATCGCGTTGCCCACCTCGATGAGCCGGATCATCGCCCGCGACCACACGTCGCCATCGGGTAGCACCGGCACCGGCACATTCAACCGGTCGTAGGCCGCGTAGGGCGCCACCACACGCACGTCGTAATCGATGCCCGATGCGCGCGCGACCGGCCCCACCACGCCGCAGGCTAACCCCTCCTCGCGGGTCAGCACGCCGGCACCTTTGGTGCGCCTCAGGATCGTGCCGTTGTTGCGGAATGTCTTGGCGAGCGTTGCAACTTCCGGCGCCAGCTTGTCGAGGGCCGCCGTGAAATACGCCGTTGTTTCAGCGTCGAGATCGTAGCGCACCCCGCCGATGCACAGCGCCGCAAGATCCATGCGGTTGCCGAACACCGTCTCTTTCAGGTCCTGCACGATCTCGCGCACCTGCATCGCGTGCATGAACAGCGTGTCGTATCCCGTGAGATGCGCGAGGATCCCCACGTTGAAGAGATGCGAGGCGATGCGCTTGACCTCGGCCGAAATCACACGCAGGTAAGCCGCCCGCTCGGGGATTTCGAGCCCTGCGATCTGCTCGGCGGCCATGCAGAAGGTTTCCGGATGGCTGTTGGAGCAAAGCGAGCAGATGCGCTCGGTCAGCACGACGTTTTGATACATCGTGCGTTTGGTGGCCAGATATTCGATGCCGCGATGAACGTGCCCCGCATTGATGTCCACGCCGCGAACCGTCTCGCCATCGATGTCGACGCGGAAGTACATCGGCTCTTCGAGCGCGACGTGAACCGGGCCGATGGGGAGTTTGCTAGTGGCGGTCATGATGCACCCCCTTTTGCGCTCAGAACTTTGTCCCAAAGCGCCTTGGTGCTGGCGGCGTTGACGAGAACCGAGTACGGGATCAGCCGCTCCAGCACCGCCTTATCGATGGATGGATCGACGAACAGGCGGCGCGGATCGGGATGGTCCGGAACGGCGATGGAGTACATTTCCATCATCTCGCGCTCGGGCCAGTCGGCTGGGCGGAAATATGGGGTGAGCGAGGCGATGGAGCCGCCTGCCGGCACGTAGGCGATCACCGTCAGCGTGTCGCCGCCCAGATCGAAGTGGTAGTCGATCTCATAGGACGTGCCGTCCAGTGGCGTGCCGCCGAAGGTCTTTGGAGGCACTTTTTCCGGGTTGGCAGCCTCAGCCTCGCCTTCCGCGGCCTCCTCCTCTTCCTCTTCTTCGGGGGCTGGCAACTGACGCGCGGACACCATCGACAGGCGTGCGCCGAGTGCGAGCAGCTCCTTGGCGACAGGCACCAGATCCGCGCTATTCGCCAGGCCGCACCACGCCGAAACGACGCCATGTAGCGTAGCCGTGGAGGAGAAGTCGATCCCGCCCGGGGCGGCGGCGTCGAGCCTTGCGTCTAAATCTTCGGGCAGGCGGGTCATGGTTTCTTCCCCCTGTTCTTAAGGAACTTGGCGCGGCATTTCGGGCAGCGCGCCTGCAGTTGCACGAGTTCGTCCGCCGAAAGCGCGGGCTTGATCTTGGCCGTGTTGGGCACCGTGTTGAGGCCCTTGCCGCCGCAGTCCGCGCAGACCAGGTTCGGGATCAGCCCATGCTCGGTCATGCCGAATTTCTCGGCCTGGAAATGCGCCAAGTGCCAGTCGTTGGTCTGGTGGATCGCCTTGGTCGGGCAATAGAATTCGCACGTGCCGCAGAATACGCAGGTCGGGTGCCAGCAATCGAAGGTCATGCCTTCGGGCGTCCGCGTGAACTTGATCGCGCCGGAGGGGCAGAGCTTCTCGCACAGCAGGCAGCCTTCGCAGATCGAGGCATCGAAGGCGATACGGCCCCGCAGGCGCTTGGGCGTTGGCGATGGCGGCCCGAAGGGGAAGGGTTCCGTGTAAGGACCCTGTCTCAGATTGCGGGCGAAGAGGGATAGAAAGTTCATGGCAAACTCCTCAAAGCCGCTGGCGCCAGATTTCGAGGGCTTTGGCAACGCCTTCGATGATCGCGGGCGGGCGCGGCGGACAGCCGGGCACGTTCACATCCACGGGGAAGTATTGGTCGATGGGCGCGCAAACCGCGTAGCTTTCGCGGTAGATACCGCCGGAGATCGGGCAGACGCCAACCGCGACCGTTACTTTCGGGTCCGGTATTTCGGCGTAGATGCGCTTTACGGCTTCAAGAACGTGCTTGGTCAACGGCCCGGTAATCAGCACGATGTCGGCGTGGCGCGGGCTGCCGCAATATTGGATGCCCAGGCGCTCGACATCGTAGCGCGGAATGAGGGCTGTCGTGGCAAGCTCGACATCGCAGCCGTTGCACGAGCCGGCATTGATCCGGTAGAGCCAAGGGGAGCGCGAGGCGAAGTCTTTCAGTTTTGCGAGAACGCTCATAATACACCTCCCGCGGTGAAGTAGGCGACGGCAGCGAGGCTCACGGCGGAGAGCAGCAGCGGCCATTTGAGGAAGAAGACGAAGGCTTGGTCGATCCGCATGCGGCCCCTGCTGACGCGCACGGCGGTTACACCGATCAGGACCAGCACCAGCTGTTGACCCATCCAAGCAGCCAAGCCTACGCCACCGGTCAGCGGCAGCGGCATGAACAGCGCAACGCCAAGGCCCAGGACCACAACTGCTTTCAGCGCCGACATGACCTTGAACAGGGCAAGTGCTGGGCCGGAGTATTCAAGCAGCGGGCCTTCCAGCACTTCGGTTTCGGCCTCTGGGATGTCGAAAGGCACGATTCCGAGATTGGCTGGATAGAAGAAGGCGAAGGCGGCAACAGCGGGCCACATCACGGGGTCGAGGATGAATGCGCCGTGCGTTTGCTGATACTGCACGATTTCGGTGAGCGAGAACGTCGGGAAATGTCCCTCGGCGAGCCCAGTGCGCAGCGCCACGGCGATGACGACCAGCACGATCGGTCCCTCATAGGCGAGCATCAGCGCCATTTCGCGGGAGAAGCCGATGGCGCCGTAGGGCGATCCGGAGGCCGAGCCGGCGATCATGAGAGCGACGCCGGGGATGGCCAGCAGATAAAGCAGGACCAGAAGGTTGCCGATTTGCGGATCGGGGCTGTAGACGCCCGCGATGGGGATCAGGATAACCGCGAGCAGCATTGAGGCCGTGCCCACGAGGGGGGCCGCGAGGAACACCGTTTCACCAGCCGTGTCCGGAACCATCGTGCGCTTGAAGCCAAGCTTCACGATATCGTAGAACGGCTGGACGAGCGGCGGTCCTACCCGGCCCTGGAGCCGGGCGGCGACGCGGCGGTCGGCGCCTTTCAGCGCGAGCCCTAACGCGAGGGCGAAGAGCCCGCCGGGGAAGAGCAGCACAGCGATGAGTATAGCGGATGAGTTTGCCACGATCAGCCTCCCTTAAGCCTTTTCGCCTTCGCCAGCGCGCGGGCCCGCGAACAGGGCGCGCCGGATGACGGCATCGGGTGTTTCGTACAGGCCCACCGTGCTGGTCCGCACCGCTTCGGCGGAGACATCGGTGACACCGCACAGATGGACGTTCGTGCGAACGATGCCCGCGCGGTGGCCAAGCCGCAGGTAAGGCAGCAGCGCGGCGCCGAGGATCAGCGTCAGCACGGACAGAAGCAGCGGGCTCCAGCCTTCGAGCCCCGGAAGCGGACCGGCAAGCGTGGCTGCGACCGGTTCCATGCCCATCTGGGCCTGTATTGCCGCGATCGGCACAAGCAGCAGCCCTGGGAAGACGCCAACCGCCACGCTGGCTGCCGTGAGCACGCCCATCGGGATCAGCATGGCGAGTGGCGCCTCCTTGGCGGCGAGCGCCTTGGCCGTGGGCGTGCCCATGAAGGCCGCGTGCGCGAACTTCATAATGGCCGCCAGGGTGAGCAGGCTCCCGATCATCGCGGCCGCGCCCAGCAGCCAATGGCCGGACTGGAAGGCCGCCATGAAGATCACCCACTTCGAGGTGAACCCGCTCAGCGGCGGGATGCCGGCCAGCGACAGCCCGGAGAACAGGAAGATGCCGAAGGTGATGGGCATGCGGCGTCCGAGCCCGCCCAGCTCGTCAAGCATGGTGGCGTGGTTCGCAACCATCACCGCGCCGGCCAAGAGGAAGAGCGTGTCCTTGAGGAG
>JBKQNN010000345.1:0-4152 GCA_052145975.1 Rhodomicrobium sp. | reverse complement strand
CCGCCCGCAAATCGGCGGCACTCATATCCATTCGAGTAATCGCAACCTCAGCCATCTCCCACCCCCGCGAATCAATGCAAACAGCATCGATTCACAAAACGGGGCGGAAGGGAATCCCCCCTCGCCGTGTCAAGACTTCGGGCCGTTGGTATTATCCCCCGGCGGCATGTCGCCGATTGGTTCGAAACAACGGCCGATGAGCGGCGCGACCTGCTGGCCCTCGCAGACGAAGCGCGCGCCTGGTTGATTCGGGAGCACCGTCCGGACGGTTTCAATCTCGGGGTTAATGTCGGCGAGGCGGCCGGCCAAACGGTATTTCACGTCCACCTCCATCTGATCCCGCGCTATAAGGGCGATGCCGCCAATCCAAGAGGCGGCGTTCGCGGCGTGATACCTTCCCAGCAGGACTATTAAGCCTCAATATTTGCCGTAGAGGTGGCGCGCGCTGCAATGGCCGGTGCGCCAAGCCGGATATCGCTGGCTGAGGCCGCTAATGGTCGAAACCCAACGCCCGGTTCCCTCCGGTAACGCGAAAATGCGCTAGAGTGCGTCCGGAAAAGTGCGAAGCGGTTTTCCGATAAGACGCACGGCTAAGCAACAATCTAGAGCCCGCTTTTGATTCCATCGAAAGCGGGCTCTAGATAACAAGGCGTTGACGCATCGCCTGGGCAACCGCCTGAGCTTGGCTTTGCGCGCCGAGCTTCGCTTTGACATTTTTCAAATGTGTGCGGACGGTTTCTTTCCCAAGCCCCAGGAGTTTTGCAATCTCTTGGGTAGAGTGGCCAAACGAAAGGAGACGGATTGCAGCGAGTTCCCGTGGCGTGAGCCGGGTATAGGCACCGTCGCGTTCTGCGCGCGTATCGAGCAACTGTTCAAGGCGCATAGCTGCAAAGCTCGCGGCCGCAAAAATCGTAATGCGCAGGGGTTCAGTCAGGACCTTGGTTAAGACCCTTGCGGACCAAAACATTACAAGCCAGCGGCCGCCAACGGGGCAAATGAACTCGTCGCGCATGCCAAATTTCATCGCGAGTTCGAATTCCCACCTGTCGGCTCCGATTGGCGCGAGCCTGCGCAGCATCTCGCTCCTTGTGACCGGCGCCAAGGCCATACGGGCCAGGAAATAACCGGCGGGGTTGTGGTTCGGAGCCCGCTGAAGCCACTCCTCCCACCATCCACTTGGAGCGCTTTTGTGTAAGAAAACCGTTGTACCAAGCTGGAGGGCGTCCCAATCGCATACCTTGAGCGGAAGACGGCCCGCGCCAAGCAGGTTCAGCTTGAGAGCGGGACTTGTAATTTTATGGAGTCCGTCAAGCACAGCGTCAGGAGTTGCGAGCGATTGAACATCGGTAGCATAAGTAAGCAGCTTGGCGCTGAGGTCCGAAACTCCTTGGAAGCTATCTGGCTCGATCGCCTTGGCTAAAGCCGTAGCGTGCTCCACTTTCCGGTACCTCCTCCAATGCCTTGAGCCGCCAGTGTTCCGTCTCCGAATTACCGCCCCATACGCCGCAGGCTCGCACGGAAGCGTTAGCTGCGCTACCGCGCTTCGCGCTACTTGAGCGCCCCAGAGACATAAGCCACACTAAACCCTAATCCCGATGCGCTCAGACATCACGCCCGCAATGCGTTTGTAGCTAAGGAACTCCTGCGATGTCTGGACGAACCTGACCCCTTTCGACGCAAGGAACCGCCCCAATGGCGAGGCGGCGGGAGGGTGCTTTGAAGGACGCTGCAAATTCCCCATCAGGGGGGATGGATCGCAGGGCGCACCTGTGTTGAGGTGCGCGCTATGAAGGACAGGAAGAACGCCATCGCGAAATATGTCGCGGTGGAAAAGCAATGCCGCACTGGAGCCGAGATTTTCGCGAGCCTAAACGCGATCCGCTGCGAATTCGCTATCTGCAATGGACACGAAAGCTACATCGCCCTGTGTAATGACGGCAGCAAGGAAAGCGTACCCATACACTGGGAGTGTTTCCAGGCGGAAGGCTTGAGGCGTCCGGTTTCCGCCGGGGCCGGGCGTAAGCGGAATCGACTGAGCGAACTAATTGCCCATGCGGTGCTGCGGGCTGAAGAGTTTTGGAACTCAATGTGTGGCGCCGGCACCCGCGTGGATGCCAACGAACCCAAACCCGATCGTTTGTTGGCGCGGCGGTGACAGGCTTGGCCCAAGCAAAGGAAAAGAAAGATTGTCCTGCCACTATTCTTGTGGTGGAGGACGAGATCCTAATCCTCATGATGATCGCGAACCATCTCCGCGATGCTGGATTGAAGGTGATCGAGGCACGGCATGCGGGCGAAGCGCTCGGTATTCTGAACATGCCGGCAACGATCAATTTGGTTATCACAGATGTTCGTATGCCCGGTAGTCTGGATGGACTAGCGCTCGCGAAGTATGTCAAAGAACAAAACAATATGATACCTGTAATTGTCGTCTCTGGCGACTGTAAGCAAGCTCCTTCTAGCGAAATAGCAAATGCATTCTTCCGGAAGCCTTATAACCTAAATGCCGTTCTTACCTGCATAAAGGATCTTCTGAAGGCCGCAAAGCTATGATGCCCGGCCCCGGTTGCTCATCGCAAGGCTCTTAAGCGCCGCGGGCGTCCGGGGCACCCCCGCAAACTCCACCTTAACGAACCGTTCGTTTCGCGTAGGGCCGGGGACTTTGGCGACTCATACCGGATCCGGTTGATTGCTTCACGAAGTCCCCCCTCATCCTGTCCTTCTCCGCGCAAGCACGCCTTGGCGTGCTTGCATCTTTTGCTGCCGCATCCGCAAGCGGATGCGGACGGGGAGAAGGGACCCTCGAACTACCCGCAGCGGATGTTCTAGGGTCCTCTCTCCCCTTGGGGAGAGAGACAGAGTGAGGGGGTCTTTGCTGAAGCAATCAACCGGATCCGGTATAACGCCTGATCCGCGGGGCGTACTAGAGCGGAACTTCAAGGCCGCCGCAGGTATTTACCGGCGGAGGGACGGACGGCGAACCGGGCTGTCCCTTTCGAGAGCACAAAAGCGTGAGCGCTGCCAGGAGAGCAACGATGACCCTCATTGAAACCCGTGGCCACCAGATGTTTCCCGTGCTCGACGCAGGCCAGATCGAGACCGCCAAGCGCTTCGCAAGCGGGCCTGCGCGCAATTTTGCGCCGGGCGAGGCGGTTTTCAGCGCAGGCGAGCGCGTTGCCCCGGCTTGGCTCGTGCTGAAGGGCTCGATGGACGTTGTGCGCCGCGACGGTCTCGGGCGGGAGGCGGCCATCGTTAGCCACGGGCGCGGCCAATTTTCGGGCGAAGTCAGCCAGCTCGCGGGGCGGGAATCGCTGGCAGCGGCCAGCGCTGGGGCGGACGGCTGCGTAGCACTTCCGTTCGATGCGGCCCATGTGCGCGCCCTGATCATCGGCTCTGCGGAGGTTGGGGAGATCGTGATGCGGGCCTTCATCCTCCGCCGGGTGGGGCTGATTGAAGGGGGCGGGGCCGGCTCGGTGCTTGTGGGCGTTCCAGGCTCGGCCGATGTTGTCCGGCTGCAAGGCTTCCTCGGCCGCAACGGCTACCCCTATACGGTCCTCGACGCGACGGATGCGGAAGGCCGGGCACTGGTGGAACGCTTTGGCGTGCACCCAAGCGAGCTGCCGCTTATGGTGTGTCCTAACGGGAAAGTTCTGAAGCAGCCCACAGACGCTCAAGCCGGTGTTTGCCTCGGCATCACCCCCGAGCTTGACCCCAAAAAGGTCTATGACGTTGCCATAACAGGCGCGGGGCCGGCAGGACTCGCCGCCGCGGTCTATGCGGCATCGGAGGGCTTGTCCGTGCTTGTGCTCGATCAGCGGGCCTTCGGCGGACAGGCGGGCGCGTCGGCTCGCATCGAGAATTACCTTGGCTTCCCAAGCGGCATCTCCGGCATGGCCTTGGCCGGACGCGCCTTCAATCAGGCCCTGAAGTTCGGCGCGGAAATCGCCATCCCGCTGGAAGTGGCAAAGCTCGATTGCGGCGAGCCCAGCGCGAAACCCCGCGATCCTTTCCGCCTGCAGTTTACCGATGGCCGTTCGGTGCAGGCCCGCACCGTCGTGGTTGCCTCCGGCGCCCGCTACCGCAGGCCCGCGATCCCGAACCTCGATGTCTTCGAGGGCAGGGGCATTTCCTATTGGGCTTCTCCGGTGGAGG
>JBKQNN010000344.1:0-8478 GCA_052145975.1 Rhodomicrobium sp. | reverse complement strand
CGAAGCTTCTCCACCATGCCCTTAAGGGCCAGTCCCAGCGTATCCTTGTCTGAAAGCGGCTTGGCTTCGACGGTGAGATTGCCCTGGGCGATGGCGTCGGCCACTTTCGCCGTCTCGCGGAGATTGCCCGTCATGCGGTTAAGGGCGGCGATCAGGTCCTTGATCTCGTCGTCGCTGCTCGCACTTACCTCCTGGCTGAGGTCACCGCTCGCGACCGCGTCGGCAAGTCTAACCGCGCTGCGCAGCCCGCGGCTAATTCCGAGGGCCAGCCACGTGCCCGCGGCTGCGGCGATAAGGAGCGCAGCCAGGATGGCGCCGATGAGCGTCTGGCGCGCGCTGTCGTATGCGTCTTGGGCGCCGGCCACCTCCTTGCGCATTTCTTCGCTGATGATTTGGCTAAGCTCTCCCACCTCTCCTTGCAACTCATCGGCGAGCTTCTTGCCGTCGCCGGACGACAGTTGGCTGGCCGCCGGTTTCGAGTTTTCGGACGACAAATCGCCAACTCTCTTGTAGATCGGGCGCCATTTCTCCAGGCTTTGGAAGAATTGATCGACGAGCGCGCGGTCCTGGCCATCGGTGAGTTTCCGGAGCGCTTCACCCTGAGCGGTAACGGTTTCGAGCGCCTTGTTGGCTCTTTGCAGAATCGCTGCCGTTCCCGCGTCGGTAAGCTCCATGAACGAATTGCGTTCCTCCATCTTTATCTGCTGCAAGTTGAACAATACATCGTTCACGTCTGCGGTGGCGCTTATAATGGCTGGGGATCGGGGTTGCACGGTAAGATGGTCGCGAATCTGGCGCATGGTGGCAGCCATTTCGTCAAGCACCGCCTGTTCCTCGGTTTCCGATAGACGCCATGCTTCCTGATTGGTATCGTGCCGGCCCAAAGCTACGACCTTGTCCTGTACTGCGAAGAATTTAGATACCGTATCACGGATAGTTAGTAATCTTGCTCTGGTTTCCGCATCGGCATCCTTGTTTAATTTCTCCAAATGATTCAATACGTCTTTTCGGTCTTGTTGGAGGCCGTCCTCAAGTTGTTTGATCTGGGCGGCATCCTGAAGCAGGACGATGTTTTTTTCCTTCCGCTGGCCATTGATAAATGCAAGCTCCAAATCCTGTGCGATCTTCCCGCGAGCCACCGGTCCGTTGAGCATCCCTTTCATGCCGTCATTAATGCTTGCGAGTTTGGAGACGCCGATCCAGCCGGACGCCCCCGCGAGTACTATGACGGCGGCGAAAGCGGCGCCAAGTTTGAGTTTGATGCTGACACGCATAGCGTATTCCTTTCTTTCATTGCTCGCTTGCGGGTGGCGGGCTCCTGTATCTGGGTTGGGTTATGGTTTTGGCTCTAAGGCCCTGGCCGTGACTGCAATCGCCGGTTAGGCGGCAGCTGCATTACAAGCGCTAATAGAGCCACTTAGTTAATTCCAGCCTTAAGCGCCGCCATAAATTATCTGCATGAGAACAATACTTTCTCCGATAACGAAAAAACGGCCGCATTTGCCGCAAGAAAGGAGCCTATTAAATGGAAAGGTATCAACAAATATGGCTCCCCGCCTTCGCGGGAATGACAACCGGCGACTCGGCTTTCGATGAATATGCTCTAGGCGGTCATTGGGAGAGCGAAGCACCGGCTTCGTCTTCGAGCAAGGCGCGCAGTCCCTCGCGGTAGGTTGGGAATTTGAGCGTAATGCCCAGCTCGCGCTTAAACTTATCGTTGCGTATGCGCTTATTGCCCGTGTAGAAGCTACGCGCCATGGGCGATAGCGCGGCATTTTCGAACGGGATTTCGGGCGGGAGCGGCGCGCCAATCAGCCCCGCGGCATAGAGGATCACATCTTGCGGCGGCGCGGGCTCGTCGTCGGCGAGGTTGAATAGGCGCGTTCCGGGCTGCTGGCGGGCCTGGAAGATTGCTGCCGCCACGGTTTGCGCGATGTCGTCCACATGGACTCGGTTGAAGACCTGGCCGGGCTTGACGATGCGGCGCGCTTCGCCGCGGCGGATACGGTCCAGCGGATTGCGCCCAGGCCCGTAAATGCCGGAAAGGCGGAAGATGTCGAGGGGCAGGCCGCGGTCGCGGCAGAACGCGGTCCACGCCGCTTCTGCTTCGATGCGCGCCATGCCGCGTGCTGTATCGGGCACCGCGGGCGTGTCCTCATCGGCCCAGGCGCCTCGAAGATCGCCGTAGACGCCGATGGTGGAAAGGTAGCCCGCCCAGCGAAGCCGCGGCGCGGCGCAAAGCGTCTGGCCGTGGGCGTCGAGAACCGGGTCGCCCGCCTCGCGGGGCGGCACCGAAACGAGGCAATGCGTGGCTCCTTCCAGTGCGCGCTGAATGCCGTCCGCGCCGGCGAACAGCAGCGGCGTGAAGCCTTGTGCCGTGAGCGCTTCGAATTTCGCAGGCGAGCGCACCGTTCCCGAAACACTCCATCCGCTGTGCCGGAGCAGCCCCGCGATGGCCGCTGCCGAGTAACCAAGGCCGAAAACGAACAGATGCTTCATAAAGCGCAATCCCATTCCGCAAGCACACTGGCGTCGCGTTCGTCCGCACAATGCTTCGCCTTCAGGGTTTCGGCTAGCTCCGCGTTTGCGAGCATCCGCACCGCCCAGACCGCCATACCGCGTACCAGCGGCGAGGTATCCGCCAGCAGCGGCAACACCGCCGGCAGAAGCTCGTCTGCCGGATTTCGAGGGTACACCCCCTCACCCTGTCCCTCTCCCAGCAAGCTCGCCTTGGCGAGCTTGCCGCTCGAGTGTCCGCATCCGCATGCGGATGCGGATGGGAGAGGGGACGCCCTCTCAACGGCTGCGACGGGACTCCCTCTCCCATGGGGAGAGGGCTGGGGTGAGGGGAGATTCCCCCTGTATTGTTCGCCGGAATTGCCGGCGGCAACGAGCACATTGCGGATGAACCTGTTGCGGCCGATGCGCTTGATGGGCGAGCCCCTGAAGCGCGCGCGGAAAGCCGCGTCGTCCAGCGTCAGCAGCTCCGCGAGCGGCGGGTTATCCGCCCCCGGCAGGACCGCGAATTTCGCCTCGCGCGCGGCTTGCGCGAACTTGTTCCAGGGGCAGACTGCGAGGCAATCGTCGCAGCCATAGATGCGGTTGCCCAGGGCGCGGCGGAATTCGAGCGGAATTTGCTCCTTGTGCTCGATGGTGAGGTAGGAGATGCAGCGCCGCGCGTCGATCCGGTAGGGCGCCGGAAATGCGCGCGTGGGGCAGATGTCGAGGCAGCGGCGGCAGGAGCCGCACCGGTCGTCTTCCGGGGTGTCCGGCCTCAGCGCAGCCGTGGTAAAAATTGCGCCCAGGAACAGCCAGGAGCCGAACTCGCGCGAAACGAGGTTCGTGTGCTTGCCCTGCCAGCCTAGCCCCGCGGCCTGTGCGAGCGGCTTTTCCATCACCGGCGCCGTGTCGACGAACACCTTCACGTCCGCGCCGCTCACCTTCGCGAAATCGCGCGCGACGGCCTTGAGCTTGCCTTTGATGACATCGTGATAATCGAGCCCCTGCGCGTAGACCGAAATGGCGGCGCGGCTGCGCTCCGCCAGGGCGGCCAAGGGATCGGTGCCGGGGCCGTAGCTGATGCCAAGCATCGCGGCCGAGCGCACATCGGGCCACAGCGCGCGGGGATCGGCTCTGCGCTCCGCTTTCTCCACGAGCCAAGCCATGCCGCCGTGGAACCCGGCTTCGAGGAAGCCATAAAGCCCGGCACCTGCCTCGCGGATCGCGCCGGGCGCGGCGATCCCAACGGCGTCGAAGCCTTCGGCCAGCGCGCGCGCCTTGAGCCAAGCTTCGAGTCCCCCCTCACCCTGTCCCTCTCCCAGCGAGCTCGCCTTGGCGAGTTTGCCACTTGAGTATCCCGCATCCGAAAGCGGATGCGGATGGGAGAGGGGACGCCCGAATTGCCCTCCTACCTTGGCAGAAGGGCCGCAGCCTTCCCCCTCTCCCCTACCGCATCCGCTTGCGGATGCGGTATCCGAAGTTGCAAGCTCGCCAAGCCGAGCTTGCCGGGAGAGGTGCGGGGTGAGGGGGTCTTTGGCGGGAGGAGCTGGCATCTCCGCACACATAGGAAAGAGCTGCGTTTTCTTCGAGGCCTGGCTCGTGTCAGGCGGCGCTTGTGTTGCCAAGGGCAACGCAGCAGGGACGCCCGATATTTGCAGCATGGGCAACTCTGCGTCCGGCGTATCGAGCAGATTCTTCGGCTTGGGGCCACTTTGCGGTCGTCGCGTTTCCTTGCGCAGTGTGCTCACCCGACGGCCGGTTTGTGGATACGGCAGCGGAAAGGGCCTCATTGCGCCGCGTTTCGGATGTGGCAATGATTGTGTATCATGTCCCCGGAAACTCCGGCATGATGGGCTATGAACGCGAGCAACCCAATCACTGCCGCAGCGTTTTCCGCATTCATCAAATGTCCGACGAAAGCGCATCTCTTGGTGGCCGGCGAGCCCCCACCAGGGACCTTTTTCGCCAACATGGAGACGCACATATCGGCCTTGTACGAAGCGGTGGCGAAGCGGCGTCTGCGCATCGGCGCCCGGGCGGCCGAACTTCTCGATTTTGGACAGCTTTGGCGCAGCCACGATTATGCGACCATCTCGCATGATGTCGATTGCGAAACAGCCGTCTATGACTTTGCGTCGCCGCAAAGACCGAGAGGCCGCCAACCACGGAAACCAAAGCCATCCGACGCCTTTGCCCCCGTCTTGCTGTCACCATGGGATAAGGTGGATGTTTCCAGCAGCCTGATTGTGTGCTTCGGTGCACTTGCACTCTCGCAAGCCACCGGGACGCTGGCAGAAACCGGAACGCTGATTTATGGCGAGGGGCACCATCGAAAAACTGTGAAGATTCGGGATCACCTGGCCCGGACTCGCCAGATCGTCGAAGCGATAGGGGCGACTTGGCGCGGTCAGGATCCACCTCCGCTCGTGCTGAACAGGCATTGCGCTGTCTGCGACTTCCAACCGAGGTGTCGCGGCCTCGCTGTCGAACGTGACGATTTGAGCCTGCTTAACGCGATGACCTGCAAGGAGCGGGCTAAATCCAATGCCAAGGGAATCTTGACGGTAACGCAGCTCTCATACGGCTATCGGCCGCGACGGCGCAAGCGCACCACACCTGGCGCGGAGCATTCCGCCAAGTCGTCCAAGCGTTCTTCCCCAGACACAAGAAACGACCACAAACTCAGGGCGCTGGCCATCAAGAAAGGCCAAATTCATGTCGTCGGAAAGCCATCGCTGAAATTTGACGGAGTCCCGACTTTTTTCGATGTCGAAGGGATGCCAGACAGAAACTCCTACTATCTTGTTGGGCTTCGATTCGAACGGGGCGGAGATCAGGTTGAGCGCTCTTTCTGGGCCGATGGAACGGATGATGAGCGCGTAATCTGGGAGGACTGCCTGAACGAGTTAAAGCAGATCGGGAATCCACAGATCGTCAGCTATGGCGCATACGAGACCCGATTTCTCAAGCAGATGAAAGAGCGTTACGTTTCGGCGCCCGGCGACGTGGAATTCGTCGAACGGCTCATCAAAACGTCGGTTAACCTTGTCGGGTGCATTTATGGGAAAATCTACTTCCCAACGTATTCGAATAGTCTCAAGGAAGTCGGGCGATACCTCGGGCTCGAGTGGACCTGGTCGCAAGCCTCGGGCGCAGCGGCGCCACTCCTGCGGCGGGCCTGGGAGCTTGGCGCGGACGACGGGCTCAAGCGCGAACTGATTGGCTACAATATGGATGACTGCCGAGCAGCCGCGACGGTTGCGGAAGCTCTGGTACGCATATGCGACGGTGGCCCGTCCGGTCTCGACGCGGTCGATGTGGGTTCGCTGGAGGTTGGTTTCGAGCAAACTTGGGGCAAATTTGACAGCGCCCTGTCAGAGTTCACCAAAATCAACGACGCAGCATATTGGGACTATCAACGTGACAGGATATATATTCGCTCAAATCCATACCTCCGAAAAGCCGCAGAAAGAAGGCGTCGGAAGAGACGTCGTTCTCTAGGTATAAATGCGACGGTATGTCCCACTCGTCCAAGTAAATGTCCCACATGCAACTCAGCTCGTCTATCTATGACCGGAAGGCATCGCCGGACGTTGTTTGATATGCGTTTCTTTGAAGGCGGTCTTCGGAGATGGGTTGTAAAATACGTAATCGATTATTACAAGTGCAGAGATTGTTGTGCTTCATTTGCATCTGGGGCGCGGAACTTAAGGCGCTATAGATACAGCAATAATGTTCTTTCTTACGTGATTTATAATATCATCGAGTTGCATATATCTCAGTATAAGCTTGCTAAAATTATGCAGAAAATGTTTGGATACCATATGCTTCAGCAAGATATTAGCCACATAATACAAAGAGCAGCTGAAATGTATCGCGATACATATGAATTAATAAAGCAACAGCTATTAGGCGGAAATTTAATACACGCCGACGAGACGCACTTAAGAGTAAAAAAGCATGATTCGTATGTGTGGGTGTTCACGAGTATGGAGGAGGTGATCTATATATGGTCAGGGTCGCGCGAAGGGGATGTTGCTACAAAATTTCTTGAAAATTTTAACGGGGTGTTGGTGTCTGATTTTTATGCCGCTTACGACTCTCTAGATTGCCCACAGCAGAGATGCCTAATTCATTTAATGCGTGACCTGAACGATTATATTCATAAGGAACCATTTAATTTAGAAATAAGGGGGATCGTTCATGAGTTTGGCGCACTGTTAGAACCTATAATTGATACAATAGATCGCTTCGGGCTAAAAAATCACTTCCTGAAAAAGCACAAAATTGCCGTGACGCGGTTCTACGACGCTCTGCTTCCTCGGAAATACGATACGGAATTAGCCCAGATGGTTCAGAAGCGGTTCAAGAAGAATCGCGAAAGGCTATTTACGTTCTTAGATTATGATAACGTTCCATGGAATAATAACAATGCCGAGCATGCAATTAAGTCGTTTGCGGATTTGCGTGACGTAATAGGAGGACGAACAACCGCACGTAGTATTCTCGATTATCTAACGCTATTAAGTATCTACCAGACATGCGCATACAGGGAGGTAGACTTTTTTGGGTTTCTTCGGTCTGGAGAGAAAAATATTGACAACTACGTTCACAGGCGGGGCCGTTCAAGCGGGTAATGGAAGCGGCCTTGGAGGACTGAGTGAACGACGGGCCGCCTCCCCCGTTATTGTTGCCGCGTCCCTGGTGGCCTCCTGCCAGATCAAAATAAAGCTCTTCAACGTCTCCGCTGCTCCGGCAGATGTCCGACCTTTTCCATAGGTAGGACATCTTGCCTGTCAACCCTGGTTGTCCTACCTTTTCAAAAAGGAGGACAACTAAGGCATGAATATCGAATCGATCACCCTTGCCACACAAACCATGTTCGCCGAGCTGCTGCAGCGATGACCCGAACCGCGCGCGCATTCTCGCGCGCCGGAGGTAACTTCAGCGGTTGGAAGCGCTGCGGGCGTCACCATTTTCCGCCTCGACACCGGCTTCACCCCATCGCGGCCTTGGGAACCGGAAACTCGACGGCAGATTCCGGCCGCGGTGCAAACCGCTTATGGATCGCCGCGGCGGAACGGCTGGGGCGTTTAGCGCGGGCATTAAAGGACCGTCGATTTCGCGTAGGGGGCTATCATGGTTAATGCGCACTTGGTAAACGCGCGGCTCTCCTATTTTATGCTGCCGCAAACTTGCGAATTTTTTCCCGCTTTTGCCCCGATTCCACGACTCCAAAACCCCTTTAAATACACGCGCAAGTTTCGGATTAACCAATCGCAGGCGGGCGCACCGGCGAAAAATATCGCGCATTATCAATGGCTTGATTGGTATTTCCTGGCGCTTTTGGCACTTAACGAAACAGTAAAGGACCTATGCTATAATACCTAAAATTGAAAAGACGGTGCGAAACGGGTCGAAAAGCGGCCCAAAAGCGTTAACAAGAGGCAGCCGATGCTGTGCCAGAGCCCTATGCCAGCCCTTAAGACTACCGGCCGTTCGGGTACACGGCGCCCACCGCTTCCGGATTGGGGACTAAGTCCCTCGCAAGGCCGGAATGTCAGAAATCGAGGTTGGCGTAGCTGTCCGGCGGGTAGAAGCCGGGCACTGTGTCGGCGAGCAGCGGGCGGAAGGACGGCCGCGACTTGACCCGTGCATACCAGGCTTTCGCCTCGGGAAACTCGCCCCATGGAATTTCGCCCAGGTAATCCATCGCGGAAATCTGGGCGGCGGCCGCGAGGTCGGCAAAGCCCGGGTGATCGCCGCCGAGCCATTTGCGCTGCTCGCTCAGGAAGCTCACGTAAGACAAATGGTAGCGAAGATGGCTCCGGCCGGTCCTGATCGCGTCCAGGTCGGGCAGGCCGCCGCGCGACATCGGCTTGAAAAGCTTCTCCTCCAGCAGATACTGGCTGACCTCGGCATCGAATTTGCGCAAGAACCACTCCGCTACGCGCCGCGCCTCGGCACGCTCCGCCGCAG
>JBKQNN010000343.1:0-11886 GCA_052145975.1 Rhodomicrobium sp. | reverse complement strand
GCCGCGCAGCTTCGACGAGAGGGACGCGCTGGAAAAGGCGACCCAGGTATTTTGGTCGAAGGGCTACGACGGAGTGACGATCGACGATCTCGTCGCCGGGATGGGCGTGGGACGGCCAAGCCTGTATGCGGTCTTTGGGGACAAGCGGACGTTGTTCTTGCGCGTCCTTAGGGCGTACGCAGAGACGAAAGGCGCTCTCGCTGCGAAGGCACTCCTCTCGCCGCGCACTCTTCGCGACTCGCTTGCCGCCTTCCTGAGGCACGCCGTCGAAAGCGCGACCAAGGAAGAATCCGCTCGGGGGTGCCTTCTCGGGTGCGTCGCGCCGCTTGTGGACGACGCTGAGGTCCGGCAGTTCCTGCAAAACGCGGCCGCCGCCGCCGCAGCGCTGGTGGAAGGTCGTTTCCGGGACGGGATCACCGCTGGAGAAATCCCGTCTGACTTTCCCGTAGCCGTGCGCGCGAGCCAGCTCATTGATTTTGCTCGTGGCCTTACCATGCGTGCGCTGATAGGCACGCCGCGCAAGACGCTTCTCAGGGATGCCGAGGAAGCGGGCGACTTGCTGCTCCTGTCGCCGCGTGGAAATGCGGCGCCAGAACGTTGATGATGGATGGGTGATCCTCGACGAGCTTTGGAAACAAGGTGTGCAGCGGTGGCATTTCGTCTGGTATGGGTCAACAGTGAGCCTGGGTGTTCCGGGGAAGGAGCGCCGGTATGGCGCCTACATTGATTTCCGCAGCTAGGGGTCAAGCTGCCGTACCATTTTGGGGGTTTGATGTCTCGAATCGCCCCAGTGCGGATGAAACGCTGTGATACCGGTCATCGTGATCCGCGACGCTGCCGACTCGACCACGCTGTGCCGCTTGTTCACGACGCACGGCCAGAGACTGGCGCTGACCGCGACGTCCAACGACACGCGCCTGACCGCCGTGGCGCTCGACCCGGCGCTGGCGAAGATCGAAACGGCGCTGGCGGCGCAGGTTGCGGGTTGAGGTTAGCAGGCTGCAACGCATCCGTTGGGCAAGCCGGCAGTGCTTAACAAACCGTTGGTTTCGCGTAGGCGCCTACTATGGTAAATGCGCGGATGGTAAACGGCACCGCGGCACATTTTCCGCCGCCGTCTTTCTGCGAATCTTTTCCCGCTTTTGGTCGAATTCTGCGACTCCAAAATACTATTAAATATATTGGCAGATCGCCAGTTAACCGTTGCCGCGCGCCCGCAGCCGCCACCGCTCGCGCGCTTTTACATGCTACGTCAATGTGTTATCCATCCGCAATCGGCGTAACTTCGCATTAAAGAGCATGTGCTACAATTAGTTCAATATCGAAAAGCGGTCCGGAGCCGGCCAAAATCGGCGAAACTCGGTTAACGGGAGCTTACCCCTATGCGCCGGCGCGCTCAGAGCCAGCGGCGGACCCTGTTTTTGTAGGCCAGATACTCAGCCCCAAAGCGCTGGGTGAGATAGGCTTCCTCGTGCTTCACCACGCGCTCCTGCAGGTAGAGGAGCAGGGCAGGGGCTAGGAGGATCGTCCAGGGGTTGGCCGTGGCGATGCCGAGCCCCAGCGTGAGGAGGGTGAGGCTGAGATACATCGGGTTGCGGCTCAGCTCGAATACGCCGCCGCGGACGAGCGCATTCGCCTTGCCGCCAGGATGGAACGTGGTTCTGGCGCGGCGCATTTCGAGGAACGCGAGCGCGGCGATGGCAAAAGCGCAGGCCAGGACGAGGCCGCCGCCGATGCGGGCTTCGACGCCCGCCGGCGCGCGTCCGGCAAGCGGCAGCAGCCGGTTCAGCGCCCAGCCGGCGGCGATGAACAGCCCCGCCACGACGGGCGGGATAGGGAAAATTCGCGCATTGACCGGCCCAGCGCTGCTGTGGTCTTCTCCGCTCATGGACAGGTAACCTCGATGTAAATGTAAGTAACATTAACATAGGTAGGTTATTAGCAACGGCCTGTCAAGTCCAATTCATCCCTTAGTGTGCTTCGATGAATATTGCTCTAAGCGCCTTGTCTGTCCCGCCGCTCAACCGCGAGCATGAGCAGCACTTGCGGGCGGCGGTGGATGCCAAGGCGAAGCCGCTGGGCGCGTTGGGCCGCATCGAGGAGCTTGCTATCCATATCGGCCTCGTTACGGGTTCGCTCAAGCCCAATCTTGGCCGGGCAGCACTCGCCGTTTTTGCCGGCGACCATGGCATCGTGGCGGAGGGTGTGACCGCCTATCCCTCTGAAGTCTCGGCATTAATTGCGCAACTGGTGGCGGCCGGCCAGGGTGGGGCGAACGTCGCCGCGCGAGCCGTTGGCGCCGAGGTTTTCCTGATCGACGCGGGCCTCAAAACGTCCGCCGGCCTCGAAGGAGCCATAGGGCGAAGCATCGCTCCGGGGACGCGCAGCTTCTTACATGAGCCGGCCATGACGGAGACGGAATTCGCGAAATGTCTCCAAGCCGGTGCGGGCATCGCCGGGGACCTGAAAGCGCGGGGCTTCGGTATCCTGGCGCTGGGCGAGATCGGCATCGGCAACACCAGCGCTGCTGCAGCGGTAGCGCATGCGGTCACCGGGCAGCCGCTCGATAAGCTCGTGGGCAATGGGGCAGGCGCCCCTCCGCTGGGCATCGAGCATAAGCGCGATGTGCTGGCCCGCGCCTATGCCCGCGCAGCCGTTCGCGACGGGCCCGGCGCCCTCGTCGAGTTCGGCGGCTTCGAAATGGCTATGATAGCGGGCGCGATGCTGGAAGCCGCGCGCCAAGGCCAGGTTGTGCTCGCCGACGGCTTCATCGTAACCGCGGCCGCCTGTGCCGCGGTCTCCATGGAGCCAAACTTGCGCGATTATCTGCTGTTCGCGCACCGCTCGCCCGAGGCCGGCCACACTGTGCTGCTCGAATGGCTTGGCGCAAGGCCGCTGCTCGATCTTGGGCTTCGCCTCGGCGAGGGCACTGGCGCCGCCCTTGCCATACCGCTCGTGCGGATGGCACAAGAAATGCTTTGTAATATGGCTGACCTGCCCGGAGACCATCCAAGCTGATACGGCGCATGCGTAGAGAATTCATTTATTTCCTCGTCGCGGTGCAGGTCCTGACGCGCCTGCCGGTGCCGCGCATGCAAGGCTTTGCCGAGCGCTGGATGGAGCGCGGGGTCAAATATTTCCCGCTGACCGGCGCGATTGTGGGCGCGGTCTGCGCCCTCGTCCTGTTCGGCGCTTCGCATCTTTGGCATGGCGTGCTTCCGGCCATAATCACCGTGGCTGCCGGCATCCTGATAACCGGCGGGTTGCACGAGGACGGGTTTGCCGATTTCTTCGATTCCATGGGCGGTGCCACGCGCGAGGCGCGTCTTGCCATCATGAAGGACAGCCGGATCGGCACCTACGGCGCGCTGGCGCTGGGCGCCGGCGTGGCGATCAAGATTTTCGCGCTGGCCGGGCTCCCGCTTTGGACCGCGGCGGCCGGGCTTGTCGCGGCGCATGCTGGCGGGCGGCTGGCAGCGGTCGCGGTCATTTCGCTCCTGCCCTACGCCGGGGGGATTTCGGCCGCAAAGATCAAGCCATTGGGCCGAGGCGTTACGCGGGCCGATCTCGCCATCGCCGGGGTTTTCGGCCTGCTGCCGCTGCTGTTGCTGCCCGCCGCATTCGCCTTTCCGGCTCTGGCGGCAGGTGCTGGCGCAGCCCTGATCGCGGCCCTGGGCGCGCGGCGGCTGCTCGGCGGCTATACGGGCGACGTGCTGGGCGCGGTCGAGCAAATCTACGAGATCGCATTCCTGCTGGGCTTGGCCGCATGCGTTTGATCCTGGTGCGGCACCCCAAGCCCCGCTGCGAAGGGGGGCTCTGCTATGGCCGGCTCGATCTCGAATGCGACGCGGACGCGCTGGACACCGCCGGCGCCCGGCTCGGCGCGCTGGCCGGAGGCTGCCGCATCGTCACCAGTCCCGCGCGGCGGGCGCGCGATCTTGCGGAGAGGCTTGGCGCGGATGTTGCCGTCGAGCCGAGGCTGCAGGAGCTGCATTTCGGCGGCTGGGAAGGCCGCCGCTGGCAGGATCTCGGCCGCACCGCCATCGAGGTTTGGCAGCGCGGCCTGCCTGATTCCGCGCCGCCGGACGGCGAGACGCTTTCTGCGATGGCGCTGCGCTGTGCCGATTGGCTTGGTTCGCTCGATTTCGATGGGCCGCCGGTTCTCGCCATCACCCACGCCGGGCCGATCCGCGTGATCCGCGCGCTCCTGAACGCCGAGCCACCGCTTACCTATTTCGCCGCCAGCGTTCCCTTCGCCGAGCCGCTCGTGGTGGAGGCCGGTTAGCCTTAATCCGGCAGTTGACGCCGATTTGCGGGTAAAAACGCATGCAGGATCAAGCCGCAGCGTCGTCCCCGCGAAGGCGGGGACTCACGCTAAGCACACGCAGGACCTGCGTTTTTTGCTGCCATGGATTCCCGCCTTCGAGCCTGTGAAAAAATCGCCGAGCCGGTTGAAATCCGGGCCGCAGCTTCGTCCCCGCGCAGGCGGGTACCCATGCTAAGAGCTTGTTCCAGATTGATAAATGGATTCCCGCCTGCGCGGGAATGACGGCCGTGTGTGTTGCAACGGTTCCGGATTCAATTTTTTCACATGCTCCTTAGCGGGAATGACGGTCTGGAATCTGTGCCACACCTTTCACCCGAAGGGTGAAGGGGCATCCCCCAGCAACACCCTGTTTTGCCAGCCGTTACCGGGTAGAGCCGGTTTCAACTGCCGTTTTTGGGGTTAGTAATCCGGATGCCGGTTTGCGCTGGAATCAAGCCCAGGGCCGCGCGAGAGCCGCCTGCTGCTCGAAGTCCTTGATTGTGTCCGCTTTCTGCATCGTCAGCCCGATATCGTCGAGCCCCTCCATGAGGCACTTCTTGCGAAAGGGGTCGATCTCGAAGCGGACCACGCCACCATCCGGCCCGCGGATTTCCTGATTTTCAAGATCGACGGTGAGCGTCGCGTTCGAGCCGCGCTGCGCGTCGTCCATGAGCTTTTCCAGGTCTTCCGGCGAGACGATCACGGGCAGGATGCCGTTCTTGAAGCAGTTATTGTAGAAGATATCGGCGAACGAGGTGGAGATCACGCAGCGGATGCCGTAATCGAGGAGCGCCCAAGGCGCATGCTCGCGGCTCGATCCGCAGCCGAAATTTTCGCCCGCGACCAGGATCTTGGCATTGCGGTAGGCCTTCTTGTTCAGAACGAAATCCGCATTTTCCGCGCCCTTCTCGTCGTAGCGCATCTCGAAGAACAGCGATTTACCGAGCCCGGTGCGCAGAATCGTTTTCAGAAACTGCTTCGGTATGATCATGTCGGTGTCGACGTTGATCATGGGCAGGGGGGCTGCAACGCTTGTCAGCGAAGTGAATTTGTCCATCGGCTTTCCCTTTCTTGATTGGTCCGATGTTCCCGCTGTTTTCGCCGCAGCGCCGTCCCCGCGAAGGCGGGGACCCATTTAAGCCGTCGTGCGTACGGCGGAGATGGATCCCCGAATGCGCGGGAATGACGGCGCGGAAGCATCGGCGCTATCGGGTTCCCTTTTTCTTTTCTTTTAGCCGAAGTTACGAATGCCGCAAGGATCAAACGGCCTCCGGCACTGCCTCCCCGGCCCAAACGGGCGGGCGGCGCTTCTCCCAACCTTGCGCGAGCTCAAGCTGGCGTGCCAGCCGCAACAGCAGTCCGTCCGCGCCCAGTTTTGCCGCGAATTGGATGCCGATGGGCAAGCCGTCCGGCGTCCAGTACAGGGGCAGCGAGATCGCGGGCTGGCCGGTCACGTTGAATGGCACCGTAAACGCCGCGAAGCCGAAGCTCTTCGCCGCAACCCCTTTCAAGACCGCCTTCATCAGCCAGGGCTGTTTTACGCAGTTTACGAAGCGCACAATGAGTTCTTCCGCTCCCGTGATGCGGTTCTGGCCGATCTTCAGGGGCGGCGTTGCCAAGACGGGGCTGAGCATGATGTCGAACTTATCGAAATAGGACGTGAACGTTTTGGTGACCTGCCACAGGACGCGCTTAGCGTCCGCCTCGCCCGCGCCCATCAACGAGCGGCCGACCTGTACCAGCGACCAGGTTGCGAATTCGAAATCGCTGCGGGCCGGCTCGCGGCCTATAAGCTTCCTGGCGTCCTCAAGCCCTTGCGCTGCTCCAACCGCCCAATAAACGAGAAACGCCATGGCGAACGCGCCATAGTCCACTTCCGGCTCGGCATCCTCGACGTCGTGGCCGAGGCTCTCCAGCAGCTTCACCGCCCGGTAGAGCCCCGCTTTCGCCTCGGGCGAGACCGTGGAGCCGAGCATGGCGCTGCGGACTACACCGATGCGCAGGCGCCCCGGACCAGCTTCAAGGCTGGAAAGAAAGCCGGCGTTCGCACGGTTGCAAACCGCGTCGAGGGCTGCGGCGCAATCTCTCACGCTCCGGCTCACGGCATGATCCACGCCAAAATCGCCGGTGACCGATGACGTTTGCGCAAGCTGGGGATTGAGCCCCCGCGACGGTTTGAGTCCAACCAATCCGCAGCAGCTGGCGGGAATGCGGATCGAGCCGCCGCCGTCGCTCGCATGCGCCATGGGGACGATCCCAGCCGCGACAGCCGCCGCCGAGCCGCCGCTCGACCCGCCCGGCGTGCGGTTCGTATCCCATGGATTGCGGCAAGGTCCGAACAGCTCGGGCTCGGTAACTGGCAGAAGGCCAAATTCAGGCACATTCGTCTTGCCAAAGATAACGAGGCCGGCGCGCTTGAACCGCTTGACGATCTCGCCGTCCTCCTCCGGCACGTAGTTCGCGAAAAGCCGGCTGCCGGAGGTGTGCGGTGCGCCCGCGAGTGCCGGCCCTATGTCCTTGGCGAGAAATGGAACGCCGGCGAGCGGCTGCGCTGGGTTTATCGCGGCTGCAGCCTTTTCCGCGGCGGCATCCATGCGATAAATGACGGCATTGAGCCTGGGATTGACGCGGGCGCAACGGTCTGCTGCTTCCTCAAGAAGCTCGCGCGGGCGGATTTCCTTCCTCCGGACCAAAGCGGCAAGGCCAACCGCATCATAATCGCTGTATTCGGCAAAACCGCTCATTCTCGCTCCCTGGACGGCGAGGCTTCGCCTTGTCAGAGCGCGCGGGTAAAAATGCCGCTCCCGGCAATGCCGTTGAACACCGATTGCACCGCGATCGCGGCGAGAAGAATGCCGAGAACGCGCATGATGACCCGCTGCGCCGTAACTCCGATCCACTCGCGTAATTCCTGCGCCACGAGCAGGAGGCCAAGTGTCAAGGCCATAACGGTCAACAGTGCGGCGATAACGGCGAACTGGCCGGCAAGGTTCCCCTTCGCATTCGCCATGAGCAGCATGGCGCCGGACATCGCACCGGGCCCCGCAAGGATCGGGGTCGCAAGGGGGAACACGGCAATGTCGTCGTCTTTCGCCTGCGCCTCCGCATTTTCCGGCTGCGAGATCGTGCTGCCGCCGATCTGCGCTTCGAAAATCATGTCGAGCGCGATGAAGGCGAGAATGATACCGCCCGCCGCCTGAAGTGCTGGGAAGGTCACGCCGAGCGCGGATAAAATGGCCGTGCCGAACAGGGCGAAGAACAGGATGATGGCCGTTGCGATGCCTATGGCCTTGAACGATATCGCGATCCGCTCCGCCCGGCTGAATCGCGGGCAGAAGGTGGCAAACAGCACCGCGGCCTCCACCGGTCCGATGGTGGCGAAGAACGTCGCAAACGCGCGCAACGCGGTTCCAAGCATCTCTTCACCCCAAAAGGTCGCCCCGCGGGAAATCCTGCACCATTTGCGGCTGGCGCTTCCAGGATTTCCCGCGGCGCGCGCGGCATGCGGGTGCGAACGCGCCGCCGGCTGCATTAGCCTGCGACGGCGCGGGAGTAACCGGGCCGTGCGCTAAAATTGCGTCATAAGCCTGATGGCGCAGGTGCAACTGTGACAACAATGCAGCATCGGCTGTGGAAAACGCCGGCCGCTAAATGCACCTGCTTCCATCTTCACAACAAATGCATACCATCGATGCAATAATATTGGAGCAAGCGCTTCTAGCGAAACGGAAGAAAATTGCCGGCAATCCAAATTTGATGTGGAAACTGACTTGGACTTGTAACAATTGCCTCGTACAACCGTAATCAGTCGTGTGGGCGTTGAGTGGGCGTGGGGGTTGGAGTTTGGGTATGATTAGTAGCGAGGAAATTGACGAGCTGTTCCGTTGCTTGCTGTCCGGGATCGCTGCTCCTGCGGACGACCGGCAGCTTCGTTTCGACCAATCGCGGCAGCTTTTGCTTGCGTTTGAGAGAATCGGAGATTGCGAGCTTCGGCAAGAACTGATCGTCTTGATCGAAATCGTCTCAAAGATGCCAGATGCGTTGCGCAAGAATCGCAACTCACTGGGAACGCAGCCGCTCACGCAACTGCACTAAGCACGAGCGGCGCCTTAAACCTGCCGGCCGGCGGCAATGTGCCGCCCGCGGTTCGATTCAGCATCAGTTACCGGCCAGCACTTGCTTCACAATCGCGCTGGCCTTTGTCATATCGAGCTGACCTGCGTACTTCGACTTGAGCGCGGCCATAACTTTTCCCATGTCTTTGACGCCGCTGGCGCCAAGCGACGCTGCCAGCTCGCGCACGGCCGCTTTCGTTTCCTCCTCGCTCATCTGCTTCGGCAAGAATTGCTCGATGACCGCGATTTCGGCTTCCTCTTTCTGGACGAGGTCTTGGCGGCCTCCCTGCTTGTAAAGCTCGACGGACTCCCGCCTGGATTTGATGAGGCTTTGCAGCAGATTGAGGATCTCATCTTCGCCGATCAGCTGGTCGCCGCGCGGCCTGGCCACATCGATGTCTTTTTGCTTGATCGCGGCATTGATCATCCGGATCGTCGTGGTCGCGGGCTCGGCCTTGGCGCGCATGGCGTCCTTCACGGCCGCGGTCAGTCTTTCTCGAATCATGACGGCATTCCTTTGCTATTCCAGGTCAGTTTAGCGTTCGCCGGACCTGGAGCTACCGTCATGTGGCGTTCCGGCGAAGCTTCCACAGCAAAGTGCAGCTCCGGCCGCGCTACTCTTTCTTGGGTTCCCTTGGCTTTATGTCGGCGAACGCCCGCGCCGCCGACACGAACTCCGATGGCATCATCACTACCGTCATGGTGTTCTGCTCGGCGCCGACCTCGGTGATCATCTGCATGCGCCGGAGTTCGAGCCCGGCGGGGCAATCCATGATGATCCGCGCCGCGTCCCGCAAGCGCTGCGCCGCTTCCATCTCCGCTTCGGCCTTAATGATGCGCGCCCGCTTCTCGCGGAGCGCCTCGGCCTCCTGCGCCATCGCGCGCTGCATGGATTCGGGGATCACCACATCTTTCATCTCGACCATCTGCACCTGGACGCCCCAAGGCTCGGTTACATCGTCGATGGTCTTGCGCATCTCCTCGGCGAGCTTGTCTTTCTCCTTGAGCACATCGTCGAGCGTATGGCGGCCGATGATGTTGCGCAGCGTCGTCAGCGAAATTTGTGTGACGGCGGTGTAGACGTTCAAAATACGGACGACCGATTTGGCTGGATCGACGACACAGTACCAGACGACGGCGTCGACCTTGACGGGGACGTTATCCTTGGTGATCGATTCCTGCTTTTCGACGGCGGCGGTAACGATGCGCAGATCGACCAGCATCTGCCGCTCGATGAAGGGAAAAAGCAGATAAAGGCCGGGTCCGCGCGTACCCACGAGGCGGCCCAAGCGGAAGACGACGCCGCGCTCATACTCCCGGGCAATACGAAGGCTAAAGACGAGCAGAATGACGATAACGGCGGCGATCGCCGCCGCTGTTCCGGTTTGTACCCAAATCATGAGGCCTCCTAGGCAAAAGCGCCGCGGGAAAGCCTGTGTCACGCCGGAAGTGGCCCCCGGCGTGACAAATATGCGGCGGAAAGGCGGCCTTTTATCGCGAAACGATGATGCGCGTATCGTACGATTCCTGCACGAGCCCGTAAAGCTCGGCAGCGTCGTCCGGGTGCAGGCGGATGCAGCCGTGCGACGCCGGCCGGCCGAGATGGTTCACATCGTAGGAGCCGTGAATTGCATAGCCGCCGTGGAAGAAGATGGAGTACGGCATCGGCGAATTATGATATTGCTTCGAACGGTGATCGGGATCGAACCCGGTCGGACGGTAGCTGCCGGATGGCGTGCTGTAGCCGCCCCTCGCCGTGGAAACCGGCCACTCGTGCTCCAGATAGCCGTCCACGTAAACGTACATCGTTTGCCGCGACTTGCTGACGCGCACCACCACGTCTGCGTTCGCGGTAGAGGTAATCGCGCCGCAGGCCAGCAGACCCGCAGCCGTCAATAGCATCTTGCGCATGATTAAGCCCCAAACCCAAAGTTGTGTTTGCCCAAAAGTTTCTTAGCAGCTTCTTTTACACAATATTTTAGCGCAGGGGAATTAAAGGACCGTTCAAACTTTGTTTTACACTTCGAGATGGCGTAGCGTGACCACAGCGATTTCCGGCGGCACGAGGAAGCGCACCGGAAGGCCGGTGAGCCCCAGGCCGCTCGACACGATCATGTGCCGGCCGTTCTCTTGAATATGTCCGTATGCGTAACCCGCGAGCTCAGGCGGGAGTCCCGGCCGGCCGATGAAGGGAACGTAAACCTGCCCGCCGTGGGTATGGCCGGCCAGGGTGAGCGTTATCCGCTTTGGCGCCTCCTTGAAGATGTATGGCTCGTGGGCGAGAAGGAGCACAGGCGAATCGTCCCCGATTTGGCGCAGCGTGCCCGGCAGATCGTCCACTCCACAGATCTGATCGCCGAGTCCCGCGATCCAAAAGCGGCGCCCGGCCCTGTTTACAGGGACGGCGGCATTCTCCAAGAGGCGAATGCCGGACTTCTTAAAACCGTCGCGTATGAGGCGGACGTCCTCAGACCCTACATCGTGATTGCCGAGAATTGCATAGACGCCGAGCGGAGCGCGAAGCCCTTCCAGCGCCGCCATCCATTCGGCAACGGGAACGAGGCTGGAGAGGAAACGGGGCCTCAGGCTGTTCACGTAGTCCCCGAGAAGCACGATGAGATCGGGTTTCATGGCATTGAGCCGCCCGGCAATCGCAGCTATGCGAGCCGCAGGCATCCACGGTTCGACGGCGTGGATATCCGTCAAAATGCCGATCCTTAATGGCTTGGCGGATTTGGGCCAGCCGGCATGAGGGACTGTCCATTCCCTGACCGCAAGGCTAAAGCCCGGTTCCACTGCAAACGCATCCGCCGCGCCCAGCACGGCGGACCCAGCGGTTGCAACACTCAACGTCAGGAGTTGTCTACGCGAAATCATGTATCGTTAGTAGCATGCACATTATAACGGTTTATTGACCGGAAAGTGCCGTTTCCTTGCCTTGGCAAATTATTCCGCGAAAAGTTGCGGATCGGCATCCCTTTCTGCGTGGGCCGGCCCGCGTACAATAAAAGCGAAAACCGGCCGTTCTTGTCATGCCAAGACCGGGCCGATAGCATCGCAATATCCTCCTCATCGCCCGCCTTCGCGGGTGCGGGCTCTGTCCTTCTCCAAGCAAACCCGCCAGCATTATATTAGGTGCCGATAGGCGGGGAGCAGAGTTGCGGGCTGCTGGCGGCACCGTCTCTGACCGGCAGTTTAGCGCTCCTCATAAATTGGCTTTTCAAGCGGCCGGCATCGCGCGCGTTTAGGCTTTGCCGCCATGGAACGGGCTGGACCGGGTAGCCATCGGTCAGCGATAGGTTTTCCATCTCCGATGCCCAATACAACTCACCATTGCCATGACATTTAACCGGCCCATCGGCCTCAGATATAATCGAGTACTTCATCGAACTCTCAACTACGCTAACGCTCTTTTATGCGATCCCGCGGGCATACGGTTACTATACTCTGCAATTCAAAACTGCT
>JBKQNN010000342.1:0-9899 GCA_052145975.1 Rhodomicrobium sp. | reverse complement strand
GTGAAGGTCAACACGCCGATTGCGGTGATCCTGACCGATGGCGAGGACGCCTCCGCGCTGGCTAACGGCTATGCGGGGAAGGCTGCGGCACATTCCGTATGCGGAGACGGTATTTCGGGCGTCCCCTCGCCCCAACGGGGAGAGGGACAGGGTGAGGGGGGACTCGCAACAAATACAAACCCCGCAAAGACCCCCTCACCCCAGCCCTCTCCCAGCAAGCTCGCCTTGGCGGGCTTGCCACTTTCGGCGCCGCACCCGCACGCGGGTGCGGACGGGGAGAGGGAGTCCGCTCCCGCCTATGACAGCGCCGCCGAGATCCCCGAAGGCACGGAGATGGTGCAGATAACCACGCGCGAGGCGTTGCGCGACGCGATGGCCGAGGAGATGCGGCGCGACGATACCGTGTTCGTCATGGGCGAGGAGGTCGCGGAATATCAAGGCGCGTATAAGGTGACGCAAGGTCTGCTCGACGAATTCGGCCCGCGCCGCGTCATCGACACGCCCATCACCGAGGCGGGCTTCGCGGGGCTCGGCATCGGCGCGGGCTTCGCAGGCCTGCGCCCCATAGTCGAGTTTATGACCTTCAACTTCGCGATGCAGGCCATCGACCACATCGTCAACTCAGCGGCCAAGACGCATTACATGTCCGGCGGGCAGCTCACCTGCCCCATCGTGTTCCGGGGCCCGAACGGCGCTGCGGCGCGCGTTGCGGCCCAGCACAGCCAGGAGTATTCGGCCTGGTACGCGCATGTACCGGGGCTTAAGGTGATCGCGCCTTCCACCGCGGCCGATGCTAAGGGTCTGCTTAAGGCCGCCATCCGCGATCCGAACCCGGTCGTGTTCCTGGAAAACGAAATCCTTTACGGCGCCCACGGCCAGGTGCCGAAGACGGGCGATTTCGTCATCCCCATCGGCAAGGCGAAGATCGCGCGGGCGGGCAAGGACGTGACCATCGTTTCCTGGTCGCGCGGCATGGTCTATGCGCTCGAGGCGGCCAAGGCGCTCGAAGCCGAGGGGATTGACGCCGAGGTGATCGACCTGCGCACGCTGCGCCCGCTGGACATGGAAACCGTGCTCGCCTCGGTGCGCAAGACCAACCGCCTCGTGACGGTGGAGGAGGCTTGGCCGGTCTGCTCGCTGGGCTCCGAAATTTGCGCGCGCGTGACGGCCGAGGCGTTCGATTATCTTGACGCGCCACCCAGCAAAGTCTCGGGCGAGGACGTGCCGATGCCCTACGCCGCCAACCTCGAAAAACTGGCGCTCCCCGATGCCGCCCGCGTGGTGGCCGCCGTCAAGTCTGTACTCTACCGGAACTAGCTGTTTATATGGCGGCTGGTTCTTTGCAGGGGGGTAGGGCATGACGGAAGCGGAAATATTGTCTAATGCAATCCAGGCGAGCCAGGCAGCCACGGCGATACTCTCGCTGTTTTTCGCCATTGTCTCCGCCTACATTGTGGGTCTCTACCTCTTTCTGCACAAAGCGCCCGTTGGCCTGCGGCTTATGACGTTCGGTCTTCTAACGATCAGCATGGTCGCGCTTGGAATGCTCGCGCTGAATATACAGCATGTCGGCGAGGGGATGCACAATGCGTGGATGAAGCTGCCGCAGAAGTCCACTGGCCTCGAGATGCTCGGTCCGCCAATCGTCGTCCAGTCCCTGTTCCTCGATGGCCGCGTCGCCTCCGCCTGGACGGGCTGGATTCTGGACGGTGTCGTCTATTTTGCCCTCGCCTATCTGACCTTCATTTACCGTTGGCCGCAGCGCTCGCTGTAGCTTTGAGGATTTACCCATGCCCACACCGATCCTGATGCCCGCGTTGTCGCCCACCATGGAGCAGGGCAAGCTTGCGAAATGGCTGAAGAAGGAAGGCGATAAGGTCGCGTCCGGCGACGCCATCGCGGAGATCGAGACCGACAAGGCGACCATGGAGGTCGAGGCGGTGGACGAGGGCACCATTGGCAGGATCGTGGTGCCCGAGGGCACGGAGGGGGTGCCGGTGAATACGCTCATCGCGATTTTGCTCGAAGAGGGCGAGGATGCTTCGACCATCGCGGAGGAGAAGACCCCCTCACCCCAGCCCTCTCCCCAAGGGGAGAGGGGGCAGGCGGCGGCCTTGGCTCCACGCGCAGACGGTCCTTCGGGCGTTCCCTCGCCCCAACGGGGAGAGGGACAGGGTGAGGGGGGACTTGCCTCAGCAAAGACCAACGGCCATGGCCGCATCTTCGCATCGCCGCTGGCTCGGCGGCTTGCTGCTCAGGCCAACATCGATCTTTCGCTTGTGAAAGGCAGTGGCCCGCATGGCCGCATCGTCAAGCACGACGTGGACGAGGCTCAGCGCGCGGGCATCCGGAAGGCGCCCGAGGCGGCTGCCACGCCCTTGCAGCCGCAAAACGGGATGCAGGCGCTGGTGCCCTCGCGGGCCTTCCCGGCGGCGATGCCCGACGATCAGATCCTCGCGCTTTACGAGAAGGGCAGCTACGAAATCCGCCCGCTCGACAATATGCGCAAGACCATCGCGCTGCGGCTGACCCAGGCGGCCGCCACGATCCCGCATTTCCGCCTCAATGTTGACTGCGAGATCGATGCGCTGCTCGATGCACGGGAGCGTCTCAACGTGCGCTCGCCCAAGGAAGGCCCGGGCGCCTACAAGCTGTCGGTGAACGACTTTATCATCAAGGCGATGGGGCTAGCGCTGCAGCGCGTGCCGGACGCGAACGCGACCTTCACCGAGCGCGGCATTCTGATCCACAAAAGCTCGGACATCGGCGTCGCGGTCGCCATCGACGGCGGACTGTTCACGCCCGTCATCCGCAGCGTCGAGCACAAGACGCTCGCGCAAATCTCGGGCGAAATGAAGGGTCTGGCCGAGCGCGCGCGCCGCCGCCGCTTAGCACCCCACGAATATCAGGGCGGGACCACGGCCATTTCGAACCTCGGCATGTTCGGCATCGACAGTTTCGACGCGGTGATCAACCCGCCGCACGCTACAATTCTGGCCGTGGGCAGCGGCGAAAAGCGCGCCGTCGTGAGGGGCGATAAGATCGTCGCGGCGGCGATGATGAGTTGCACGCTCTCCTGCGATCACCGCGTGGTCGATGGCGCGCTTGGAGCCCAGCTTCTTGCCGCGTTCAAGGGCTTTATCGAAGAGCCCGTCACCATGCTGATTTAACAAAACGGCTGCAACGTCCATATTTTCCGGATGCCGGTTGGCCCGGCGTCTTGGCATCGAATTAAGAAGAGGGAAGCGTGGCGGAAGCATTCGACGTGGCAGTGATAGGGGCGGGGCCCGGCGGCTATGTCGCGGCGATCCGCGCGGCGCAGCTTGGGCTGAAGACGGCGGTAATCGAGCGAGAGCACCTGGGCGGCGTTTGCCTGAACTGGGGCTGCATCCCAACCAAGGCGCTGTTGCGCACCGCGGAGGTGCTGACGCTGTTCCGGCATGCGGAGGATTTCGGGCTCACGGCCAAGGATGTGGGCTTCGACCTCGCCAAGATCGTCGGCCGGTCGCGCAAAGTCGCGGACAAACTGTCGAGCGGCGTCGCGTATCTGCTGAAAAAGCACAAAGTGGCCGTTATCTCTGGAACCGCGCGGCTGAAGGGCAGGGGCGTGATCGCGATCGCGGGCAAGGACGGCAAACCGCTCGCCGATCTAGAGGCCAAGAACATTATCGTCGCGACGGGGGCGCGCGCCCGCACGCTGCCGGGGCTTGAACCGGACGCCAAGCTCGTTTGGACCTACAAGGAAGCGATGGTGCCGGATGTGACGCCGCAGTCGCTTCTGATCGTGGGCTCCGGCGCCATCGGGATCGAATTCGCGAGTTTTTACAATGCGCTGGGCATGAAGGTCACGGTGGTCGAGATCCTGGACCGCATTCTGCCCGTGGAGGACGAGGAGGTTTCGGCCTTCGCCCGCAAGTCTTTCGAGAAGCAGGGCATGAAAATCCACACTGGCGCGAAAGTGGATAAGCTCGAAAAGCACGGGAATAGCGTGCACGCGACCATCGCGCTCAAGGACGGCAGGCAGGAAATTCAGGAGTTCAGCCGTGTCATCCTCGCCGCCGGCATCGTGGGCAATGTGGAAAATCTGGGCCTGGAAGAGCAAGGCGTCAGGATAGAGAAATCGCACATCGTTATCGACGAGTATTGCCGCACGGCCGCACCCGGCATCTACGCCATTGGCGACGTGGCAGGCCCCCCCTGGCTTGCGCATAAGGCGAGCCACGAGGGCATAATTTGCGTCGAAAAGATCGCGGGCAAGAACGATGTGCATCCGCTGAACGTGAGGAACGTGCCCGGTTGCACCTATTCGCATCCGCAGGTGGCCTCGATCGGGCTCACCGAAGCGGCGGCGAAATCGAACGGGCGCGAGATCAAGGTTGGCCGCTTCCCCTATCAGGGCAACGGCAAGGCTATCGCGCTGGGCGAGCCCGAGGGGTTCGTGAAGACGATCTTCGACGCCAAGACCGGCGAGCTACTGGGCGCGCATATGATCGGCGCCGAGGTGACGGAGCTGATCCAGGGCTTTGGGCTAGCCAAGACGCTGGAGACGACCGAGGCCGAGCTGATGGAGGCGATCTTCCCGCACCCGACGCTCTCGGAGATGATGGGCGAAAGTGTGCTGGACGCCTACGGCCGCGTCATCCACATGTAACCGCCGGGCGCCATCGTTGGGGAATAACCGGGTGCCCATCTACCGGGAACTGCCGGACGCGTGTAGCTTTGTCCCAGGCGGATTTCGATTCGCAATCCGGCATTTCAAGGGAGGGCACAGTGAGCTTCTCGGCGATATTGAGGAACCCCAAAGAGCGTGCAGGCATAGGCAAGCTTCCCCCCTCCAACGCTGTCTCGGAAGGCGCCCTTGGAACGCTCTCGTACCTCAATGGGCTCGTTGCGGCTGTGATCGTGGGGCCGGAGGCCGTTCCGCCAGCGGAATGGATGGGTTGTTTCTTGGAAGGCTTGGACGGGTTGAGTGCGGAGGAGGACAGCCTCGTGGCAACCATGATGCTGATCGAGCACCGCAAGGTGGTTGAAAGCCTCAGAAAACGTGGCAGCTACGAGCCCGAATTCTGGGAGGACTGCGATGGAAACCCAATAACGCGAGACTGGGCAGATGGTTTCTTCACCGGAATCCGGTTGCGCAACGAGGCGTGGAAGCCGTACCTGGAAGGGAAGGGCAGGGTTCTGACCGCCATGCTGTGCGTTCTGCTTCAGGACAAAGAGATCGAAGGGCAAATAATAGAGCAGGGCGAAGATCCAAAACGGCTATTCGAGTCTGCGCAGGTCAAGATTATAGATTTTATTCAAGCTCTCTACTCGATACGGCGGGAAGAGGCCTTGGATACTCAAACGCAGGATGGGAAAATTGGCCGCAACGATCCGTGTCCCTGCGGGTCGGGCAAGAAATACAAAAAGTGCTGCCTAAACTGAAATCCGGCTGTCCAAGGCGCGCCGCAATCCTCGCGGGCTTGCACTTGGCAAGCCTCTTTGCGAAATAAGCTGCCGGGGCAATATGCCGGCGGACAAGCGAAGAGAAGCGTGGGCTGATGGTAACTCTCTTGGAAAAGCGCGAAGGCGGCGCTGTGCGCTCAAGCAGCGCAGGGCGCGGTCGCGCCGGCAACTTGCGTCATCCTGAAAAGGCCGGGCGGCCCGACACCCCGGCGCAGCGCAAGCCCGCGTGGATCCGCGTGAAGGCGCCCGGGTCTGCGGGCTATGCGGGCACGGCCAGGATCGTGCGCGAGAACAGCCTGCACACCGTCTGCGAGGAAGCGGGCTGCCCGAACATCGGCGAGTGCTGGGAGAAGCGCCACGCGACCATGATGATCATGGGCGACACATGCACGCGCGCCTGCGCCTTCTGCAATGTGAAAACCGGACTGCCGGGGGCGCTTGACGCCGCGGAGCCGGAGCACGTCGCGCAAGCCGTCGCCGCGCTCGGGCTCTCCCACGTGGTCGTAACCTCGGTAGACCGCGACGATCTGCCCGACGGCGGTGCTACCCATTTCGCCGCCACGATCCGCGCGATCCGGGTCGCGGCACCCGCCACGACCATCGAGGTGCTGACGCCGGATTTTCTCAAAAAAGGCGGCGGCCCGCTCGAAACGGTGATCGCGGCCAAGCCCGATGTGTTCAACCACAATCTCGAAACCGTACCGTCGCTTTACCTGACGATCCGGCCGGGCGCGCGCTATTTCCATTCGCTGCGGCTGCTCCAGCGCGCGAAGGAACTCGACCAAGCCACGTTCACGAAGTCCGGGATCATGGTGGGGCTCGGCGAGCAGCGCAACGAGGTGCTGCAGGTCATGGACGACCTGCGCACGGCGGATGTGGATTTCCTCACCATCGGGCAATACCTCCAGCCGACGCGCAAGCACGCCGCCGTGGAGCGGTTCGTGGAGCCCGCTGAGTTCGAGAGCTATAAAGCGACCGCCCTCGCCAAGGGCTTCCTGGTGGTGGCGTCGAGCCCGCTGACGCGCTCGTCCTACCACGCCGGCGAGGATTTCCAGCGCCTGAAGTCCGCTCGCCTTGCCGCATCGGGAGCAGGCGATGGCGCCGGGTGAGCTGACCTGGGCTTGCTCTTCTTGCGGGAACATCCATCGTGGACTGCCCGCAATCGGTTTTGAAGCGCCAGCACATTACTATAGCGTACCGGAAGAAGAGCGAACTGGACGCGTTTTCCTGACCGGCGATTTGCGCGTCGTTGACGGCAAGGCATTTTACGCGCGCTGCGTACTCCAGGTCCCGGTTCTGGGTCATGACGATACTTTGGATTGGGGCGTGTGGTCGTCGTTGAGCGAGGACAACTTCCTGAAATACCAAGAGACTTTCGACGATACCGATCAAAGCAAGCTCGGGCCGATGTTCGGCTGGTTTGCTTCGGTGCTTCAAGGTTATCCGACCACGCTGAACCTCCGCTGCAACGTAATTCCGGCCGATAACCGCAAGCGGCCGCATATTGAGTTCGATCCGTCGCAGGATCATCCACTGATCGCGGACACACAGAATGGCATCAGCATTGAGCGTGCGATCGCTTTCGTTGAGCCCATGCTGCACCGGCATTAGGGACCGCTCATGAAGCGGGTGATGGTCATTGGCGGGCCGGGTTCGGGCAAGTCGACGCTCGCAAGGCGGCTGCATGCCATCACCGGGCTGCCGCTGTTCCATCTGGACCAGCTCTATTGGCAGCCGGGCTGGGGGAAGACGCCGAAAGACGAATGGGAGCGGCTCGTGGCCGGGCTTGCCGCGCGCGATGAGTGGATCATGGATGGTGGCTACAACAACTCCTTTCATATTCGCATGCCCCGCGCCGATACGATCCTCTGGCTCGATCTGCCGCAGCGGGTTGCGTTTCCGCGCGTTGTGAGGCGGATGGCGCTCGGTTTCGGGCGCGTGAGGCTGGACTTGGCGCCGGGCTGCCCCGAGCGGCTCGATTGGGAGTTCCTGAAATGGGCGTGGACCTTCAGGCGCGCGCATGCGGCAAAATACCGGCGGGCCTTGGCAGAGCACGCGGGCCATGCCAAGGTGCACACATTCGCCCGCAGCCGCGAGGCGGACCGCTTCCTCGCAAACTTGTTGGCGCTACCGCCCTCTGGGCTGCTTGAGCGCAGGTTAGAGCCCTGATGCCCTCGTTCCACACCACGCGCCGCGTTGCGCACCCGGCCAGCGCCATGTTCGCGCTCGTCGCCGATGTCGAGAAATACCCGCAATTCGTGCCGCTGTGCCAAGGCTTGCGGGTGCTCCGCCGCGAGCACCATGGCGGCCACGAGACGCTGACCGCGCGCATGACGGTGGCCTACAAGTTCTTCACCGAGAGCTTCACCTGCCGCGTGGTGCTGAAGCCTGCCGAACACGCCATCGCCGTCGATTACCTGGATGGGCCGTTCCGCCGGCTGCATAACCGCTGGACGTTCGCAGCCGCGGGCGAGGGGGCGTGCCAGGTGGGCTTCTACCTCGATTACGAGTTCAAAGCCCGCGCCTTCCAGATGCTGATGGGCGCCGTGTTCGACCGCGCCTTCCGTACCTTTGCCGATGCGTTCGAGGCGCGCGCCGATGCCGTCTACGGTAGGCGGCAGCCCGCCACCGCACCGCAATGAGCTGCAATAGGGTTTCCCGCCTGTTAACATGCCGCGCGCGTTTGCCTTCTGCGGTGGTGCATTTCGATCTTGAATAAATATAACACAGTTCCGTTGCGGAAGACTTAAGACCGGGGACGATACTAACACATTGATATAACTGTATAAAGTAGACAGCTCAGGCTGACCGGGCGCACATTTTCAGTCATTCTTCAGGTTAACCGGCAAGTTGTTCCTATATTTAATAGTATTTCGGAGTCGCAGAAATCGACCTAAAGAGCGAAAAGATTCGCAGAAAGACGGCGGCGGAAAATATGTGCCGCGCACGTTCACTATACCCGCATTAAACATAACACGGTTGATTCTGTGTTATAGGGGGGGAGGCTTTCCGCGAGATTTGCGACGTGCTTTTGTACGATAGGCCTAGGAAGAAGACCCCCTCACTCTGTCTCTCTCCCCATGGGGAGAGAGGACGCCAGAATTGTCCTCGCACCTCGACGATAGGGCCGCAGCCAGCTCCCTCTCCCCGTGGGGAGAGGGCTGGGGTGAGGGGGCCTTTTTCGTCCCGCCGCTGTTCTTCCCCTTGCTCGCGCCCCGGCGTTGGAATTACATAGGAGGCGTGCGGCGGCATTAGCGGCGAAGGGGTCCATGTCCGGCAAGATTTTCCTCAACTACAGGCGCGACGACTCGCGCTGGCCAACGCTAAGCCTCTACAATTTGCTGGCGCAGTCCTTCCCGCGCGAGCAGCTCTTCATGGATGTCGAGGGCCACATCAAGCCAGGCGACGATTTCGTCGAGGTGCTGGAAGCGCAAGTCTCGGCCTGCGAGATCATGGTGGTGGTGATCGGGCCGCAATGGCTCGCGCTGCTGGACAAGAATGGGCGGCGAAGAATCGACGATCCCAACGACTTCGTGCATATCGAGATCGCAACCGCGCTCGCGCGCAAAATCCGGGTCATCCCGGTGCTGGTTGATGGCGCGCATATGCCGGGCGAAGGGGAACTTCCCGCGCCGCTGAAGGCGCTGGCGCGGCGGCAGGCGACACGGCTCAGCCACGACCGCTTCGGCGCGGACGGGGAGGGGTTGGCGAAGGCGCTGCGGGAGGTGCTGGGCGGCGTTCCACCACCGCCGCCGGTCATAAGCGATCCGGCGCAGAAGGTGCGGCCCGGCTCGGACGAGGGCTTCCGCGATGTGGCCGCGCCTTGGTGCCCGGAGATGGTAGTGGCGCCGGCCGGCTCATTCATGATGGGCACGGCGCAGGCGGAGATCGACAAGCTTTGCAAGGAGTACGCGGCTTCGGCAGAGTTTATTAAGCGGGAAGGCCCTCAACATAAGGTGACGATTGCCAAGCCGTTCGCGGTTGGCCGCTACGCCGTTACGCGCGGCGAATTCTCGGCCTTTGTCAACGAGACCCGCCACGATATGAGCGGGGGCGCCTATGTTTGGACCGGCACAGAGTGGAAACAGGACGCGAAGAAGTCCTGGCGCGATCCTGGTTTTGCCCAGGACGATAGCCATCCGGTTGTCTGCGTGAATTGGGATGACGCCAAGGCTTATGTGAAGTGGCTCAGCGATAAGACTGGCAAGGACTACCGGCTACTCTCGGAGGCCGAGTGGGAATATGCCTGCCGGGCTGGGACACAGACGCCGTTTTGGTGGGGCTCCTCGATCTCGACGGAGCAAGCCAATTACGATGGCAACTACACTTTCGGCGGCGGCAAGAAGGGCGAATACCGGCAGAAGACGCTTCCTGCAAAATCCTTCCAGCCGAACCCTTGGGGCCTTTATCAGGTCCACGGCAATGTCTGGGAATGGTGCGAGGATTGCTGG
>JBKQNN010000341.1:0-7056 GCA_052145975.1 Rhodomicrobium sp. | reverse complement strand
GACGCTATTCTTGTGCCGCATGGCATTGATCCCTTTTCGTGTCCAGATCGTCGCGAAACGTCCGGATAGGAGTAGAATCAATGTCATGCGCTCCGTCCATAAAATTAAACCGGACAGCCGTGGGCTTGACCCGGCCATCCACTAATGCATTGAGCGCATTGGATTTTCTGGATGGCCCGGTCAAGCCGGGCCATGACAAACCGAGCGTACTGCATGCGCATGGATTTCTTCACACGCTCGAAGGCGGGAATCCATGCGTGAACAACGCACTAGCCTGCGGAAAGGTGGATCCCTGCCTTCGCGGGGACGACGCCGGAGCGGTCAACAATTACGCCCGGCGGTATCATTCATTGCCGCTGCGTATCCGTCCGAGCCACAACTATCGTGATCAGAAATAAAAATGGCAATGCCGCAACTACGGCTGGAATAAATAGCGCTAGCCACATAAGCTCTAAAAGCCACTGGAGCGCTCTTTTTTCCGGCCCCGGTGCCGCAGCCTTGATAGAGCCGCTCATGGGGGCGCTTTCCGCTGTTGTGACCACTTCCATTGCCATTCCCTTCGCACGCCAGCGCGGTTGCGGCGCCAATTCAATACAACTATCGAGAGATTTGTTAACGAACAAGAGAAAAATACAACCGGACTCGTTAGGATGGTTGCGGCTGCCGCGCAATAAGCTAAAATGTTTAGACGTGCCCGCGCAGCTTTATTGCTTGTTCGTTCCCAGTGTCCCCGCTACGCGGACACGCGTGGGACTGGAAAAAAATCGTAAAATCAAGATCGTTCCCGGTGCTCCCGCTGTTCCCAGCGCAAATGGAAACGGGTTAGGCCAGGAGCGGGGTTATCCACACCAGGCTCGCACCAGTGGAGAACTTTCAGCTGCTAAGAAACGGTGCGGATTTCGGGTGGATCGCGCTGGATGACGCCGATGTCGAAGCAGATCGCAATGGGATTAAGCGCTCGCAGGTTTCAACAGGCATCTGCGATACCTGCTTGGCAGACCCGATCCCAGCCACTTTGCGGTGCGCCAGAGTGCCTATAAAACATCCGCCTAAGGATGAAAATCCATCTAACTCTTTGATTTTAAATGGAGGCCACGCCCGGAATCGAACCGGGGTACGCGGATTTGCAGTCCGATGCGTCACCACTCCGCCACGTGGCCATTCGTTCTCTCGTATCATGATCGGCGGCGCATGAAAAGCGGCTTGGTAACGCGCGATCCCGCGGGCGTCATGGAGCGATGCCGGCACACTTCGCAGCTTTGTCTTCCGCCTTAACGAATAGTTTGTTTGCTGTACATGCCTATTATGATTAATGCGGATATAGTAAACGGGGACGTCTCATATTTTCCGCCGCCGTCTTTCTGCGAATCTTTTCCCCCTTTAGGTCGATTTCTCCGACTCCAAAATACTATTAAATATATCCGCAGATTTGAAATTAACCGAAGGCCGGACCGGCCGCGAATTGAATTAAGCATTATACATCAATAACATAGGTATCCGCATCTGACTTAACGCTTATTCAAGACACCTCTGCTAAACTACTTCAAAATCGAAAACCGCCCCCGCAGCCTTCCCGGAGAGGCCGGCGGAGCAGCCCGGAGAGTTAATTTGGCGCGTTCAGCCGATGTCCTTGGCCAGCTCGGCCTTGACCGCCGCGGGCACGATCGCGATGTGGCTGTATTCCGGGTGCGTCACCGCGACGGCAATCTCGGCCCCCGGCGCAAAGAATTTTTCAGCCTGCCCGGACGCGAAACGGAAGTGCAGGAACAGCACCGCCGAAACCTTGCCGTCCGGCGTCGTGTATTCGAGGTCTTGCTGGATTTCGCCTTTGACCGCTTCGCCGCCGCAGCGCAATTCCATCATGCGCTCCACGCCGCCAAGCTGCGCCAAAACCTGCCGCCGGCGTTCCGGGTTTTCGATTTCGAACATCATCGTGGCGGTCAGCTCGTTGCCCTTCGGCACCATCGGATTATAGGCTTCAAGCTCATCCGCAAGTTGCGCCGCACCGCCTTTTTCGATGCGCAGCATTTCCTGCACCTGCAGCCACAGCGTGTCGTAGTTCTCAAAGTAAAACGTAGCATAGGGGCCCACAGCAACACGGCGGTTTGCTTTAATATCGCGGATTACGCGGCGCTTTTCTTCGCGAACACGCTCATAAGCTTCGATCGGCAGTATGTCGGCGGCGGCGATCTCGTGCTTCATTGTGCTTCCCTTACTAAGCCATAACTTAGGGCGAAAATTTCTATGGGATGATACGCGCGGATTGCCGGCAAATCCCCGTTACCGGCCAGGCGGGAGATTCCCTGCACGATATGCGCCGCCGCGAGCGGGCATTCGGAGGCAACGAAGCCGGGCTGGTTCTTTTCAGCAGCAGTTTCAAGCACTTCCGCTGCTTTTCGCATGGCGGGCTTGCCAACCTTCAGCGCTGTTGCAAAGTTATCCTTTTTGACTCCCCACGAGCCGCCATGGCCTGAACAGCGTTCGATGACGGTAATATCTTGCGCCTGTGGCAACAGCCGCAGCATATCGGCGGCCTTGGCGCCCATGTTCTGCGCCCGCGCGTGGCAGGCCAGGTGCAGGGCGACGGGTCCGGCCAGCGGCGTGAGCCCCGGCGCCAGCCCATGTTTTTTGGCGATGTCGACGACGAATTCCGTAAGGTCGAACGTGGCCTTCGCCAGGGCATCGACTGCTCCGCGCGCGGAATCGCTTTCCGGCACGAGCAACGGCCATTCCTGCTTCAGCATCAGCGCGCAACTTGGGACCAGCGCGACGACGTCGTAGCCCTTGGCGATCCAGTCCTGCATTGCCAGCGCGACCTTCCGGGCGTTGGCAACCACATCGCCGATCAGCCCCTGTTCAAGCTGGGGCATGCCGCAGCAGGCGGGGTACACAATCTCAGTCTCCACGCCGAGCTTGGCGAGCACTTGCCGCGCCAGCCAGCCAAGGTCAGGATCGTTGTAATTCATCGAGCAGGTGGCGTAGAGCACGGCCTTGCGCTTGCCGTAAGCCGGCGCTTCCGCGTTCACCGCCACACTCTCTTTTTGCGCGCGCGCCGTCAGCGTCCGCGACGCGTAATGCGGCAGCTCCGCCTCGCGATGCACGCCCGCGACGCGCTCCAGAACGCCGCGCACGGTGCGGTTTCCGGTGGCCCAATTCGCCAGCGGGGCGACATACTTGGCGGCTTCACCGTTGCGGTCTGTTTTGGTGAGTTCGCGGTCCGCGACCGGCACCTTGCCCTGTTTCGCTTCCACGGCGCGGTAACGCAGCATCAGATTTGGAAAATCCAGCGTGAAATCGTGCGGCGGCACATAGGGGCATTTCGTCAGGAAGCACATGTCGCACAGCGTGCAAGCGTCGACTACGCTCTTGAAATCGCTCGACTTCACATCGTGCAGTTCGCCGGGCGAGGCGTCGGCCAGATCGAACAGCCGCGGGAAGGAATCGCACAAATTGAAACAGCGGCGGCAGCCGTGGCAAATGTCGAACACGCGGCGCAATTCTGCGTCGAGCTTCTCTTCGTCGTAGAAATCGGGGTTCTGCCAATCCACCGGATGGCGGACAGGCGCTTGCAAACTGCCTTCAGACATGAATAGCGCCGGTGTTTTTGAGCTGAAAGGTGGGAGGCAGAACGCTCGCTATAGTGCTGGGGGCGCGTGGCGGCCCGCCTCCCGTCGCGTTACGCCCTTTTCACTTCGTCAAGAGCTCTCTGGAAGCGGCCGGCGTGAGATTTCTCGGCCTTTGCCAGCGTCTCGAACCACTCGGCGATTTCCTCGAAGCCTTCCTCGCGTGCAGTGCGGGCCATCGAAGGATACATATCGGTGTATTCGTGGGTTTCTCCCGCGATAGCCGCGGCGAGGTTATCGGTAGTCGGGCCGATGGGCAGGCCCGTTGCGGGATCGCCCGCTTCCTCAAGATATTCCAGGTGGCCGTGGGCGTGGCCGGTCTCGCCTTCGGCGGTCGAGCGGAAGACGACCGCGGTATCGTTGTACCCTTCCACATCCGCCTTTTGTGCGAAATAAAGGTAGCGGCGGTTGGCTTGGCTTTCGCCGGCGAATGCTTCTTTGAGGTTATGTTCGGTCTTGGTGCCCTTGAGCTTGGCCATTGACGTCTCCAGTAGTTAGGTACAAATAGAATGTAGCGCATTTAGAACGTAGCGCGTGCTCGAACCTTGCCGTGCCCGCCCACCTTAGAATCATTCTAAAGAATGTCAACAGAGGTTTTGGGAAATCGCCCAAACTCGCCCAATCGTTGCGCCGGCAAGCTGTGCAAAATCGGCGCGGATAGCGGCCATGCCCTCAACTTAGGTTCGCTTCCGGGTACGTTCAAGCTAGCGGCACGGGGGAAACAAAGCAGAATGCGTACAGCGCTCTTGCGCGATGGCGCGCTTCCGGCAATATAAGAGCCGGGAGGTTGGCGCAGACGTGTCTCTCGCCAACCGGGTCAGGTCCGGAAGGAAGCAGCCCTAACGAACCGGATGCGGGTTGCTGTCCAACCTCTCACCGCCGCACTCATGCGATGCGCCTTGGGCGTCATTGCGAGCCCCGGCTCGGAGGCCGGGGTAAACTCCGCGAAGCAATCCAGGATCGAGCCGCGGATGGGCTTCTGGATCGCCACGGCGGCGTTGCCGCCTCGCGATGAGGCTAGGCGCAAGCGTCTAGGTGCGCAGTTTATTCCTAAGCAGAGTTCGCAAAAGTGGCCTTCCCGGTTTTGCGATAAAGCTCTGCGAAAACAAAAGACTCTACGGTATGGCTTTTTGGCGCATGAGCAAATCCAGCGATAAGCAGGGGGCGTCCCAGGATTTTCCGGCGCCAGCGCCTTACGTTGTCCTGGCACGCAAGTACCGGCCGCAAACGTTCGACGATCTTATCGGCCAGGACATCATGATCCGGACGCTTAAGAATGCGTTCGAGATGGACCGGATCGCGCAAGCCTACATGCTAACCGGCGTGCGCGGCGTCGGCAAGACGACCACCGCCCGCATCCTGGCGCGCGCGCTCAACTACGAGCGCCCCGGCGTGGCGGACAGGCCCACGCTCGATATCCAAGAGCTTGGCGTTCACTGCCAGGCGATCATGGAAAGCCGCCATGTCGACGTGCTCGAAATGGACGCCGCCTCCAACACCGGCATCGACGACATCCGCGAAATCATCGAGGCAATCCGCTACAAGCCCGCTTCGGCGCGCTACCGCGTCTTTATCGTGGACGAGGTGCACATGCTGTCGAAGTCGGCATTCAATGGCCTCTTGAAAACGCTGGAAGAGCCACCGCCGCATGTGAAGTTCATATTCGCCACCACCGAAATCCGCAAAGTCCCGGTCACGATCCTGTCGCGCTGCCAGCGCTTCGATTTGCGCCGCGTCGAGGCGGGCTTGCTGGAGAGCCATTTCGCCGGCATACTTGCGAAGGAAGGGCACAGCGCAGACGAGGGCGCGCTCGCGCTTATCGCGCGCGCCGCCGAAGGCTCCGTGCGCGACGGCTTGTCCCTGCTCGATCAGGCGCTCACGCTCGGCCAGGGCCATCTGACCTCCCCAGGCGTCCTCGAAATGCTCGGCCTGTCCGGACGGGCCGCGATCTTCGGCCTGCTCGAACGCATTTTCGAAGGCGATGCGCAGGCGGCGCTTTCCTCTCTCAACGCGCTCCACGATACCGGCGGCGATCCGCTCATGATCCTGACCGATGCCGCCGACGCCGTTCACGCGCTGAGCCGCCTCAAGGCCGTGCCCGGCGTGTATCCGGCCGATTTTTCGTCCGCGGACAAGGCTCGCGCGGACAAGCTTTCCGCCGCGATCCCAGTTCCCCGGCTCGCCATCGCCTGGCAGATGCTGCTCAAAGGGCTCGACGAAACGTCGCGCGCGCCCAGGCCATTCGCCGCCGCCGAAATGCTTGTGATCCGCATGTGCTACACCGCGCAGCTACCGTCGCCGGCCGACATTGTTGGCGATCTTGCCGGCACACCCGCAGCGAGGGCTGAAAAGAAGGCCGGCCCGCGCCAGAGTGCTGAGCCTTCCCCCGCACAATCCGCGATCCAGGCTGAAAATGAAGCCGGCGCGGCAAAGCGCGATCTGGCGCGGTTCGGCTCCTTTGAGGATGTAGTGGCCTATGCGGGCGAAGTCCGCGACATCAAACTCAAGATTGCGCTCGAAGAGCAGGCAGAACTCGTGAAGTTTGGCCCCGGCTTCATCGAGTTGCATACGCTTGATGGCGCACCGCAAAACCTGGCGCAGGATTTATCCCGCAAGATGCAAGCCTGGACCGGGGAGCGCTGGATCGTTTCTCTTTCGGATGAGCGGGGGCTCGGGCCCTTGGGCGCCCGCCGCCGTGCCGAAAACGCTCAGGCCGTGGAAGACATTCGCAGGCATCCGGTCGTCAAAAGCGTGATGCACCACTTTCCCGATGCGGAAATCAAAGGCGTGCGCAAGCTGGATTAGCCCCAATCGAATACCATGTTATCGCGGGGCGGCTTTGCCGCCGTGGCGTTCCATAGTAACAATAGTGACTTGGCCCTGGATTGCTTCGCGGCGTTTACCCCGGCCTCCGGCCCGGGGTCCGCAATGACGGCAGTCAGAACAAGGAGAGTTTCATGAAGAATATCATGAACATGATGAAGCAGGCCCAGGAGCTTCAGGCCAAGGTGGCAGAACTCCAGGTGGAGCTGGAGAGCATGCAGGTCGAGGGCGTGTCGGGCGGCGGACTCATAAAGGTCGCTTTGAACGGGAAGGGCGCGATGGCGCGCATGTCCATCGACGACAGCCTTATGAAGCCCGGTGAGGCGGAGATCTTGGAGGATCTCATCGTTGCCGCTCATAACGACGCCAAGCAAAAAGTCGAGCAGGCGATGGCGGAAAAGATGCAGGCGCTCACGGGCGGCCTGCCTCTGCCTCCGGGGTTGAAGCTGTTTTGATACCGAATCCGATTGAACAGTTCACGAAGACCCCCTCACCCTGTCCCTCTCCCCAAGGGGCGAGGGGACGCCTACTCAACGGCTGCGAGCGGACTCCCACTCCCCTTGGGGAGAGGGCTGGGGTGAGGGGGTCTTCGTGAAGCAATCAATCGGAT
>JBKQNN010000340.1:0-3981 GCA_052145975.1 Rhodomicrobium sp. | reverse complement strand
CGGAAGGACTGCCGGTGGCCGCTGTCTGCGGCGATTTCCAGGCGTCCCGCCCCTCACCCTGTCCCTCTCCCCATGGGAGAGGGAACGTTCTCTCAACAGGCACAGCGGGACTCCCTCTCCCATGGGGAGAGGGCTGGGGTGAGGGGAGCGAGCTTAGTATCATGGAGGGCGTTAAACCGCCTCGGCCGAGGCCAGGTAGTTCACGGCCAGGTCCGTTTCCGAAAGGCCCCACGTTCCCCTTAACGGATTAAACACAATCCCGTTGAAGGAGACCCGCCTAAACCCCGCTTCGCCGAGCGCCGCTTCCAGCTCTTCAGGTTTTATAAACTTTTTCCAATCATGAGTGCCGGGAGGAACGAGCCCCAGCACGCGTTCCGCCGCGAGAATGGCAAGGCCATAGGCTTTAGCGGTGCGGTTTAGAGTTGAAAGTACGAGCAGGCTGCCCGGTTTGCATAGGCTCCGGCAGGTTCTCAAGAAGGAGCCTACGTCCGCCACATGCTCCACCACCTCCGAGGCAACAACCGCATCGAACGTCTTACCTTCCCGCGCAACGTCCTCCGCCGAGGCGGTGCGATAGGCGATGGAAAGACCCATGGCTTGCGCATGCGCCCGCGCAATGCCGGCGGACTCCTCTATTGGGTCGATGCCGGTCACGCTGGCGCCGAGCCGCGTCATGGGCTCGGACAAGATGCCGCCACCGCAACCGATATCGATAACGCTCACCGCATCGAGCGGGCGGAAGGCCGTGCCCTGACCGGGACGCCACCGCTTAACCTCTTCAACGATAAAGGCAAGCCGCGCCGGGTTGATGGCATGAAGCGCGCGGAGCCTGCCCCGCTCATCCCACCACTCACCCGCGAGCCGCTCGAAGCGCCGCAACTCTTCTTCATCCAGGGATGGACTTCGCCGTGTTTCTGCCTCAATCTCCATCGATGGCCTTCCTGTTTTCGCGGTGACGCCAAGGCTGCCAGCTCCGGCTTCATAACCCCACTCTTACCATCATAGCTACGGCAAATGCTCCTCGTCATGAAGTTTGGCGGAACTTCCGTCGCCGATATCGAACGTATCCGGAATTCCGCCCTGCATGTGAAGCGCGAGGTGGATGCCGGCAACCGGGTCGCGGTTGTCGTTTCCGCGATGGCCGGCCATACCAACCAGCTCGTGGCGTGGACGCGGGAAGCCCATCCGCAGTACGACCCCCGGGAATACGATGCCGTAGTTTCCTCCGGCGAACAAATCACGGCCGGGCTCATGGCGATCATTCTGCAATCCATGGGTATTCCGGCCCGCTCCTGGCAAGGCTGGCAGATCCCGCTGGTCACGGACGGCAGCCACGGCGTGGCGCGTATCGACCGGATCGAGGGGGACGCGCTGCTCAGCCGCGTCAACGAAGGCGAGGTCGCGGTCGTCGCCGGTTTCCAGGGCGTCAGCAAGGACAATCGGATCGCCACGCTGGGCCGCGGCGGCTCCGATACGAGCGCTGTCGCGCTCGCGGCAGCCCTCAGTGCCGAGCGCTGCGACATTTACACCGATGTCGATGGCGTTTACACAACCGATCCCCGGATCGTACCTGGCGCGCGGCGGCTCTCGCGTGTTTCGTACGAGGAAATGCTGGAGATGGCGTCGCTTGGCGCCAAAGTGCTGCAGACGCGCTCCGTGGAGCTTGCAATGGCTCGCGGCGTGCGTATACAAGTGCGTTCTAGCTTCGATACCCCGGAGGTCTGCGAGCCCGCGCGAGCCGGGCTGGCCGAGAAGCGTGGAACGCTCGTTTGCGATGAGACGGAAATGTTGGAGCATCACATCGTCAGCGGCATAGCCTACGCCAAGGACGAAGCTAAGATCATGGTTCTCAAGATCGAGGACAAACCGGGGGTCGCCGCGAGCATTTTCATGCCGCTCGCGGATGCGAACATCAACGTGGACATGATCGTGCAGAACATCTCGGAGGACGGCCGGACCACGGACCTCACTTTCACGGTCGCAGCCTCGGAATTGCCGCGCGCGCTGCAAGTGCTGCGCGACCGCCAGGACACGATACGCTTTAGTGAAATGCGCGGCGACACGGATGTGGTAAAGGTATCGGTGATCGGCGTTGGCATGCGAAGCCACGCCGGCGTTGCGGCCAAAATGTTTCACGCGCTCGCGGAGAAGCAAATTAACATTCAGGCCATATCAACGTCGGAAATCAAGATTAGCGTGCTCGTGAGTGCGGCTCATACGGAGGCGGCCGTCAAAACGCTACATAGCCTTTTCGGCTTGGACCAATCTTAGAGTTGGCAAACAGAACAGAAGGCGCTCGAACGGATTAGAGCGCCCTGCCCCAAAACTACAGGGATCATGGGACCGGGGAAATGCCCTGGACAGAACGCGCACCTTGGGTGTTGATCAGGCAGCTTCGGGCAATCATGGCGAGTGCGTCAGAGCCCCAGGCCAAGCTGGATAACGTTGTCAAAGTCATCGCCTCGAACATGATTGCCGAGGTGAGCTCGATCTATGTCCGGCTTCCCGACGACGGCCTTGAACTGTTCGCGACGGAGGGCTTGCGCAAGGAAGCGGTCCATACGCTGCGCATGAAGAAAGGCGAGGGTCTTGTCGGCCTGATCGCCGACTGGGGCGAGCCGATCAATCTCACCGACGCTCAAAAACACCCCAACTTCTCCTACAAGCCCGAGACGGGCGAAGAGATTTTCCATTCGTTCCTCGGCGTGCCGATGGTACGCGACCGCCGGACGATTGGCGTGCTGACGGTCCAAAACAAGATCGAGCGCCGCTACACCGACGAGGAAGTCGAGGCCCTCGAAACCACCGCGATGGTGCTTGCGGAGATGATCGCGTCTGGCAACTTCGCGGGCACGGCCGTAGCCGGAGCGGACCGGCGGGAAGCCTCCATCACGCTGACTGGAACTCCGCTGAACGACGGGCTGGCGCTTGGGCATATCGCGCTCCACGAGCCGCGCCCCCAGGTTCTCAAATTCTTCGCCGACAACATCCCCGCCGAGCTCAAGCGCCTGGAAGAGGCTCTCTTACGGCTTCGGGAAGACATCAACCGCCTGCTTGTCAACGACGAAATGTCGAACGACGAGCATAAGGACATCATCGAGACGGTGCAGATGCTTGCTCATGACCGCGGATGGGCGCGGCGCATGCGCGAGGCCGTCTCGGCGGGGCTGACGGCGGAAGCCGCTGTCGAGCGCGTGCAGCAGAATACCCGCTCGCAGCTGATGAAGAATGCCGACAGCTTCTGGCGCGAGCGCAGTCACGATCTGGACGACCTCGCCAACCGGATGCTGCGCATCTTACACGGCCACGACCACGCCTCCGCCATGGGCAGGCTTCCCAACGATGCCATCCTTGTCGCCCGCAACATGGGCGCGGCGGAGCTGCTCGGCCACGATCCCAAGAAGCTGCGAGGCCTCGTGATCGAGGAGGGCGGGCCCACCGCGCACGTCGCCATCGTTGCGCGCTCCTTCAATCTCCCCGTGCTCTGCCAGGTCGCCGATGCCACGACCGCGGGCGATCACGGCAATCCCGCCATATTGGACACAGGAACCGGCCAGCTCCACATACGCCCGTCCTTGGAACTGATCCGCGCCTACGCGGACAAGGCGCGCTTCAGGGCGCGGCGGCAGGCGCGGTTTGCGAGGCTCAGGAACGTGCCGCCGGTCACGAAAGACGGCGAGCGCATTTCGCTCAACATGAATGCCGGCCTGCTCGTCGATCTGCCGCATCTTTATCAGAGCGGTGCGGACGGCATCGGCCTTTACAGGACCGAGCTGCAATTCATGGTCGCGTCCAAGTTCCCGAGGATGGGCGAGCAGCAAGCGGCCTATTCGCGCGTGCTGGACGAGGCGCAGGGCCGCCGCGTCGTGTTCCGCTCGCTCGATATCGGCAGCGATAAGGTTCTGCCATACTTCAAGAAAATCAAAGAGGAAAACCCGGCGCTCGGCTGGCGTGCCATTCGCATGTCGCTCGACCGGCCCG
>JBKQNN010000339.1:0-5760 GCA_052145975.1 Rhodomicrobium sp. | reverse complement strand
AGGAAGCGCAATGTGCGCCGGCTGGGCGCGCTGCAGGCCATGCGCGAGGAGAGACGGAACGCCAAACGCGCGCCGGGGCAGGTCAAGCTGGATGTCGCGGAGGGCGCGCTTTCGGGCAAGCTCGTGATCGAAGCCAAGGCGATTTCGAAATCGTTCGGCGCCGCCCCGATTGTGGATAAGTTCAGCATCCGCGTTCACCGCGGCGACCGGGTGGGCATCGCGGGTCCGAACGGCGCCGGCAAGACGACCCTCGTCAACATGCTCATCGGAAAGCTTGCCCCGGACGAGGGGGCCCTGCGGCTTGGCGCAAATCTGGAAAGTGCCAGCCTTGAGCAGAATCGCGACAGCCTGAAACCTGAATCGACGGTGGCGGAGGTGCTGACCGGCGGTAGGGGCGATGTTGTCGTGATCAATGGCGTTGCCAAGCATGTCGCGACTTATATGCAGGACTTCCTGTTCCTGCCCGAGCAAATGCGCACGCCGGTGAAGGTGTTGTCCGGCGGCGAGCGGGCGCGCCTGATGCTGGCTACGGCGCTTGCCAAACCCTCGAACCTGCTGGTACTCGACGAGCCGACCAACGATCTCGACCTCGAAACCCTCGACGTGCTTGAGGAAATGCTCGCCGATTATGCGGGCACCTTGATCCTCATCAGCCACGACCGCGATTTTCTCGACCGCGCCGTTACCTCGATCGTGGTGCCGGAGGGTGGCGGGCGCTGGATCGAATATGCGGGCGGCTGGTCCGACATGATCGCGCAACGCGGGGGCGTACCTTTCGTGCCACCGGGCGCCGCCAAGCAGGCGCGGCCGGAGCGAAGCGGGCCGAAGCAGAAGCCAGCGGATGCCGGCGAGGAGAAGCCCAAGCGCCGCCTGAGCTTTAACGAGAAGCATGCGCTTGAAACACTGCCGGCCAGGATCGCGAGCCTTGAGAAAGCGCTCTCGAACCTGCAAGCGCAACTGGACGATCCCAGTCTTTATGCCAAGGACTGCGTGGCCTTCGAGAAGCTGAGCGCGGCGCTAGTCAAGGCGCAAAGTGAGCTTGCCGAAGCCGAGCATCGCTGGCTCGAACTTGAAATTCTCCGTGAAGAAATTGCCTCCAATACGTAACCGGTTAAGTGAGGCGGACTAATACCAGATCCGGTTGATTGCTTCACGAAGACCCCCTCACCCTAGCCCTCTCCCCAAGGGCAGAGGGAGCCCTATAACTTGCGCTGCGGGTAATTCGAACGTCCCTTCTCCCCTTGGGGAGAAGGACAGGATGAGGGGGGCTTCGTGAAGCGATCAACCGGATCTGGTATAAGTACAAGTTCAAAATGAAATCTAAAATCTGCTCAAATGGCGTAACCGAGGCAGCGCTTATGCGGCCTTTATTCATTCCGATAAGAGAAAAACAAGCTCCGCCCGCCCATGCAAGCACGCATCTAAATATATCCGGCATATTTCTGCACGCCGCGCCCTTTTTCGATGCAGCGTTAACTTGGCTGCAACCTGGCGTAGCGTAATTTCAATGTAAGATTGCGCGCAGTTGCGGCTACCCTCGATGGAGTTTGGGATGCGGATTTCTAGGATTTCGAAATTGGCGAGCGCCGCTATCGTTGCGGGTTTCGTGCTCACCGTTGCCGTCAGTCAGTATAGCTTGGACAGGCTCAAGATCGGAGGGGCTCTCTCTGAACAGATCGCGCTTGGGAAAGATCTGGTTTCAGACATCTTACCTCCTCCAGAGTATATTATAGAAGCCTATCTCGAAACGTCCCTGCTTGCAAAAGATCCGCAATCCTTATCCGTACACCGCAAGCGGCTGACCGATCTCAAGAAGGACTATGACAGCCGCCATGACTATTGGGCCGCGCAAGATATCGACGCGCAAGTGAAAACCCAGCTTCTCCAAAAAGCGCACGAGCCCGCGCGGCGGTTCTGGCAAATACTGGAAACGAACTTCTACCCCGCCGTCGAGAAAAAGGATGCGGGCGCCATCGATGCCGCTTTTCAGGAATTGTCGGCTGCGTATACCCAGCATAGGGCGGCAATCGATGAAACCGTTCCGCTGGCAAACAAGAGCAACAATAAGATCGTCGCGGATGCCTTGGGATTTGCCTGGTATGTCAGCGCTGCGCTCATCTTGGTTTCATTCGCGGTTCTTGCGCTTATTTTTGCCGCCGCCTGGGGCATGCCGGCCCTCATTCTGAAGCCGCTCAAAGAATTGCGCGCCTCGATTCTGTCGCTTGCCGAGGGCAAGCATGAGCTCGCCATCCCCATGACGTCCAGGAGCGACGAACTCGGGGATATCGCACGCTCGGTCGAGATACTGCGGCAGAACGCGATTGGGCAAATTACGATGGAGCGGAATGTAAACGAGGCGAAGGAGCGGGAACTTCAAATCCAGCGTAGCTTCGCAGCCAAGGCCCAGCAGTTTCAAAATGTAATCTCCAAGGTTGTCGAAGGCGTGGGCGAGCAAGTGGATCAGCTGCGCAGAACCGCCGAAGACCTTTCGGAGGCATCGGAAACCACAACTTTTGAAGCAGCGAACGCCGCCAATGTTTCGGCGAGCGCCGCCGACAATTCCAACGCGGTGGCTGCCGCGACCGAGGAGCTGAGCTGTTCGATCAGGGAGATCTCAGAACAGGCGCACCGGACGAATGGCGTTGTTGAGGCCGCGGACAACGAGGCCAAGCGCACCAACAACGACGTCGGCAGGCTTGCGAGCGCTGCCGAAGAGATTGGCTCTATCGTTGCCGTGATCCGCAGCATCGCCGACCAGACGAATCTCTTGGCCCTGAATGCCACCATCGAAGCAGCGCGCGCCGGCGAAGCGGGCCGCGGCTTTGCGGTGGTTGCCGCCGAAGTCAAGGAGCTTTCGGCGCAAACGGCCAAGGCAACCGATGCGATTGCCGAGCAGATCCACGCGATCCAAAATTCGACAGGTGCCGCGGTGGGTGCCATTCAGTCGGTTTCGAGCAAAGTCGGCGAGATCCAGGCATTTACCGGTGCGATTGCAGCCGCGGTCGAGGAGCAAACGGCTGCGGCGCAGGAGATCGCAAACAATGTGTCGCTTGCAGCCACCGCAAGCGAGAAGGCAGCGAAAAGCTCAAGCGAAGTTTCGCAATCGGCGGGCCAGACCAAGCAACAGGCGGCGTCGGTCAAGAAAGCCTCCACGTGCCTTTCCGAACTTGCGTCTCACCTTTCGGCGGCATTGAAGGAGTTCGAGGCCGTGAACGCCGCGGATCTGGGCGGCCGTTCCGCGGACCAGGGCATCAACTTTCCCAAGGCGGTCAATCAAGAAAGGGGCTTCACTTACCGCGCTGCCGCGTAAGCCTGAATTCCCTGTGCGCCGGCGAGGGCCCAGCTTCGCCCGGCGCATTTTTTTATGTGTGGGGTGCGCTGAGATAGAAATATAGGCGATCTTGTCTAGCACCCGCCTCAGCTCCAAATCAAAGGGGGGCAATGCCCACTATCGATGGATTTGCGGCGATCATGACCGATCCCTATAAAACGCTCGGGCTCACTAAAACGGCGACGGATGAGGAAATCCGCAAAGCTTACCGCAAGCTCGCCAAAGAGCACCATCCGGATTTAAACCCCGGCAACAAGAAGGCCGAAGAGCGGTTCAAGGAAATTTCCGCCGCGTATACCCTGCTGAGCGACCCTGAAAAGCGGCGCGCCTTCGATGCCGGCGAGGTGGACGCATCGGGGCAGCCCCAGGCCGAGCGCCGGTTCTACCGCGATTATACAGGCGCTGGCGCGGGCTTCCGCTACGAGCATCCGGAGGATTTGGGCGGCTTCGCGGACCTGGGCGATATATTCGCGGATCTCGCGCGGGGACGGCGCGGCGGCCAGAAGGGAGGCGCCGAAACGCAGTTCCGTGTGCGCGGCGGCGACGTGCATTACACGCTTCCCGTGGAATTCCTGGAAGCCGTGAACGGCGCCAAGAGGCGGGTAGATATGCCGGACGGCAAGACGCTGGACATCGCCATCCCCGCCGGCGTTCAGGATGGCCAGACACTGCGCCTCAAAGGCCAGGGCATGCCAGGCTTGGCCGGCGGCCCGGCCGGCGATGCGCTGATCGAGGTGACGGTACGCCCGCATCTGGCTTTCCGCCGCGAGGGGCAAGACATCAAGTCCGTGCTGCCCATTACCTTGAACGAGGCGCTTTCCGGCGGTAGCGTTCCGGTGGAGACCGTCGCCGGGGCGGTGAACCTGAAAATTCCGAAACATTCCAACACTGGCCGGGTTTTGCGCCTGCGCGGCAAGGGCGTGCAGGGCAAGGTGAAAGGCGACCACCTGGTGGAGCTGCAAGTTACGATGCCGCCGCATCCTGACGAGGCGCTAGAAAAGGCCGTGTCCGAATGGGAGAGCCGGCATCCTTATAATCCGCGGGGAGGCGGGCGATGATTACCGAGGGCGAAATCGTAGCGCGCTTCACGCGGCTTGAGGTCCATGTGCTGCAGCGCTGGATCGCGGCGGGCTGGGTCAAGCCGCGGGAGAGCGGGGCGGGCTTTCTCTTCGACGAGGCCGATGTGGCGCGCACGCATCTCATTTGCGACCTCTCTTTCGATATGGAGCTGCGCGACGAGGAGCTGGCCATCGTGCTGTCGCTGATCGACCGGCTCAACGGCACGCGAACCATGCTGCAGGCGCTAACCGCTGCGGTGCAAAGCCAGCCCGCAGCCGTGCGCGACGCGATCCTGGCCGAGATGCGCGCGCTGTTGGGCGCGGCGAGTTAACGCCACGCATTCGGAAAGCAGCGAAGAGTTTCGCCATCTTTCTGTGCAAACACACCCCTATCGAACACACCCCTTGCCGCGGGGAACAAATTGCAGCATAGTTCCGCCACGCTCGCCCGCGCCTCGCGGGCCGGACGTCAAGCCGGGGGCGGTGTAACAAGAAAATCGCAACCGCCGGGGACTTGGGGAATAGTTTAATGGTAGAACAGCGGACTCTGACTCCGCTAGTCTTGGTTCGAATCCAGGTTCCCCAGCCAACCAGTGGTGTCTCTGCGGTTTGGATTCCAGGTCTGTGAAAAGCTCCGTCATTTCCGCAGCTTAGGCTTCTAAGCGGAAGTCTCTGGTGGCCCGCCGGCCGCCAGCTTTAGAGCCGCTGTCTCTGCCCGCCATTTTCCAATTTCCGTTTTGGTGCACTGCAGACCGGTTCGAGATGTGCCAGAGAACGGTTCGGAAGACTTCCTGCGGCGGACGCGGTTCACGCGCTCGCCGAGTAACTATCAGACAAGTCCAATATCCTTCTCCTGCTCAGCCCACGAATAAGGGAGGGCTTTGGCAAGGCTGGCGGCTAAAGACGAGGGGGCGCGTCGATAAAAACGATATGCTGTCTTACCTCGCCAGCGTCTACGATTGCCGCCACTGTCCCCTGAAACCGAAGTGCTGCCCGAAATCGCCGCAACGCAAAGTGAAGCGTAGCATTTACGAGCCCGCCCGCGATGTTGCCCGAGCCATCGCCGCGGCCGAAGCGTACCGGCAAACAAGGCGCGACCGCAAAAAGGTTGAGATGCTGTTCGCGCACCTAAAGCGCATCTTGCAGCTTGGCCGCCTGCGCTTGCGCGGGCCGGGCGGCGCCCAATTCGAGTTCACCCTCGCCGCGATTGCGCAAAATCTGAGGCGCCTCGCCAAACTGACGGTTCATCCTAAATCCGGCAGTTGCGGCAGCGAAACGCCTTCCATTGTCATGGCCGGGCTTGACCCACGGCTGTCCGGTTTAATTTTATGGACGGAGCGCATGACATTGATTCTACTCCTATCCGGACGT
>JBKQNN010000338.1:0-8930 GCA_052145975.1 Rhodomicrobium sp. | reverse complement strand
GAGGGAAACCCCCCTCACCCCAGCCCTCTCCCCATGGGAGAGGGAGTCCCGTTGTGCCCGTTGAGAAGGCGTCCCCTCTCCCATCCGCATCCGCTTGCGGATGCGGACACTCGAGCGGCAAGCTCGCCAAGGCGAGCTTGCGGGGAGAGGGACAGGGTGAGGGGCGGAAGCTCAGGTCATGGCAGAACCGGGCATCTGTCAGCACTTATGTTAGCGCCTACGCGCCTTCGCGGGAATGACGCTGCGGCAAAGCCGCCATGGCGGGCCGCAAGCGCCATCGGTGACGGAACCGGTGTGGCGAGACACATTTTATGGAATAAAGAAAAATATATTATCCGGAACGGATAATTTTTGACCGTACTTCAGCTTTTACTTAACCATGGCACTCTATCACAGGTCGCAAGATATCCATGTACACGCCGTGGATGTAATGCCGGGCGGGCGGATATGCGGAGCCCCCTGCCGGCTAAACCAAGCGATAAGGAGAGACCTAAGCCATGCGCTTCACTATAAAACTGAAACTTGGATTGACCTTCGCCGTGATCATTCTGCTCGCGGGCGGGATGGCCTGGATGGCCACTGGCAGCCTGGGTTCGATAAACGCCACGCTGGATACTATGCTCAAGGGCCCCGTAGCTCGTGTCGAAGCCACGGGCGAGATCGAAAAGGCGATGTTACGGACCATCCGTGCAGAAAAGAACATGATCATGGCGGATACGCCAGAGCAGATCCGCCACTACGATGGCGCATTGACCAAATTCCGCGCCGATATGTTATCCCAGATTGAGAAGCTTCAGAGTATTGCCAGCACCGAGGGCAGGCAGAAACTTTCCGTTTTCAGCACTCAATTGCAACAATGGGCGCAGCTTCAAGACAAGATGCGCGACCTCGCCAGCCACAATGCCCAGGAGGAAGCGAAAGGACTGTCCATGAAGGAGGGGCGCGCTCTAACCGACCAAATGGATAGCGATTTGGCTGCCATCGTCGAGCTTAATCAGCACGCCATGAAGGAAGCGGAGGAAGACGCCGCGCACCAGTACAGCCGGGCCTTGGAAACGCTGATCGAAATTGTCATTGCGATGCTGCTGATCGGCTCTGGCGCGGGTTTCTGGATGTCGTTCAGCATCAGCCGCGGGCTTGGCCGGGCTGTCGGGCTCGCTAACGAAGTTGCCCGGGGCGATCTCGACCAGCAGGTCGCGGTAAGCAGCAACGACGAGATCAAGGATCTGGTCGATGCCCTCAACCGCATGACCGCCAATCTGCGCGCCACGGCGAAAGCGGCCGATACTATTGCGCAGGGCGATCTGAGCGTCGACGCCAAGCCGCTTTCGGACAAGGACACGCTGGGCCTGGCCATGCAGCGCATGACCGGCAATCTGCGCGAGACGGCCAAAGTGGCCGACGCCATCGCCCAGGGCAATCTGACCGTGGATGCCAAGCCGCTCTCGGACAAGGATATGCTGGGCACTTCGCTGAAGCGTATGGTGGAGAAGCTACGCACCATCGTTGGCGATGCGCTGTCCGCTTCCGAGAACGTCTCTTCCGGCAGCCAGGAAATGTCGGCCAGCTCCGAGCAATTGTCGTCGGGCGCCACGGAGCAGGCGGCTGCGGCCGAGGAAGCCTCGTCCTCGATGGAGAAGATGGCCGCCATCATCAAGCAGAACGCCGATAATGCGAGCCAGACCGAGAAGATAGCACGCCAGTCCGCGGCCGACGCCGAGTCCAGCGGTCAGGCCGTGGCGCGCGCCGTGCAGGCCATGCAGACCATCGCCGAGAAGATCACCATCGTGCAGGAGATCGCCCGCCAGACCGATCTTCTGGCGCTCAACGCGGCGGTGGAAGCGGCCCGCGCCGGGGAACACGGCAAGGGCTTCGCGGTGGTGGCCTCCGAGGTCAGAAAGCTCGCCGAGCGCAGTCAGACGGCGGCGCAGGAAATCGGCACGCTCTCGGGTCAGACCGCGTCGGTTGCCCAGCAGGCGGGCGAGATGCTGACCAGGCTTGTGCCCGACATCAAAAAGACGGCACAGCTCGTGGAAGAGATCAGCGCGGCCTGCCGCGAGCAGGATATGGGCGCCAGCCAGGTGAGCCTGGCCATTCAGCAGCTCGACCAGGTGATCCAGCAGAATGCGGCTGCCTCCGAGCAAATGTCGGCGACCTCCGAGGAGCTGGCGGGGCAGGCCGAGCACCTGCAGGAAAGCATCGCCTTCTTCAACATCGGCGGCGAAACTGGGGGCAGGAGGTCCGCGGCAAACCGCACTCAGGCGATGCAGGCCGCGCCGAAGGTCCACGTTGGGCACTTAGCGGTGGGCAAGCCCATAAAGGCGGCCAAACGCGCCCCAGCGCCCGCGCGCTCCGCGCAGCGCAATGGCGCCGGCATTCCGATCGACCTCGTCAATGGCCATGACGAGCACGATGCCAACTTCGAAAGGTACTGAGCCCTGAATGCGAGGGCGGCGGCGAAAGCTGCCACTCGCGCCGCCGCCTATGATACCGAATCCGCTCGATCGCTTCACGAAGTCCCCCCTCATCCTGTCCTTCTCCATGCAAGCACGCCTTGGCGTGCTTGCCTCTTTTGCTGCCGCATCCGCTAGCGGATGCGGACGGGGAGAAAGGACGCCAGAATTCTCGCCGGCGAGAATTCGAGGGTCCTCTCTCCCCTTGGGGAGAGAGACACAGTGAGGGGGTCTTTCGCCGAAGCTATGTGAAGCATTCAACAGAACCTGGTACAATATTACGTCCAATAGCGCGGCCCCAGTTACTCCGCCGGAAAGTATTTCTCCTCTACGATAGCGGAGGCGAACAGCGTGTTGATCTCGCGCTTAAGCGCGGCGCGCTTGTCGTTCTCCTGATAGACGCTGCGCGCCAGCTTGACGAAAGGCGGCCCGAAATCGCCGGCGCGCTCGCATCTGCGAATGGCGTCCTCGATGTCCCATAGTGCCGAATTGGTGCGCTTAAGCTCTGCCGTGAGGCGGTCGAGACCGGGGGCGGAAAGCCCGCGGCTTTGCCTTAGCTCGTGCAGCAGCGCAAGCTCGCGCTCCACGTTCTTGCGCTTACGCGGATCGGCGATGCGCCGGGCCTTGATTTCGAGTATGGCGATCTTGTCGAATAGCTCGCCGATTGCCGCTGGGATTTGCAGCGGCGGCGCTGGAGGCTTGCTCATGGCTTCTACCGCTCTCGCGATTTCCGCGAAAACGCCGCCCCAATCGCCCTTGGTTTGCTGCCTGAAGAGCCGCATCGTGGGATACCAGGGCGAGCCGGGGCGGCTCAGCATCCAGCGCCATTCGGGCACGTGCTTCAAAGCGACGAAAACCGGCAGCCCCATGGCGCCCGCCAGATGCGCGACCGAGGTGTCGACCGAAACGATCAAGTCGAGATTGGCCATCACGGCGGCGGTATCGGTAAAGGCATGGGAGCCGGCATCGAAATCCTCGCCCAAGGTCTCGACTTTCACCCCGCAGGTGACAAGCTGGCTGGTGCCAAACCCCTTCTGAAGGCTGATCAGCCGGACCTTCGGGATCGCGGCCAGGGCTGCGAAAGCCGCGAGCGGGGCGGCGCGCGCCATATCCACCTTGGGATCGGGATTGCCCTGCCACGCGATGCCGATCTTGAAGCCGTGGCTGCCCAGCCGTGCCGCCCATTTCGCGGCCAAGGCCGGATCAGCCTCGATATAGGGGACGCGCGCAGGGATCGTATCGAGCCGGGTCTTAAGCGCGCGCGGCAGGCTGAAAAGATGCACCTGGTAATCGAAGCGCTCGCCAGGGTCCGTTTCAGCGACGATCCGCGCGCCGGGCACATTTTTAATGAGCTCGATCATCCGCGGGCGGCACTTGAACGTTGTGTCCGCGCCCAGGCCGGCAAGTATGGGAAAGTAGCGGGCGAGCAGAACGATATCGCCGTGGGCCGCCTCGTCCAGAACGAGCAGTTTCTTGCCGGCGATTGGCTCGCCGTTCCAGACCGGCCAAACCGCTTTTGCGCCTATCTTGCATTCGTCGCCCCAGAGCTTCCGGTATTCGTAGCCCTCCCAGCCCTTTTCGAAATCGCCCAGAAGCAGTTGCAACGCGCCCAGATTGGAATAGCCTTCGACAAGCTCCGGGTTCAAGGCGATCGCGCGCTCGAAATCGGCCATGGCCTCGCTGAAACAGCCAAGCTCTTGCAAAGCTAGGCCGCGCCCGGTGAGCGCGGTCGCACATGTTGGACCGGCTTCAAGAGCGGTGTTGAAATAGAGAAGCGCCTTTTCGGTCCGCGCGCTCTTGAATTCGATAATGCCCCGGCCGAGCAGGGCTTCCACGCAGCGCGGGTTCTTGGCCAGCGCCTCGTCGAACATGGCCGAGGCTTCCGGAAACCGCCCGAGCTGGCGCAGCGTCTCGCCTCTGTTGCAGAGCGCGGCCAAATCTGCGGGCTTTAATGCGAGCGCTGTTTCGAACGCGGCCAGCGCCTCGGATGCGCGCGCGAGCGCATACAGAAGGTTGCCGCGGAGAAGCCAGGCGTCGAACTCCGCCGGGGCCAGGGTTAGCAGCTTATCGCAGACGTCAAGCGCCTCTTCCGGCCGGCCGAGCTTCTGCAGTGCTGTGGCGGTGCCGTAAAGGGCCTTACCGTAGCTGGGATCGCGTTCCAGCGCCTTCTGAAAATACTCGTATGCCTCAGCCTGCTCGCCGCGCTCGGCCAGAATCGCTCCGCAATTGTACCAGGCGGTAGCGTCGCTGGGATCGGTGGAAGTGAGCGTGCGGTAAACCTCGAGCGCTTCCCCGGCGCGGCCAAGGCCATGCAGGATGGAAGCTTTGGCGGATAACGCGGCGGCGGGCTTGAAGGGTGACAGCGCTTCGTAAGCTGCGATGGCGTCGCTGGAACGCCCAGCACGCTGCAAGAGCCGCGCGCGCGCTTCAATCGCGTCTGCGTAGTCCGGCTTCAGCGCCAGAGCGCGGTCGTAGAAGGGAAGAGCAGCGGCGTCCCGGCCGAGATTGACGTTGATCAGCCCAGCCAGATAGCAGGCAAAGCTATCGCCGGCGGCGATCTCCGCGCGCGCAGCAAGGCATTTCAGCGCTTGTTCCGGACGGCCGGTTCGCAGAAGCCCCAGCGCTTGCCCGACAATGTGCTGAACGTCCGGCTTTGGAAGGCCGGTGGATTGTTTTGTCAGGCCGCGTTGCATCGGGCCCTCAACATGAGCTCATGGCTTGAATTAAACCGCGTCAACCTCGCCTGGAGCTTGCGGCGCCACTTGGACCCTGTCATCGCGAGGCGGCGAAGCCGCCAGGGATCAGTTTGTGCCGGCGGCTAGCGCGCGTGCGCTAGAAGTTTCCATAGCTGACGCCTTGCATGCTGCTGAGCATGCTTTCCGTGACGCCGCCGGTGCTTGAAGATGTATTGAGGAGAGCGTCCGGCACGTTTTGTGTCGTCGTGGTGCTGGGGTTATTCTCGTCGTAAAGAACTGTGAATTTTTCTATAAAACTCTGAAGCTTTTTGGGGTCTTGAAAATCTTTGATATTTAGATCGTTTGTAAGCATTTGTGCTTGCGTATCGATGTCCTCCATGGAGGTATAGGGAGAGATTCCAAGTGCGGTTTGCACAACCGTCAACAAGTTCTTGTCTGCCAGGATGTTGTAGACGCTCGTAATATTCGGCGCATTCTGCTGAAAATATAAGGCTAGCTGTACGCCAGGATCCGACTGTGACTGGTTGCTCTCCAGAGTCTGCTGAACATAGTCGCTGACAACCCCGGTTTGGACCGCCGTCGAGGAGGTTGTGGAGGTGCCATTTTGCGCAAAATTGAAGGTTTGGGCGAGGGCTAATATTTGCGGGTTGTTCAAGGTGTAAGCGAGATCGCTTTGGCTGCCCGTCCCTTGCTCCAACACCTTTTGGATAAGCCCCGCTCCGTACGATGTCATGCTGCTCAACCCATAGGCGTTCATGACATAAGAAAAGAGCCTGTAATTACTGGTCAGGTCCGATGGCGTTTTAGCATTTCCGATATTGGCTTGGTAATAGGCTGTTTGCGCCTGCACCGCCGGCTCAGCGGCTGTAAGAGTCTGCCACTTCGTCATATTGTTCGAGATCTGCAAGTATGTGGCAAGGGTCGATGTCATCGTTTCCGCCGCCTTCGCTAAGAGGCTAGCTAAAGCTTATCATGCTTCGCGTTAACAACTTGGAAATGTGCGCCTGTTCGGGCTCCATCTTCCGCTGTAGCTCATCCAACGAGCGATTCCAGCGAAAGCTAGGCGCAGCGGCTTGCGTCAACCTCTCCACCTACGCATATACTACCACTTAAGCGCGAGGAAAGCTAAAGCATATAGCGTTGCGTGCGCGAATCATGGACACAACTGGCTTATGGCAATCAATCCCGCCTCAGATATTCTCAGCGACGCGCTCCTGGCGGCGGAACCGCAGCGGGCGAAAGCCGCCACCGAGAGGCTCGCGAGCTTGGCGCTAAGCGATGGGGCGGCGCCAGCAGCGTTCGAGGACGCGCTCGCAGATCAGCCGGCCGCGGCTTCGAAAACTCCGGTGACCTCGGTCAGCGTAGGCAGCCAGGCAACCTTTGTGGCCAAACCCGCTAGCCCATACGAGCAGTTCGAGGCGGCGATGCTGAAATCCTTCTTCGAAACAATGCTGCCCAGTAACGCGGCTTCCGTTTTTGGATCGGGCTTTGCTGGCGACGTCTGGAAATCGATGTTCGCCCAATCGCTCGCAACTGCGGTCAGTCACACAAAGAGCATAGGCATTGCGCGAGAGCTTGAAGCAAGAGCGCACCGGAAGAAATCCTGAGCAGACATTCGCCGGTTCTCCAACGAATGTCTGCTTAGTCCCGATGGAAAAGGTCCAAACGATGCAGCCCCATGTGCCAACAACGCCGGAGCTTACCAAAGCCGCGCTGGCAAGACTCGAAAAGACGCTGGACGAAGAAAACGCGGCGCTTACCCGCTTCGACCCCAGCAATCTTGCTGAGTTCAGCCGCATCAAGACCCAATGCCTGCTGGAGCTGCAAAGGCCGGCCCGCCTGCACCCCGCGCATGATCCCGCGCTACAAGCGCGTTTGCAGGCGCTACAGCAGAAGCTGGAATTGAACCGCTGGCTCTTGCATCTTCATCTGGAGGCCGCGAAGGAAGTTTCATCGGTGATCATGTCGGCGCTCCGCGAAGTCGAATCCGATGGGACCTATTCGAGGTTTTCCGGCGCTGCCAGGGTGTACGGGTGACCCGCACTATCTTTGTCTCGATCTGGATCCTGAGCGTAACGCTTGCCTCGGCCTATATGGGGGCAACTCTTCAGCTTCGCTCTACCGCTCACAGCTCCGAGCCGGTGGACGATGGGCCGGCGCTAATAACGCTGAAATCCATGACCGTGCCGGTAATCGCGAATGGAGAAATGCAAGGTTATGTGCTTGCCGACATGACGCTTTCCCTGAAGCGCGATCTGCTCAAGACGATGCCGCAACCGCCGGACCTCGTTGTGTCCGATGCGGTGTTCAAGACGGTGTACGCGGAGGAACAAGTCGACTTCAGGCATTTGAAAAAACAGGATCTGGGCAAGCTATCGAAAAGCATTGCTGAATCCGTCAATGCCAAGGCCGGAGTTCCAGTTGTCGAGAACGTCCTTATCCAGGAGTTGCATTATCTAAGCAAGCAAGAGGCTGGCATTGCCTCTGGCCCCTCGCAGCACTGACGCACTTCGCCCCACGCTCCCTCAATTTCGTTCATTGCGCACAACTGTAGGCTGCGAAAGAAGGCACTGTTAAGCTCTTGCACGCTACAACGGTAACCGGTTGTCATTGTAAGGTAGAAAACCGTGTACCCTGCTAGCCAAGCCTCCGAAAAACGAAGCGGCTTAGAGTTTCCGTTTACCCAGACGGATTTTCAGACCATCGTTAGCATCGTCTACGAGCGCAGCGGCATCGTGCTTGCGGCCAATAAGCGCGATATGGCATATGCCCGCCTTGTTCAGCGTTTGCGAGCCTTGGGGCTGAGCTCTTTCAAGGAATATTGCGCACTCCTCAACAGCAGCAAAGGTGTTGATGAGATTGGCTTTCTGATCAACGCCATTACCACAAATCTGACCAAGTTCTTCCGCGAGCCCCACCACTTCGAACATTTTCGCAGCCACGTGCTGCCGGCGATCGTCAAATCCGCGCACGGGGGAACGCCCCGCATTGGGGTTTGGTCGGCTGGGTGCTCTTCGGGAGAGGAACCGTACTCCATCGCCATGACGGCCCTTGCCGCGCGCGCGGAACTTGGCCGGGAGTGGGATCTCCAAGTCCTCGCGACCGACCTGGATACAACGATGCTCGACCAAGCCAAGGCCGGCATCTATCCAGCGCCTGCGCTGGAATCGGTGCCCGCGCGCATGCGTGAGCGCTTCTTCGATAAGCCAACCCGCATAACAACCGGCGGCGCATCTCAAGTCTCGGCGCAGGTTCAGGCGCTCGTCACCTTCAAGCATTTGAACTTGATCAAACCGTGGCCCTCGGGCATGAGCTTCGACGTCATCTTTTGCCGCAACGTTGCGATTTACTTCGACGCCAAGACCAAGGCCTCGCTCATCAACCGCTTTCATTCGATCTTGAAAGACGGCGGCTGGCTGTATGTCGGTCACTCGGAATCGCTTCACAGTCATCAGCACCAATTCAAGCTGAGCGGCCGCACCATATATCAAAAGATAAGTAGTTGACGGCGCTTCCAAAATATGTGGAAGCAGGACGTTGAATTGGGGCGGGCCCAATCTGTGCCTTCCGCGATTGCCCGTACCCTTGCTAGTATCCGGAATCAGCGATCCGCATGATGCGCATTACCCCTCACCCTAGCCCTTGTAAACGGCGGTCAGGAAGCGCGTAAATTTGGCGGCGGAGCCCGAGACCGTGCAAATTGCGCCCGCCTTTCTTCTTTTTCAGCAGCAGTTCCTGAGTTCGGTTGAGGGCGCCTGTTCCTGCGTCCCGGCCTGCCCTC
>JBKQNN010000337.1:0-5997 GCA_052145975.1 Rhodomicrobium sp. | reverse complement strand
GCCGGCCCCCTTGGCGCGATGCGGCAAGCCCAGCCCCATGCGCCCCGTCTTCACCATCTTTTGCGCGATGGGCAGGTTCGCGAGCGCGCGGTTGATGCCTTCCTTGATGCCGTAGGAGAAGAAGTAGAGCATCGTCACCAGGCGTTCGTCGGTACGTCCGAAGAGCTTAACCGAGCGCCAGAACGATTTGGAGAACTTGGCCGTGGCCTTCTTGGGCGCGTAGCCCTCTGCCGCGGCGACGGTGGCGAGGCCCTGCAGAATGTACGTCACGGGCACTTTGCGCGGGCAGCGCACGACGCAGTTATAGCACTGCGTGCAGTTCCATACGGTATCGGAGGACAGCACCTCCTCCTTCATGCCGGCGCGGATCATCATGAACAGCTTGCGCGGTCCGTTGTCCATTTCCGCGCCGATGGGGCAGGAACCGGAGCACATGCCGCATTGCATGCAGAGCGAAAGCCGGTCCGCGCCCTCGATGTTCTGGTAAACCCAGCGCGCGAAGCCGAGGTCGTATTTGCGTTGCCCGGTGGGGATCGAGGTTGCGGTCATGGCTTACATCCCCTTGAACGGGTTGGGGCCAACCGCTTCGACCGTCTCCATGTACGAGCCGATCAAGGCGGGCATGCGCGCGGCGTCGGCGATGGAGACTTCGAGCGTGGTGACGCGCTCCGTCTCCAGCATCATGCTTTTCAGCGTCTCGCCGACCTTCAGCATGCGCTCCTGCGCCATGGCGCTGCCGCGGACGAAGTGGCACTGATAATCGTCGCCGGACTTGCAGCCCATCAGCATCACGCCGTCATAGCCGCATGACAGCGCGTCGTTGATGCAGAGCAGGCTGACCGAGCCCAGGCAGCGCACCGGCAGCACGCGGATATACGGGCTGATGGGCGAACGCGCGATGCCGGCCATGTCGAGCGCCGGGTAGGCGTCGTTTTGGCAGGCGAGCACCAGCACGCGCGGCTTCTCCTCCGTTTCGTCGGGCACCTCGACGGCCTTGATCATCGAGGTCATCATCTCGACGGAGTAGTTGTCGAAGCTAATCGTGCGCACGGGGCAGGCACCCATGCAGGTGCCGCAGCGGCGGCAGCGCGTGGGGTTGAGGATCGGGAAGCCTTCGGGCGTCTCGTCGATGGCGCCGAACGGGCATTCGACCGTGCAGCGGCGGCACTTGGTGCAGGCGTTGAGGCCAATGCGCGGGAACGACAGATCGCCCGAGCGCGGATGCAGCGCCCGGCCCTCGCTCACGTTGCGGATCGCCTGGATCGCCTTGAGCACGGCGCCCATCGCGTCTTCCGTGGCCTCGCCCACGTCCATCGGCCGCCGGACGGGGCCGCAAGCGTAGATGCCGGTGCGGCGCGTCTCGTAGGGGAAGCAGATGAAGTGGCTGTCCATGAAGCCGTCGGCCAGGATCGGCAGATGCGGGCCTTGCCGGTATTGCAGATTGAGGATCGGCTGGCCTTTATAGGTGACAAGCGGCTGGCCGTTAGCCTTTGCGGGGCCGCCATTGGCGTAGCCCGCAACCGGGATCGCCGACAGCGGATCGATGTCGCGGTCTGGCAGCGGCACGTCCTCAGCCCCGGATACGGCGACGGTCGCGTTCGGCACCATGCCGGTGGCGAGCACCACGAGGTCGAGCCCGGTGAGCGGCACCTCCTCGCGCAGAAGCGCGTCGTCGACGGTGACGGTGAGATCCGCAGCCACGCTCTTCACCTTGCCTTTGATGAAGATCACGCCCTTGGTCTGGGCCTGCCGGTAGAACTCCTCGGCGACGCCCGGCGTGCGCAGCTCGTCGAAGATGATATAGACCATCGCCTGCGGGTCGGCCTCCACGATCTGCAGCGCCTGGCGGATCGAGGCCGTGCAGCAGGTGGACGAGCAATAGGGCAGGTGCTCCGGATCGCGGGAGCCCGCGCATTGCACGAAGGCGATGACGTTGGCCTTGAGGCCGGTGGATTTGCGGCGGACTTGCCCCTTGGCGAGCATCTCCTCTAACGCTATGGAGGTGACGACATCCGGCGCCACGCCATAGCCCAAATGCGTGAGCTTCGATGCGTCGTAAGGCGTCCAGCCGGTGGCGAGCACGATGGCACCCACGGTCTCGGCGCCAAAAGCGCCGTTCTGCGCCAGCTCCACCTCGAACTTGCCCGGCATGCCCGAAGTCTTCGTCACGCGCGTATTCAGCCGGACCTCGATGCGGGGCTCGGCTTCCACGGCGGCTAAAAGCGAGCCGATGGTGTTGGCTTCGGGCTCGCGATAAGGCGCATGGTGCGGAACGAGCTTGGTTAGGTTAGCCGCGTGACCGCCGAGCTTGCCCGATTGCTCGACAAGCAGGACGGGATAGCCGCATTTCGCGGCCTCGCGCGCGGCCGTGAGGCCCGTCAAGCCGCCACCTACGACCAAAATCCGCTCGTTGAACGGCCCTTCGGTGTAAGGCACCGGAACAGCGATCTTGCGCGCCTCGGTGATGGCCATGCGCACATAGTCGGCGGCGGCCATCGCGGTATCGTCCGCACCGGGGGCTTGCGTCCAGGCCACCTGCTCGCGCAAATTCGCGCGCACCACCTGCACGCCGTCGAAGCGGAACTTGTCCTGGTTGACGCGCGGCGAGCACGCGGCGATCACCGCCTGGTTCATCGCGCCCGCGGCTGCGTCGGCGCGAATGAGGTTGAGGCCCTCTTCGCCGCAGAGATAATCGTGCTTCTTGCAGAACGGCGCCTTGAATTCCTTGACGGCCACCTTCTCAAGCCCGTCGAGCGGAGCCGCTTCGGCAATGCCGCAGCCGCCGCACAGATAAACGCCCAGCTTTTTCTCAGTCGGGGACATCAGGCCTGCCCTCCTTGCGCCGTCTGGATGGCCTTGAGCGCCGCCGCCGTGGCGGACTGCACCGACATGGAAACGTCGAGCGGGCCGCTGGCGACCCCCGCCGCAAACATGCCGCCCCCGCCGTCAGGTGGCGCCAGGAAGCCGTATTCATCCATGCCCGCCTTCACGGATGCGGGCAGCGACGCCGATTCGGGCTCCATGCCGGTGGCCAGCACCACAAGATCGTAATCGCGGTCGTAAAGCTCGCGCGAGAGCGTGTCCTCGCCATGCAAGACCGGGTTTCCGCCTTCGCCCTCGTAGATCGAGGCAGGTTTCGATTTGACGAAGCGCACTTGCGGATCGGCCTTCACCTTCAGATAGAAGCTTTCGAGCTTATCGTGCGCGCGGATATCGATGTAATAGATGTCCACCGTGCTATCGGCGTATTGGGCGCGCGTGTAAGCCGCGTGCTTGAGCGAGGCCAGGCAGCAAATCCGCGAGCAATAGGGCAGGTGGTTGAGGTCGCGGGAACCGGCGCATTGGATGAGTGCCACGCGCTTGGCGGGCCTGCCGTCGGAGGGTCGCACGATTTTGCCGGCCGTCGGGCCGCCATCGGCCGCAAGCCGCTCCATCTCCACATTGGTGATGACGTTCGGCACGCGCCCGTAGCCGTAGGAGTCGAGCTTGCCCGCGTCGTAGGGCTTCCAGCCGGTGGCCCAGACGATAGCCGCAACCGGCAGTTCGAATCTCTGCGGGGCTTCGTCGAGATCGACCGCGCCATATTTGCAAGCCGACGCGATTGCCTGCGCTTCCGGCGTCCCGATCACCTCGGGCGCGACAACATAGCGCATCGGGTAGGCCATCGGATGCGGCAGGTAGGCGGCCGGCACGGTGTCCATGCCGTAGTTGAAGGGGTTCGCAACACGGGTTGTGCTTGCCTTGGCGCAGTCGCCGCAAGCGGTGCAGCGGGCGTTCACATAACGCGGCGCGGTCTCGACCGTGACCTTATAGGCGCCGGGCGTGCCGCTTACTTCGGCAATAGCGGCCATGGTGATGACGCGGATACGCGGATTGCTGCGCAGGCGCTGATAATTGATTTCCAAGCCACAAGCCGGATGACAAAGCTTGGGAAAATAGCGGTTTAGCTGGGCCACGCGCCCGCCAAGCGTCGCGGACTTTTCCAGGAGGATGACATCGCAGCCCGTCTCGGCGGCCTCGACCGCGGCCGAAATACCCGCAATGCCGCCACCGGCAACCAAGATCGTTTGGCTTTCCTGCCCTTGCGCCATCGTTCCTCCCTGTACCCGCCAGCTCGTTTGAATTTGGCTTGGCTGCTGGCACGTCCAGCTATTATTGTCTTATATTGTCATATTGCCATATGACAATGCAAATTTTTACGTGCACGCCTTATGGCGGTAGGTAATCCTGGCGTTATCCCGGAAATGCCGAAGGCGTTATCCGGGATCGTTACGAACGCCGGCGCCCTTTAAGGTCCCGGATACGGCGCAGGCGCCGTTCCGGGACGACGGCGGTGAACCAGCCAGATTCGGCCATAAAGCCATCCCTTACAAGTGATCGTTCATTTTTTAATAAGAGAAGTTGATCTAGATCAAATCCGCCCGCAACATATCGCATTATTGCCATATAATCATTGTTGCATCTGTATCGGCAAAAGGCTACGGTTAATTGCCGCGGTTGGGGAGAAAGGCTGCGCATTTTGCGCCCCCTGTCAGCGCGGCTTTGACGCAGGCAATAATTATAGATTCGCCGCAAAAAGGGTGCCCGGCAAAGAGGCATCTAACACGGGAGGATGAATGTCGAAGCTTGTTCCGCCGCACGGCAGCAGCACACTCATGCCGCTTTTGGCACCCGAGGCGGAAATCGCCGAGGAGCTGAAGCGGGCCTCCACCTTGCGGAAGGTGCCGATGAGCAGCCGCGAGACTTCCGACTTTATCATGCTGGCCATGGGGGCCTACACTCCCCTCGAAGGCTTTATGAGCAAGGCCGAGTGGCACGGCGTTTGCGCCGATATGAGGCTCGCAGACGGCCTGTTCTGGCCAATCCCGATCACCCTTTCGGCCACGCGCGAGCTTGCGGACAGCATCGCCATCGAGGAGACGGTCGCGCTCGTGGACCAGGACTCGGGCGAGATCATGGGCATGCTCGAAGTCGCGGAGAAGTACCCGCTCAGCAAGGAAGATAAAGAGTTCGAGTGCCAGCACATCTTCCGCACCGCCGACCCGAAACACCCGGGTGTGGAGAAGGTCATGGCGCAGGCCGAGGTCAACCTCGCGGGCCGCGTCATAGCACTCAGCGAAGGCGTCTATCCGAAGCAGTACAGGGGCCTCTATTACCGGCCCGCTGAGACGCGCGCCCTCTTCGCTGACAAGGGCTGGAGCAGGGTGGCCGCTTTCCAGACGCGCAACCCGATGCACCGCAGCCACGAGCATCTGGCCAAGATCGCCATCGAGGTGTGCGACGGCGTGCTCATCCATCAGGTTCTGGGCGCGCTGAAACCCGGCGATATACCGGCCGAAGTGCGCGTGAAGGCCATCGACAAGCTCACCGAGAACTATTTCGTGCCCGGCACCTTTATCCAGGCGGGCTACCCGATCGAGATGCGCTATGCCGGCCCGCGCGAAGCGCTGCTGCATGCCGTGTTCCGCCAGAATTTCGGCTGCTCGCACCTTGTCATCGGCCGCGACCACGCGGGCGTGGGCAGCTATTACGGGCCGTTCGATGCCCAGCACATTTTCGACACGCTGCCGGCCGGAAGCCTCGTCACTCAGCCGCTCAAGATCGACGTAACCTTCTACTGCTACAAATGCGGCGGCATGGCCACCGCGCGCACCTGCCCGCACGGACCGGAGCACCGGCTTGAGATTTCGGGCACCAAGCTCCGCGCCATGTTCGCCAATGGGGAAAAAATTCCTGCCGAGTTCAGCCGCCCCGAAGCGGTCGCAGTGCTGCAGGAATATTATGGCGCGCTGAAGCAGTAACCCCGGAAAATCGATACCACTCGCTCGCAACTAGGAGGAATAAAAAGGATGCCCACGTTCGTTCACACGGAAAAATGCGACGGCTGCAAGGGCGGTGAATACACCGTCTGCATGTATGTGTGCCCCAACGACCTGATGAAGCTCGATACCGCGCGCATGAAGGCGTTCAACCAGGAGCCCGAGCAGTGCTGGGAGT
>JBKQNN010000336.1:0-2755 GCA_052145975.1 Rhodomicrobium sp. | reverse complement strand
GGACCCGCCACGGCTTTTCGAGGACGCCATCGAGCTTGGCCCAGGCGATCAGCGAGCCGGAGAGCGACACGGCGCCGATCAATGCGCCGAGCAGCGTCACGGCAAGCTGCGCCGCTCCTTGGGTTTTGTCGCCGAACAGCTGTATCGCCGCGATGGCACCGGCCGCGCCGCCGCCCATGCCGTTATAGAGCGCCACCATCTGCGGCATTTCCGTCATCGCCACCTTTTTGCCGGCCAGCCAGGCAGCGCCGCCGCCGATGGCCAAGGCGATCACGGCCAGCCCAAGATTGACGGGCAAATACGGCTGCGCCGCCGCGTTGACGTTGAAAGCGTAGAGGAAGCTCGCAAGGACGGCGGCCAGCATGCCTAGCCCCGCGACGAAGATTCCCGATTGCGCCGTCACTGGCGACGACATGCGTTTGAGGCCGTACATGAAGAGAAAAGCGGCCGCGAGATCGGTCACGCCAATCGTGAGTTGCGGAAGGATCGTAAGCATATCGGCTCCTCAGACGGCTTTGAGGGGGCTGGCCGCCGGTTGGCCGGGTTTGGCGGGTTTGGTCTCATGGGCACTCGGCTGAAACATCGCGAGCATGCGATAGGTGACGGCATAGCCGCCCGCCGCATTGCCCGCTCCGAGCAGCACGGCAAAGAACCCGATAGCCTGCTCCAGCACCGTGCTTGCGTTGAGGAGGGCGAACATCCCGCCAACCACGACGATGCCATGCACGAAGTTGGAGCCCGACATCAGTGGCGTATGCAGGATCGCCGGCACGTTGCCGATGATGACCCAGCCCGCAAAGGCGGCGAGCATGAAAATATACACGGCGACAAAGCCGGTAATGCTTATCGATAGCATGGCGATCTCCTTCTTCGTTTTCGCAGAGTTTTGTCCCAAAACCGGGAAGACCACTTTTGGGAACTCTGCTGCGGGCTCACGCCGCTTGCGGGACTGGCTCGGTTGCTGGGACCTTGATTGCGGCGGCCGGTTTTGCTGCCGGCTTGGCCGCGTCGTTCTTGATCTCGCCGGCATGGGTGATGACGGTCTTGGCGAGAACCTCGTCTTCCCAATCGATCTTGATGACGCTGTCCTTCAACATCAGTGCGAGCAGGTTGTACTGGTTCTTCGCATAGAGCTCGCTGGCGTCCGCGCTGAGCAGCGATGGCACGTTCAACGGCGCCACGATTGTCACAGGACCGGTTTCAACCGTCTCGCCTGGTTTGGTGTCCTCGCAATTGCCGCCGCCCTCCGCCGAAAGATCGACGATCACGGAACCGGACTTCATCCCCGCCGCCTGTGCCTTGCTGATGAGCTTGGGCGAGGCCTTGCCCGGTATCGCGGCCGTGGTGATGATGAGATCGGACTGCTGGATGTGCTTTGTCAGCACGTCCGCGACTTTCTTCTGCTCTTCCGCGGTCAGCTCACGCGCATAGCCGCCCTCTCCAGTCGCGTCCACGCCGGTTTCGACGAATTTCGCGCCCAACGATAGCGCCTGCTGCGCGGTATCCGGGCGCACGTCCTAGCCCTCGGCCAGCGCGCCGAGACGGTGGGCCGTGGCAAGCGCTTCGAGGCCCGCGACGCCGAGCCCCATCACTAGGACTTTCGCGGGACCGATGGCGCCCGCGGCCGTGGTAATCCGGGGCAGCATGCGCGTGAGATGGGTCGCGCCCAGCAGCACGGAGTAGTAGCCCGCCAAGGCAGACTGGCTGGACAGCGCGTCCATCGCTTGCGCACGCGATATGCGCGGCACATGCTCCATGGCGAAACAGGTGATCTTCTTATCGAGCAGCCGCTGCACCAGGGCCTGCTCCTGTTCCGTATAAATGAAGGAAATTAGAATGGCGCCTTCTTTCATCGCGCCGGCCACGTCCAATGAAGGCGGCTGCACGCTCAGAACCACGTCAGCGTCCGCGACCAACGCCTTTGGATCGGCGATGAAGGTGACATCTTCGTAGGCCGAGTCAGCCAGCTTAACGCCGTCTCCGGCGCCCGCCTGCATCTGCAGCTTCGCGCCAAGCTTGACGAGCTTCGCGGCAACCGAAGGCACCAGCGCGACGCGCCGTTCGTGCGGCTTCGTTTCCTTTAGAACGGCGATGTTCACAGGCATGATAGGTACTCCAGTTCTCTAAGGTCAGCCGTGACTTCGGCTCCGATACGGTCCGGCTTAGCTACGGCTCAAGCCGCCCGTCCTTGCTTTTCCTTCGGAAAATCGGCTCCCCGGGAAACCGTTTCCCACGCGGAGAATTCCTTGCGCAGCTCTTCGAGCTTCGCCGTGGCGGCTTGGTAAGCATCGTTGCCAAGAAGCAGGCGGTGCGGCGGGTTCGGGGACAGCATCGCCTCGACGATGGCATGCGCGGCAAGTACGGGGTCGCCCGGTTGTTTGCCGGAAAGCGCGCGCGCCTGATCGCGCCATGCGCCCGCCGTAGCGGCGTAATCGTCGATTTGCCGCTTGCTTTCGTTCGCCGAACGTCCAGCCCAATCGGTGCGGAACCCACTCGGTTCGACGAGCATCACCTTGATGCCCAGCGGTTCGACTTCCTGCCAGAGCGCTTCGGATAAGCCTTCGACCGCGAATTTCGTTGCGTTGTAGTAGCCTACGGAGGGGAATGAACGAAGTCCGCCGATGGAAGATAGATTGACGATAAATCCTTTGCGGCGTTGGCGCATGCCAGGCAGAACGGCATGAATCATCCGGCTCAGACCGAAGACGTTGATCTCGAACATTCTGCGTATTTGATCTTCTTCGCTCTCTTCGAC
>JBKQNN010000335.1:0-9637 GCA_052145975.1 Rhodomicrobium sp. | reverse complement strand
CGATGCCTTTTCCGGATTGAGATCCAGAACCGGCTGTCGTCTGGGGAGGCCTCGCTAAAATCGCCAGGATCGCGGTAGGAACGAGGATTGCTCCTCGCCCCCCGCACAGATCCGGACTGGCCCAATTAAGGCATCCGGCTCCTACCTCGGGTGTTTGGCGGCGAAGCGCACAGCGGGCCAGGGGTGAAGGATTTTCGGTTTCGGCAGGAAGTCTTCGGCCAGCTTCTCCATCCTGGTCCAGGGCGTATCATCCGTCTGGCTTCTCCGCCGGAGCGTTCGAAACCAGAGCCAGACAACCTGATGCCTGAACTTGCTGAGCGCCGCAAAATTGGTGGGCACAGCATGGTAGGCGAAGAAGCCTCTAATGACTTGCGCCAGCCAGCCCCCCTGTTCGGGGATCGGCCGGTGCATCCGCCGCCACAGCTCCTCCTTGATTTCCTTGAGCTTGGCCCTCACGCGGTCCCGCCGGGATTTCCGCTTGAGCAGAAAATCTCCCCGGCGGCTGCGCCCGCAGATGAAGGTAAACCCCAGAAAGTTGAAGGTCTCCGGTTTGCCGAGCCCGCGCTTCTCGCGCCCAGCCGCAGCAAAGCGGCCGAACTCAATCAGGCGGGTCTTGTCCGGGTGAAGCTGTAGGGCGAACTCCTCGAACCGCGCTCGCATCGCATCGAGAAAGCGGCGAGCATCGCTTTCATGCTGAAAGCCCAGCACCAGATCGTCGGCGTAGCGCACGATAATCATATCGCCGGTGGCCTCCTGCCGTCGCCAGCGCTCGGCCCAAAGGTCGAAAACGTAGTGCAGGTAGATATTGGCAAGCAGCGGCGATATCACCGAACCTTGCCCGGTTCCCCTGTCACTGACCGTCACGGCCCCGTCTTCCAGTATACCCGCCTGTAACCACTTACAGATCAGGCGGATGATGCGCTTGTCGCCGGTCCGGTGCTCCACGAATCTGACCAGCCATTCCCAGCTGACAGAATCGAAAAACGTCCGGATATCGGCGTCAAGTATGTAGTTCACCTTCCGCTTGCCAATGCCTACCGCCAAGGCATCCAGCGCATCGTGCGCTCCCCGTCCGGGACGGAACCCGTAAGAGAAGCCAAGGAAGTCTTCCTCCTAGATGGCATTCAGCACCATAACGGTGGCACCCTGGACGATCTTGTCTTCCAGGGCGGCAATCGCGAGTGGCCGCTGCCGTCCGTCCGCCTTCGGAATATACGTCCGGCGGGACGGTAGGGGCCGGTAAGCCCCGCGGTGGATGCGGCCGTGCAAATCGATGAGCCTGCGCTCAAGGTCTGCCTCGTACTCCTCCCACGTCACGCCATCCACGCCAGGAGCGGCCCTACGCTTGAGGGCGTAGAAGGCCACTTCCAAGGTCTCGACGCTAATGTGATGCAGGAGCGCGGTGAACTTCTCCTTCTTCCTTTGCCTTGCGGCTTTCCGCACACGTTCCAACGCCTGGGACACGCTTTCCCGGATCTGAGCCCGGCGCATGCGTTGCTGGCCCGTGTTCCCCTTGGTCCCCGTCTTTCGCTCCACCGCCTCCGCAGCCGGTTGCCCAGCTTTGTTCAGCAGCTTCTTCGCTACAGTGACGGAGTCTGACTTCTCATGCCCGTGCATCACTGGCTTCGGCTCCTCGCCTTCCTAGTGCGGGCCAGGGACGGCGAGCCGCCCCGGTCAAGCATGAGATCTCCCGGTTCCCGCACAAGGAGCGTCCGCACATGCCAGGGTCTCCGACCGCGCCGGGTCCGACGGGCACTCGCAATAACGTGCCCGTCCGTGTTGCCTTCCACCAGCAGTACGGTGTCAGCACCCGGGATGACGTCGATTTCGCGGCTCAATGGCTGGCCTATGCACTCCCCTGCCGACGCTTCGCCGAGGTCCTCGCGGACAACTGCGCACGGCTCGGGGCCAATGTGATTTGCTAGATCTTCATTGTAGAGGACTCCCACCTCCTACTCCTTGCCGGTCTCCCGGCGCACACCGCTTGCGACCCAAAGCGACCTAAATTGCACCGGGTACCAAGCGTCAGATTTGGATCGCTGGTGCGGTTTCTAGGATCGTGCGTTCGCAAAAGCGCTTATTGCCCGCCTTACCGGCGTAGGCCGGCTGGATAGGTAGCCGTACGGGCGTACCATAGTTAATTCTGGGTTGGTTAATGGGCAGGCCCGATCTTTTCCGCCGCCGTCTTTCTGCGAATCTTTTCTCGCTTTAGGTCGAATTCCACGATTCCAAAATACCCGTTAATGTTAGATTGTTGCGCGTGTTAACCATAAACCAAAACCTGTAGTTGCAGAAATGGTTAACGGCAAGCAAGGGTTAGTTGCGCAATATCAATAACTTATTCGTCCGTATTCTGCTTATGTGCCGCCGGAACAGCTTTTTCTTGGCAGCGCGCCGGAAGAGGAAGAAAGTCAGGCCCGTGGCGATGTATTGGCAGAAGATGTTGGTTTGCGAGTATTTAAAAAATGCAGGCGCCACAGTATGCAAGGAAGATTATTTGCATGGAAATGCAGGGGCCGCGATCTCTAAAGGCCAGTGTGCTCCGGGCCTGGCAAATAGAAGACGGCGGCTTGCGATGGTTTGCTTGGGCGCAGCCGCTTCGAGTCTGCCCCCAGGCGCCTGCCGGGAATGGTGGGAAGCCTCGTCCGGCTGGGCAAGCGATTGCCCGGCAGGGCGTTAGCGCATCGGTAAGGAGCTATGGTCCACCATTGCGTTATGGGAAGGCGCAGGCGTGGTTAGGAGGCTTGCCATGGCTTTATTTGCGGGATTGAAAGCGGGGCCGCAGCGGCTGCCGGGAGGCAAGCGGCGGCATGGGGCAGCGCGAGCTGGAGGAGCTACCGGTGAGCGGCGCTCGCGCCGAAAGGTAAACGCGTGGCGCGGCCCTCAGCCGCTGGTAAACGCTGGAGTTGGCAGCCCCGCCCTATCGAACGTGGCTAACAAATTGCTAAGAACTCACGGCGGTTGGCATGAGAGGGGTCTTTGCTGTAGCGAAAGGGAAGTAGCCGGGCGGATCCGGTATAACTTCACATGCGCCGGTAGAGGATGCGCGCGCGCACCGTGCCGGGCAGCGCCCGGATCTCGCTAAGCACTGAGGTGGCGTCATCGACGCTGCCGTCGGCATCGAGCACCACGTAGCCGATCTCGCCGTCCGTTTGCAGGTATTGCGCGGCGATGTTGACGCTATGGCGGGCGAACACCTCGTTCAAGCGCCCCAGCTCGCCGGGCAGGTTCCTGTGCACCTGGATGAAGCGCGTGCCGGCCGGGCGCGGCGGCAACTGCACCTGCGGGAAATTCACTGCGCCTTGCGTCGAGCCCACGTCGGAATACTCGACCAGCTTGCGCGCCACCTCCGAACCGATGCGCTCCTGCGCCTCCAGCGTCGAGCCGCCGACATGCGGCGTGAGGATCACGTTGTCGAGGCCCTGCAGCGGCGACACAAAGCGATCGGCGGTTGACTTGGGCTCGACCGGGAAGACGTCCACGGCCGCGCCGGCGAGGTGCTTATCCTTCAGCGCGCGGGCCAGCGCCTCCACGTCGTACACCGTGCCCCGCGCATTGTTGATGAAATACGCACCGGGCTTCATGCCGCGGAACTGCGCTTCGCCCATCATGCCCTTGGTTTCGGGCGTTTCCGGCACATGCAGGCTCACCACATCGCTCTCCGCGAGCAGTTCCTCCAGCGTCTCTTTGGGCTCGGTGTTGCCGTGGCGCAGCTTATCGGTACGGTCGTAGAAGATGACGCGCATGCCCATGGCCTCGGCTAGAACTGCAAGCTGGCTGCCGATATTGCCGTGGCCAACGATGCCGAGCGTCTTGCCGCGGATTTCGTAAGCGCCCTCCGCAGTCTTTTCCCATCCGCCCTCATGCGCGCTCACGGACTTCGGAAAGATGCGCCGGTACAGCATCACGATTTCGGCGATGGTCAGCTCCGCGACGCTGCGCGTGTTGGAGAACGGCGCGTTGAACACGGGTATGCCCATGTGGCGGGCGGCATCGAGGGCGACCTGGTTGGTGCCAACCGAAAAGCAGCCGATGGCGATGAGCGAGCGCATGCCGTCGAGCGCCTCGGCGGTGAGCCGCGTGCGTGAGCGGATGCCCACGATGCTGGCGCCCTTGAGCGCTTCCCTGAGCGCTTCGCCTTCGAGCGCCTTGGTGAGGCGCTCGACATTGGTGTAGCCGGCGCTCGTGAGCGTGTTGACCGCCGTGTTGGAGATACCCTCCAGGAGCAGTATCTTGATTTTTTCCTTAGGGCGGGAAAGGATCTGGGTCATATCGTCTCGCCTGTTCGCCGTTGAGCGCCTGTGCTTGAGTCTCGCACGGAAAGCCTGGACCAGGCTTCCGCCGTTTTCACCATAGGCATGCCTGGGGATGCAAGCCCCGGTCAAGCGGTTGCTTCGTTATTGCTGAGGGATGGGCACTAATTCCCGTTGCCGCTATCGTCGCTATCATCGCCCGGACGCATCGCCATGACAGCCGCGCCCATGGCCGCGCTGCCGAAGGTGATGGCGAAGCCGGACGCCAGCAAGATAATGGGCACTGCGGGGGAGGCCTCGTTCCAGATCAACGTTCTAAGGCCCGCGGTATCGGTCACAAGCAGAGCCGCGAGCAGGGTCCAGCCGCCGGCGATGCCGATGGCGCAGTTGACCAAGAGGAAACGTATCAGGCGCGGAAGGGTCCGCCACTGGTCCCGTATGGGCTTGAGGGAAATCCCCATGCGCCGCCACTCCCCGCGCTTAAGCTGAACGCGTAGATGATGCGGCCGTACGCCCAAACTAAGCAATATGGTGTTCCGCCGCATGGCGCTCCGCCGCACCGGATTGCGTTTCTTAAGCCGGGGCAATAAGACACCCTCAAGCCGCGGGAACGAACAGCCGCGTGGAGAAGAAAAAGTTTGATCCAGTTTAGGTTTGACCGGCTGCCCGCGCCCGCGCAGTGGCTGCTGCTTACCGCGCTTTCGGCGGCGTTCGCGGCCGTTCTGCAGCGCGCGGGGCTACCGGCCGCGTTTTTTCTGGGGCCGATGGCTGCCGGCGTCGCCGTAGGCGCCAACGGCGGGACGGTGCGTGTGCCGCGCCTTCCCTATACTGCCGCACAAACGATCATGGGATTGTTTCTGGCCAGCGCCATTACACCGGGTATCCTGCGCTCGTTCGTTCAAGATTGGCCAGTCTTCCTTGCGGTGGTTGTTCTGATCCTGGCCGCCGCAAGCACGCTGGGCTGGACGATGGCGCGCACCGGCGCGATGCCCGCGTCCACGAGCATTTGGGGCTCATGGCCCGGCGGCGCCACGGCGATGATTATCATGGCGGAGGAGTTCGGAGCCGATGCGAGGCTTGTGGCCTTCATGCAATATTTCCGCGTTGCCTGCGTCGCGGGGCTGGCCTCGGTGGTTGCCGCAGCCGTGGGGGCGCATGGCAGCGCGATCCCGGCGGCGCCTTGGTTTCCGCCGCTGCATTACCAAGCCTTCGCCGCGACACTCCTGATCGCTGGAGCCAGCGCCGCGCTGGGGCACGCCTTGCGTATGCCCTCTGGCCCGATGTTGCTCTCCCTAGCGATTGGCGCTGTCCTCAACGTTTCCGGCGCGGTTGAATTCGAATTGCCGCGCTGGCTTTTGACCGGAACCTACGCCGCTCTGGGCTGGAGCGTGGGCCTGCATTTCACGCCGGGCATCCTCGCGCATGCGCTGCGGGCTTTCCCGAAGGTTCTGCTAAATGTGGCGCTATTGATCGCATTCTCCGCCGGTGTTGGGTTTCTGCTCACCTGGATACTCGGGATCGATGCCTTGACCGCCTATCTCGCAACTAGCCCAGGCGGAATGGACTCGGTCGCGATCATCGCAGCATCGAGCCATGTGGACCTGCCCTTCGTCATAGCGCTCCAGATGGTCCGCTTCCTGACGATCATCGCCATCGGGCCTCCGGTTGCGCGATTCCTGGCCCGGCACGCGCAGGGGCGCCGGGTGCTTTAGCGCATGCGCTATGGCCCCCTTAGGGCCGTTCGCCCTCGGGGCCTAATCCAAACAGCTGGCGCACGCCGAATACGCAGCGGCTTGTGGCAAGAGAAAAGCGAAGTTCGTTGAACTGGATCATTTTGAAGCTTAAGAATGCCAGGAACAAATCCGCTCTTTCATCTACGCTGACCACGCCCAGCAAGTGCCGGATTACGCCGTTGTTTTTGTCCTGCGAATTGAACCGGATGCGAACGTGCTTGGTAGGTCCGGCTAGGACACTGACCGCGGAGCCGGCCGCGCTGCTGCCTTCGGGATTATACGTTGGGGCCCGAAAACCTGGAAGGAACGGAGCAGCAATCAGCCCTATGGCCGCATAGAACTCTTCCCTCTCATCTGGCGGCACACAATCGCTTACGCTATCTGTCAGCAGTACGTCTCCCCTGCTGTCGATCAACGCGGCTGCGTCGACTGCACTGAGCATTGGCTCGATTGCCTCGTTCAATTGGCGTTGCACCTCTAGGCCACGCTCCAACACGGCATCCGTATACCAAGGCAGGTAGGGGCTTTGCCGGCCGTAGTCCGCGCATGCTTTGCGAAGTGCGCCCCAATCTTCGTCGCTAATTCCAAGTATCCGCCGGGACGGAGCCGTTGGAATACCGCTACCGGCACTCCGCTGAGCAGGGTTTAGCCATCGCGAAAGCGTTCTGACCGATTGACCGAAATAATTCGCAGCTTCTTGATGTGTACCTAAATTATTACGCTGCATGAACTCCTGTAATTGCTCCCTACTCGCCTGTGCCGCTTCCTCAAGCGTGGCAGTATCGACTTTTCCCTCCCGAATCTCTGCTAGAGTATCCTTGAGAGGGCGGGTTCGTTTGGCAACGTCTTTAAGCAATAGCCTTAGTTCGTCAATATCCATGGCTCTCACCGTTTTCCGCCAGCGCCGGACGGTGCACCGAATGCAAGAGGACGCGCTGTCTCTAGGCGGAACATGACAGCGGCCACCTTGTCCAGCATGGCGCTCTCAATTGGCGATTGTACAGGAAAACGCGGCCCATGGGGCATTCATGCTATCCCGGAACTGCATAATACTGTGGACGCGTAGCCGAATGGCTACGGCGCCGTAGGACATTTGTCCGGTCTAGGAATCTGGAGCATCGTCTGAGAATTGCGCGGCGCAAACCGGCCCCGTCAACTGGGAACAGTCCGGAGCGTCGAAGCATTACCGGACACTTGAGCGGTTCGGTGTTCATCATGCCGTACCGCACCCGGTTGAATGCTTCCCACCCATCATCCCGGAAGCTGCTTGCGGCTATCCGGGATGATGGGTGGGAAGAAACGGCCAGATATTAGAGGTCAGTAATCATGCAAACCGTGCGAGATGTCACCTATCAGCTTCTGCGGCAGGCCGGCTTGACAACCGTTTTCGGGAATCCTGGCTCGACTGAGGAGACCTTTCTCAAGAATTTCCCGGCCGATTTCCGGTATGTGCTCGCTCTCCAAGAGGCGTCGGTGATAGCGATGGCCGACGGCTTTGCGCAGGCTGCCGGGCGCCCGGCCCTGGTGAATGTCCACACCGGAGCCGGATTGGGAAACGCGATGGGTAACCTGATCACGGCCTTCCTGAACAAGACGCCCCTTATCGTCACCGCCGGCCAGCAAACGCGTGAAATGCTGCTGATGGAACCTTGGCTGACCAATGTCGAAGCTACGATGCTCCCCCGGCCCTGGGCGAAGTGGGCCTATGAACCGGTGCGGGCCGAGGATGTGCCTGCCGCTTTCATGCGAGCAATTGCGACGGCGCTTCAGCCGCCGGCAGGCCCTGTCTTTCTCTCTCTTCCGCTCGACGATTGGGGCAAACCGTGCGCCGGGCCCGCGGTGTTACGGACGGTCAGCCGCCGCTTCGCCCCGGACCATGCCCGCTTGGCGGAGTTCGCCAAAGCCTTGTCGGAAGCGTCGTCACCCGTGCTGATCTTTGGGGGCGCTATCGGCCGGGGCAATGGCTGGAAGGAGGCCGTTGCTCTTGCAGAGGCACTAGTGAGCCCGGTTTGGGCTGCACCTGTTTGCGAACGTACCCCGTTTCCCGAGAACCATCCCCTCTATTGCGGGGCCCTGCCGTTCGCCATCGGTCCGCTTTGCCAAAAACTCGAAGGCCACGACGTAGCACTTGCCGTTGGCGCTCCGGTTTTTCGTTACTATCCCTATGTGCCCGGCCGCTACTTGCCGGAGGGGATGCGGCTACTGCACATTTCGGACGATCCGTCCGAGACTGCGCGTGCGCCGGTGGGCGATAGTCTCTTGGGCGATGCCGTCTTGTCTGCCGGTGCCCTCGCGGATCTGCTCGGGAAGCGCAAGCCGGGGACCGCCAAGGTTCGGGAAAAGGCGGCGCATCGCGTGGCGCCACACCCGGCGAACCCGGCTAAGGGCCCGGACGATGGCCTTCTGACCGCCGCGCAAGTCTTTGAGGCTCTCAATGCCATCCGGCCAGCGAACGCCATCCTGGTCGAAGAGAGCCCGTCGAATCACGCCGATCTACACAAATGCTGGCCAATCACCGAGCCAGCCACTTACTTCGCCGCGGCCAGCGGAGGGCTTGGCTTTGGCCTCCCGGGGTCCGTGGGCATCGCACTCGCCGAGCGCGAGAGCGGCCGCAACCGGCCGGTGATCGCGATCATCGGCGACGGGTCGTTCCAATATTCTGTGCAGTCGCTCTGGACCGCGGCGCAGCACCGTCTGCCCATTCTCTTCATTGTTCTGCGGAACAAAGAATACGCTATCCTCAAGTCGTTCGCGGTGCTTGAAGACACCCCCAACGTTCCTGGCCTCGATCTTCCTGGTTTGGATATCGTTTCCATAGCGAAGGGGTTTGGCTGCGATGCTGCGCGCCTTGACGATTCCGGCGCCATTAAGAGCGCGGCGGCGAAGGCCTTGAACAAGCCGGAGCCCACGGTGCTGGAGATTCCAATTTCTCCCTACGTTCCACCGCTCATCTGACGTCCGACCGCGCAAGAGAAATCCCATGGCGGAGGGAGTATGGGGTGCCCGTTGAAAAGGCGTCCCCTCTCCCATCCGCATCCGCTTGCGGATGCTCGAGCGGGAAGCTCGCCAAGGCGAGCTTGCTGGGAGAAGGACAGGGTGAGGGACTTTGCGACGTATTCAACCGGATATGGTATAAGCTGGGCCGGAGACCACTTTGCCGTTTTTCCCTAAGAGACGGGAACTAGGGCCTATCCGCATTTGATGGAATCCAAAGCGGGCTCTAGCTTGTTGTTTTACCGTGCGTCTTCTGGATTTAACGGGAGGGCGCGGCGGCCGCTGAGAGGGGTCTGCGCTTTAGCACGATAAAGGTGGAGGAGCGGCCGGCCTTGGCCGCCTTCGTCTCGTAGCGTGTGACGGGCCAATCCGGCACGGCATCGCGGTTCGCCGAGGTGAAGGTCAGCGAAAGCTCGACATCCGGATGAGCGTTGGCATGCGCGATGGCGGCTTCCGCATAATCGGCGATGTCGGAGGCGAAGCGGAATTCGGCGCCGGGGCGAAGGATGCGCGCCATTTTATCGAGAAGGGACGGCGAGAACAGCCGGCGCTCGCGGTGGCGCTTTTTCGGCCACGGGTCGGGGAACAGCATGAAGGCGCGCGAGAGGCTCGCGGGCGGCAGCCATGCGAGCAGCGGGTGTACGTCGTCGGCGTGGA
>JBKQNN010000334.1:0-13005 GCA_052145975.1 Rhodomicrobium sp. | reverse complement strand
AACCTACGAAGCTATCGTCGATGCGTGTTGTGACGCATGGAACGGCTTGATGCGTACCCCAGAAATCATCCGCTCAATCGCTACCCGGGAGTGGGCACAGGTCGAGACTTAGGGCCGTTGGTATAATGGGATCGTCAGGTCCGTTTTCCCACCCGGCTTGGCTTCTTCGCCTTAGTCAGCAGCGAGGACGGCTTGGGTGCAGGTTTCAAGTCCCAAGCACTGTACCCGTTCCCTGATGCTAAGCGGCTGTATCGTTTTTCCATTCAGCCCCATCGCTTCCAAGCTTCCAAATGCAGCCTCTGCGAAGCAATTTTTGTGACTTGTAAAGGCAGGGCGGACCTCGTGAAGGCGTTGAACCGCCTTCACGAAGCTGGCATCTAGGACGAACTCCGCGGCCAAATCAATCGACCGCTGTATAACGCTTAGGGTTGACCTCTATCGTCTTCCCGCGTCTAACCGGGAAATGAAGGCGCTTCACATGACGGTTATAAATGGCGTGCCTCCGTTATTCGCGGAGGCGCTTGAAAAGCAAGGCTATACGACGCTGACTGAAGTGCAGGGCTCCGTCCTTGCGCCGGATATCGGTGAGGCTGACCTCCTCGTGTCCGCGCAGACAGGATCGGGCAAAACCGTTGCTTTCGGTCTCGCCATGGCCTCGACCTTGCTCAGAGGAGAAGACCGCTTCCCAGCAAGCTCCGATCCACTGGCTATCGTAGTTGCGCCCACGCGCGAGTTGGCGGTCCAGGTGCGACTTGAACTCGCATGGCTTTACGCGCCCTCCGGGGCCAAACTGGCGTCCTGCGTCGGGGGCATGGACATGCGCCAGGAACGCCGCGCGCTTGCCGATGGCGCCCATATCGTCGTTGGAACGCCAGGGCGTCTTCGCGATCACATCACGCGGGGTTCGCTCGACATGTCGTCGGTGCGCGCTTTGATTCTCGACGAGGCCGACGAAATGCTCGACCTCGGCTTTCGGGAAGACCTCGAGTTCATCCTGAGCGCGGCTCCGCCAGAGCGCCGCACCCTTATGTTCTCGGCTACGGTGCCAAAAACGATCGCGGCTCTTACCAAGCGCTTTCAAAAGAATGCGATCCGGATTTCCGCCAACCAAGGAACGAAGCAGCACGCCGATATTGAGTATCGCGCAGTTTCTGTTGCAGCGGCCGAACGGGAAAATGCCGTCATAAATATTCTGCGCTATTTTGAGGCCACCAGCACGCTTGTCTTCTGCGCCACGCGGGAAGGCGTGAAGCATCTCGCAAGCCGTCTTGGCAATCGCGGGTTCGCTGTGGCCGCACTTTCGGGCGAGCTCAGCCAGCCAGAGCGGACGCGGGCGCTTCAATCGATGCGCGATGGGCGGGCGGGGGTTTGCGTTGCGACCGATGTGGCCTCACGGGGCATCGATCTGCCGAATCTCGATCTTGTGATCCATGCCGATTTGCCGAAGAACAGCGAAGCGCTTCTCCATCGAAGCGGCCGGACAGGGCGCGCAGGGCGAAGCGGCGTTAGCGTTATCATCACGCCGCACAGCAAGCGCAGGAGCACCGAAAGGCTTCTAACTCTTGCTGGGATAAAGGCATCGTGGATGCCGATCCCTAGCGCCGAGGCCATCCTCAAGCGCGACCGGGAACGGCTTCTGAGCGACCCTGCCCTAAACGGTCCGCTGAACGATGACGAACTTAGCTTCGCCAAAGAGTTGCTGACGACGAAAAGCCCGGAGCAAATCGCTGCCGCGTTCTTCCGGCAAAATCAGGCCGGCCGCCCGGCGCCCGAAGAGTGCGTGGATACCGGAGGAGACGGCAAAAGAGCTGAGACGCCGCGGAGCGATTCCGAGGGCGGCGTATGGTTCAAGCTCTCGGTGGGACGCAAGCAGCGCGCCGAGCCGCGATGGGTTCTGCCGCTGATTTGCAAGGCTGGCGGCGTCACCAAACGCGACATCGGAGCCATCAAGATCTTCGAAACCGAAAGCCGGTTTGAGGTTAGCGCAGAGTCCGCTCGCAAGTTTAGCCAGGCTCTCGCCAGAACCGGACGGCGGGAGGATTCCATCACGATCACGCGCGTGAGCGGGCAGCCGGAACAGCTTGCTGGACGAGCGGAGACGCCCCGGACCGGCGCAAAGAAGGGGATGCCGAAAACGGCGGGATTGCTGCACAAAAAGAAGCCGAAATTTTCATCGGGAACAAAAAATAACTAAAAGACATAGGCGCCTCACGCGGCGGCAGCATAGCGAACACCCAATCCTTCTAGTACGCCCCGCGGGAAGTCCTGCCCCATATGCGGCTGGCTCAGAGAGGACTTCCCGCGGATCAGGCGTACTAGCAACTCTTTGATTCTAGTACAGCTTATCGGAGGCAAGTTCGCTGGCGAGCTCGCGGCGAATGGGGTGCGAACTTGCCTCGGGCTGTACTGGTATGGAAATGCCCCCATTTAGGCGGCAAAGCCGTCGCGCTTTAGCCGGACAACGGCGAGATCGAGGGCGGACAGGAAATTGGCCCGGTCGCGCTGCTGAAAAGGCTTCGGACCGCCACCGATTTGCCCGGCCGAGCGGAGATCCGCCATGAGATCGCGCGTCGCGAGCGCCATGCCTATGGACGCTTCCGTAAAGGCGCGCCCCGCGGGCGCGATGACGTCCGCCCCGGCTTTTATGCAACGGTGTGCGAGCGGGACATCGGCGGTGATGACGATGGCGCCGCGTGAGACCCTTTCGGCGATCCAATCGTCCGCGGCATCGGGGTTGCTACTGACGGCAACGCGCTCGATTAATGGCGTTCCCGGAACCGCTATGGCACTATTGCAAACGACATAGACCTTGATCGCATACCGCTCAGCCACGCGATAGATTTCCGCCTTTACCGGGCATGCGTCGGCGTCGATGTAAATTGTGATCGGCTTAGCAGGCTCGGTCAATGTGTCGCTCCGTATCGGACGAAGTCATGGATACCACGGTTAGCAAGACCGCGAAACCGGTGGGCGTCTGCGCCACGAGGGCACTCCGAGTGCTAAATCTGCCGATTGGCGTTGCGTCTAGAGCCTATCCGCTTTTGAGGGAATCAGAAGCGGACAGGCTCTAGCGCTGAATTTTTCCTTCGCGCTGCCGGAACGCAAACTCACGCTCGCGTTCAAGCCGGGCAATTTCCACGGCCATGGTCTTCGTTCATCGCAATACCCTTTGAGAATGTGGCGGAGGAGGATGGGAGTCGAACCCACCTGAGACCGTCTGACAGCCCCACCCGGATTTGAAGTCCGGTCGCCCCACCGGGAGCGGGACTCCTCCCTTTGACTGCACGCCAGGCGTGATACCAAATCCGGTTGATTGCGTCACGAAGGCCCCCCTCATCCTGTCCTTCTCCCCGAGGGGAGAAGGGACGCCTGAATTACCCGCAGTGGATGTTCAGGCGTCCTCTCTCCCCTTGGGGAGAGAGACAGAGTGAGGGGGTCTTTGCTGAAGCATTCAACTGGATTTGGTATTACAGAAATAGAACGCGGCGCGAAGAAATCGATACGTGCTGGATTGATCCGGCGCAAGTCCTGCCTGCGGACCGTAAAGCCGTGGCGATCGAAGAACTCCAGAATTTGGATCGCCACCTTGCGGCCGTTATCGAGGCGATCGCGGAACTCGGCGGCGGTGAAATTGCCGGCGGGGGATTGCCCGGCAAGCTCGATGGCGACGCGCGCCATCGCCTCGACCGCGGATCGGGCGAAGAAATGGTCGTGAGCCATCTCTTCGGCGTCTCCCCGCCGGGACGCCATGCGCAACAGGCGCCGCACGTCATCTTCCCCGATTGCCATCGCCTTCGCGATATCCCGCACGCGCGGAGGGCGATAAGGTTCGGCCTGCAGCTGGCGAAGGATGGATGCCAGAAGACGCTCTTCCTCCACGGAAAATTTGACCACGTGATAGGGGCGGCGCACCCACATCCGATCGAGCGAGACATCGCCGCTCGCCGCGAGTTTCTTGAGCGCGGCAGCAAACAAGGGTGCGGGCAGCGCCTGGTTCGCAGCCTTGCGCAACTGCTCGATACCAATCCCCGGCACATCGGGATTTGCGGCATGAAACGCATCGAGCGTTCCGGCAACCTCCGAGCGGAAGCATTCCCACGCGCGGTCAAGCATCGCCACGGTGCTGGCGCCAAAAGGCAGGGTCACGAGGCCCAGCTTCGACCGGATTGCATCTGCGCCTTGTTCGCCAATCGCGCGGTCCCGGAGGAATGCGTCGAGATCGATCCAGCCGCTTTGCCCTTCCAGCACCCGTTCCAAGGCGGTTATAGGGTCCTTCTCCGCAAGAGCTTCGAGTCGCGCCAGGCGCTCGGGCGTGCGCCGGCGCCGCTCGGGCGCGCGCAGATCGACAAACGTGCCGCCTCCGGCCGTCCGCCTGGAAGTTGTGTCGCGAATTATGAAGCGGTCCCCTGCGGCGGCAGCCAAAGGCCGCTCCAGCACAAGCTGAACGAGGCTGGTCTCACCAGGCTTAATCGGGTGGTCGCTCAGCAAGACGATGCGGCCCGGAACCTCGCCGGCACCATGATGAACCTTAACGGGGAACCATTGCCCAATCGGTTTCGGTTCGGAGGGCAAAACGCGTAGTCTTGCATCGATGCGCGCGCTTGGCGCATGCAGAATGGGATCGAGCACCACGTCGCCACGGTGCACACTTTCCTTGCTGATCTGCGAACCGCTCAACACCAGGGCGCATCTTTGACCCGCTTCGCCCTGTTCCACAGGCTGATTCTGGGCGTGGATCGACCGGACGCGCGCTTCAAGCCCAGCGGGACTGACCGTAACTTGATCGCCAACGCGAACCGCGCCGGATAGCACAGTGCCTGTGACCGTTGTGCCATGGCCAGGCAGGGTGAAGGACCGGTCGGCCGCAAGACGGAACCGGCCTTCGCGGGATCGCGCGCTCAAGGTCCCGGCCGCTGCATCGATGCGAGCGGCGAGGAGGTCGAGCCCGGCTCCTGTGACGGCGGAAACGGGAATGATTTCCGCACCCTTGAGACTCGTATCTTCTAGCAACAGGGTGACGTCGCGGGTCACCGCGGCAAGGCGATTTTCATCGGCGAGATCGCATTTGTTGAGGGCTATGGCACCCTGCTCAAGCCCGAGCAGATCGATGATTGCAAGATGCTCGCGCGTTTGCGGCATGACGCCGTCATCGGCGGCAACAACGAGGATCACGAAATCGATGCCCGTCGCGCCGGCGAGCATGTTGTGCACGAGCGCCTCATGGCCGGGCACGTCCACAAAGCCCACAATCGAACCATCCGGGCGTGGCCAATAGGCGAAACCAAGGTCGATGGAAATTCCGCGCGCCTTCTCCTCCTTGAGGCGGTCTGTGTCGATCCCCGTCAGCTTCCGGATCAGGGAGGTTTTGCCGTGATCGATGTGCCCCGCGGTGCCTACGATCATGAGCCGGCCTCCCGGGGCACCCCGGCACTCGCGTCAAATCGCAGCCGGTGAATTTGGCCGAGGAAGGCGGCCTCGTCGTCCAAACACCGCAGATCGAGAATAAGCTCCCCATCCGCGATCCGTCCTATCACGGGAATGGGCAGGCCCCGGAAAGCCGATGCGAGGGCGTCCAGCCGCCGCCCGGCGCCTTTCCGTTCCACAGGCGCAATCGCGATGCCGGCACTCGGCAATGTCTCAAGCGGCAGCGAGCCGGACCCAACTTGGCTCATACATTCGGCAATCCGGACGGAATAAGCTTCGCCGGCGGCGGCGGCGATTGCGTCACGGAGGCGGGATGCACTTGCTGTTATATCCGATTGGGGGCGGACAAAAGCCCGAAGCGTCGGCAGCGTTTCTGGAAGCCGATCCGGATCGCGATAAAGTTTCAGTACCGCTTCAAGAGCGGCGAGCCTGATTTTGTCAAGGCGCAGGGCCCGCTTCATGGGATTTTGCGCAATTTTGGCGATAAGGTCTTTGCGTCCTGCAACGATCCCGGCTTGCGGCCCGCCAAGCAGCTTGTCGCCCGAGAAGGTCACAATGTCCGCACCTTCCGCCAGCGCCTGGCCTACTGTGGGCTCGGACTTGAGACCGTATCGCCCGAGATCGGCGAGCGCGCCTGACCCCAAATCGTGGACGAAGGGGATTCCCCGTGAGTGGGCTAATGCAGCAAGCTCCTCCGCGGGGACGGATTTCGTGAAGCCTTGAATGACGTAGTTCGACGTGTGGGCCTTGAGTATCAGCCCAGCATTATCGCCGGCAGCCTGTTCATAATCCTTGAGGTGAGTGCGATTGGTGGTGCCAACCTCGGCAAGATGGGCACCCGCGCGCACCATGATGTCCGGCAAGCGGAACGAGCCGCCGATCTCAATCAGCTCTCCTCGTGAAACGATCGCGTCTTTCCCTTGCGCCAAAGTATTGAGCGTCAGCAGTACGGCGCCGGCGTTGTTGTTGACGATGCAGGCATCCTCCGCGCCTGTAAGCTCGCAAATGAGATCGCGCACAAGACTGTCACGCTCGCCCCGGGAGCCGGTGGCTAGATCGAATTCCAGCGCGATGGGGTGCCGCATGGCCTCGACCGCGGCTTGTATGGCGGCTTCAGGCAAAATCGCACGGCCGAGATTGGTATGGAGCACAGTGCCGGTCAGGTTGAACACGCGGCGCGCGCCCAGCGCATCTTCGCCCTCGGCGAGGCGAAGTGCTGCTGCGGCGACCGCCGCCGCATCGGGGTATGCAGCCTCGTCCTGGCTGTTTTCCCGGACCTGCACCAGCACGCGGCGGATCGCGTGAACCGCCGTGCTATGCCCAAAGCGCGCCGCCATAACAAGACCTGTTTCCGAGCGCAGCACCTTGTCCACCGATGGCAGCTGAGCGCGGCCAACTGCGCGCACATCCCTTTTCGAACCCACGCCGGCGCGATTGCTCACGTCAGTAACCCAGCAGGAATAGGTTCTGTCCGCCGCGCTCAAAGCCTTCCTCGGCGAGAAGCACGTCGAGATCGAGCGAGGCAATGTCGTCGCTGAGCGGATCGAGCGTGTGGTCCTTCACCTGGTAAAGGATTTTCAGGTATCGCCCGCATTTATCGCAGGTTTCCGCCTTAACCGTATCGGTCCGGCCTTCGATCGAGCGATAGCCAATGCCCTCGGTTGAGCCGCAGAGCACGCATTTGACGCGAACCGCATGCCACATGGTTCCGCAGAGCGAGCAGCTGCAAAATCGCGTGTTATGAGCGCCAGGCCAGCCCACGACCGAGCTTGTCATCGGAGGGCTGCCGCAGACCGGGCATATACCGTCAGCGGCAGGCTGCACGTCTGTGCGCGCGAGTTTTGCCGCGAGCCGTGAAAACTCGATCTGAAGGCCAGCAAGAATAAGGACGCGTTCAGCGACATTCTCTGCCGGCGCGTCTCTAAGCGCGCCGCTCATAAGCTGATGCAGCCTTTCGCCCGAAGCGGTGGCCAAGGACTCGATCGCGGCGCTGGCCTCCTTGGGCGCGCAAGTTTGCCGCAAGCTTTCGAGCAGCCGGCGCAGCGTTAGCTCACCGGCTTGCCCTGGATCGAGGGTAGTCCGTGAGAGAGGCGGAATACAGGAGTCCAGCACTTGCCGGATCTGGCCGGCTGGCGGAAGCACGGCTGCCGGAAGAGCGGCTTGGACGGTGTGCTGAGCCTCTGTCACATCCGCAACAAAGTTGAGATAGGCCTCAAGAATGTGCCCAGAGGCGAGCGCGCGCAGACGCTTCGACCTGTTTAGGAAGAGGGTGGAGGGATCGGGAAGAACTGCGAAAGGAGGCTTCGCCTCCTCTCCGATGTTTGTCAAACTTTGGGGCGTGCCAAGTTCGTTCATTCGTAAACCTCAGACTGAGGATGTTACTCCGAATCCGGTCGAAGGGTTCACGAAGTCCCCCCTCATCCTGTCCTTCTCCCCGAGGGGAGAAGGAACCCCTGAACCAGCCGCAGCGGACGTTCAAGCGTCCTCTCTCCCCTTGGGGAGAGAGACAGAGTGAGGGGGTCTTTGCGGAAGCATCAACCGGATATGGTATTACTTTTTCGCAGCTTACGTTGTTGGGCCGCCAGTTTCTATGCGGGAACCCTGCACAACTTGTCCAGGCTGATTCGCTCATTCCCCGGATTTGCGTGAGAAAAGGCGATGAAGAACGCCCGCCACACTCGCCACAACGGCCAGCCCTATAGTCACGTTGGCTAGGGATTTTCCAGCTTGTTTCCGCGCCTCTACACGGGAACTGCTGACCGGATTTGCAGGAAGCCCGGCATAGATTTCCGGCTGATCCGCATGATGCAGCACATACATGACATGCGTGCCGCCCACTCCTTTCGGGTTGTAAAGACCGGCCTGATCGAAACCGCGCGACTTGAGATCGGCGATCCGGCTATCCGCGTGGGCGATCATTTCCTTCTTCGTTCCAAACACGATCGCGTGCGTGGGGCACGACTTGACACAGGCCGGTTGCTGCCCAACGGCGATCCGGTCCGAACAAAGCGTGCATTTATAGGCGGTGCGATCGGCCTTTGAAACACGGGGGATATCGAACGGACACGCCTTAACGCAAACGCCTGTGCCGAGGCAGTTCCGTCCACTTCCCCGGCGGCTCGTGGCGTGGAGGAAGTCCACGATCCCGTTTGCATATTGCACAATCGCGCCAGGCGTCGGACAAGTCTTGAGGCAGGCCGGGTCCTCGCAATGCATGCAGCCATCCTTGCGGATGAGCCATTCGAGGTTGCCCGTTTTGGGATTGTCCCACTCGGTGAAGCGCATCAGCGTGAACATGTCCGGCGTGAGGCCGGGGGGATTTTCATACAGCCCGGCATTCTCGCCAACCGGCGGCCTCTTATCGTTCCATTCGAGGCAAGCGGATTCGCACGCCTTGCATCCAATGCACTTCGACACGTCGATAAGCTTGACAACCTCGACGTCTCTGTCTGGGACAACCGCCGCTTCAGCCGACGTGAATGAAGCGCGGATGACATCGAAAGGCTCAAATGCTGTCATGGTCATCCTGCCTTAAGCCACCGGCGGGTTAATCGGTTCGATGTTGACCAGAAACGCCTTGTATTCCGGCGTCTCCATATTCGCGTCGCCAACGGCGGGCGTTAGCGAATTCGGGCCAAAGCCCTTCTTCGCCTCGCCCATGAAGCCCCAATGCAGGGGAATGCCGACGACGTGAACCATCTTGCCATCGACGAGAAGCGGCTTGATGCGCTTGGTTACGACGGCCTTTGCTTTGATTGAGCCGCGCTTCGACCAAACGCGCACCCATCCGCCTTTCTGGATACCTTTTTCCTTCGCAAGCTCTTCCGAAATCTCGACGAAGAATTCCGGCTGGAGGATCGCGTTGATTTTCGAGTGCTTCGTCCAGAAGTGGAAGTGCTCCGTTAGCCGGTAGCTTGTCGCGGCATAGGGGAACTCATCGGCGGTGCCGAAGACTTCCATGTCGCCTTTGAAGACACGTGCCGCTGGATTACCCCGGATTTTCGGCGCGGTCAGGTTTGCGACAGGACTCTCGAAGGGCTCGTAATGGGTGGGGAACGGGCCGTCCTTCATCATGCCGCGAACCCAAAGCCGTGCCGTCCCTTCGGAATTCATGATGAAGGGTTGCACCAGCTCTGGTTTAGCCGTGGGTGCGATATCCGGGACGTCGTAGCCGCTCCACTTGGAGCCATCCCATTCTATGAGCTTGCGCTTGGGATCCCAAGCCTTGCCGTGAGTGTCGGCCGACGCCCTGTTGTAAAGAATGCGGCGGTTGACCGGCCAGGAGAAGGCCCATTTGAGGTAGGCGCCGGTATTGTCCGGGTCTGAGTTATCGCGGCGGGCCATATTGTTGCCAGCCTCGTTGAAGCAGCCGGAATAAATCCAGCAGCCGCAGGCGGTCGAGCCGTCGTCCCGCAATGCGGCGAAGCTCGCGACCTGCTTGCCCTTTTGAAGCAAGAGCTTGGTTGGGTCCGCCGGGTCCGGCACATCCGCCAGGACGTAGCCATTGATCTCCTTGGCGAGCTCGGCCGCAGACGGCTGATCCGGATTCTGGTAGGGCCAGGTCAGATTGAGGATTGGGTCGGGGAATGCACCGCCCTCTTTCTGGTAGAGTGCTTTGAGCCTTCTATGGAGCTGCGCCATAATCCAGGTGTCGGTCTTGGCTTCGCCCGGCGGCGTACCGCCCGCCCAGTGCCATTGTAGCCACCGCCCAGAGTTCGTGAGGGAGCCTTCGTCCTCCGCGAAGCAGGTCGCAGGCAGTTCGAAGACTGCCGTCTGAATCTCTTCCGGTTTGGCGGCATTGTATTCGCCGTGATCTTCCCAGAACCGCGCTGTTTCCGTCTGCAGCGGGTCCATGACCACGAGGAATTTGAGCTTCGACAGCGCGGCGTGCACTTTGCCGCGGTTCGGCGCCGAAAGCAGCGGGTTGAAGCCCTGGCAAAAATAACCATTCATCTTGCCATCGTGCATCAGCTCGAAGGCCCGCATGAGATCGTAGGCGGGCACATCGAGCTTCGGCAGGTAGTGATAGGCCCAATCGTTTTCCGCAGTGGCCGCAGCGCCGAACATCGATTTCTGGAAACTGACGAAGAACTTCTTATAGTTCTGCCAGTAACTCATCTGGTTCGGACGTTCCGGCTTGAAGCGCCGCTTGCCGATGTAAGTGGCGAAGTCGGGTTCCTTGTCGGTGGCCAGCGTCAAATACCCAGGAATGAGGTTCGACATCAGGCCAAGGTCGGTCAGCCCCTGAATATTGGAGTGACCGCGCAGCGCATTCATGCCGCCGCCGCGTATGCCGATATTGCCGAGAAGCAACTGCAGCATTGCCATGCAACGGATGTTCTGCGAGCCTTTTGAATGCTGTGTCCAGCCGAGCGCGTACATCGACGTCATCGCCTTGTCCGGGGCTGACGTCTCAGCAATCATCTGACACACTTTAAGATACTTATCCTGCGGCGTGCCACAGATGCGCGAGACCAGCTCAGGCGTGTAGATCTTCACATGCTCTTTAAGAAGGTTCCAGACGCAGCGGGGATGCTTGAGCGTGTCATCGGCTTTGACGAAGCCGTCATCGCCCATCTCATAATTCCAAGTGGACCGGTCGTACTCGCGCTTGGCCTCGTCATAGCCCGTGAACAGGCCATCGTGGAAGCCGTAACCCTCCTTTACGATATAGGGGGCATTGGTAAACGCCTTCACATACTCCCACTGGATCTTATCGTTCTGGATGCAGTGATTGATGACGCCCAAGAGGAAGGCGATATCGGTTCCTTGCCGGATCGGCGCGTAGTGGTCGGCGACCGATGCGGAGCGTGTGAAACGGGGATCGACAACGATGAGCTTCGCGCCGCGATGGGCCTTGGCCTCCGTCACCCATTTAAAGCCGCAAGGGTGCGCTTCGGCGGCATTGCCGCCCATAATCACCACAAGGTCGGTATTTTTAATGTCGGTCCAGGAATTCGTCATTGCACCACGGCCGTACGTCGGAGCCAAACTGGCCACCGTCGGGCCGTGTCAAACACGTGCCTGGTTATCGAATGCCACTATTCCGGTGCCTCTGACTACCTTGTAGGTCAGAAAAGCCGTTTCATTTGTTGTTGCCGATGCAGCCAGGAAGCCTGTCGTGGTCCAGCGATTGACCGTGACGCCGTCTTTGTTCGTAGCGATGAAATTGCGGTCGCGGTCATCTTTCATGAGCCGCGCGATCCGGTCGAGGGCCTCGTCCCAGGACACCCGCTTCCATTCCTTGGAGCCGGGCTCACGGACTTGCGGGAACTTCGTGCGCGTCTCGGCGTGCACCATGTCGAGGAGGGCTGCGCCTTTCGGGCATAGCGTTCCGCGGTTGGTTGGATGATCCGAGTCGCCCTCGATGTGGATGATCTGGGCCTTTTCGCCTTTTTTGATGTCGCCGCGGCTATACATAATAATGCCGCACGCAACCGAACAATAGGTGCAGGTGTTTCGGGTCTCTGTGGCCATCGCGAGCTTGAAGGGCCTACATGCGAGGCAACCATCGCCTCCGCAGCCGTAAAGCCGAATGCTCCCAACGCCGTCCCCGCCGCACCTGTCCCCGCCATTTTCATGAAATGACGGCGGGAGACTTCGATGTTCATGGACGCTTCCTTCCTCCGGGCTTTCACTCTCAAGGAGAACCCCATCTTCGAGGATGGGTCTGCGGGAAACTAGGCCGTGGCTAGCGTTACGTCAATCGGCTTCGCGTCGATAAGAGAGGTAATTATCATAATGAGCGGCACCTTAAAGTCCGGCTTGAACCTAGCCAGTGTATTCTGTCTCTATCACAACTTAATGCTCAAAGTACTGGTTTAGCTTTTGGAACCCGATTGGGGATTGACCTCCCTCCGAAAAGCAAAGATAACCCTCCAGCGATGGAGCTTGGCGGCGCTCCCGAGTTTCGGGGCTCACGAATAGGCGTATCAAATGACGGCAAGCTGGATACGCTTGCCCTCGCCCCCTGGGCTGTCCAAAGACGCGCCCGACGAAAGCACCCATTGCTCTCACCCGCACAGTTTGCGCCTGTAACGCCGGAATCATTTCTGGCGAGGCTCACCGGTATTCCCGGGATGCCCCAAAGCAAAGCACATAGCCGCCGGTCTCCACCCTCTCTTCAAAGGAAGACGATATGAGCGTTGCCACGCCTCGCCTCACCAGCCTGGCTCACGGCGGAGGCTGCGGATGCAAACTCGCACCTTCGGTTCTCCAGCAGCTTCTCGCGGGGAAGGCGGCAGCTACGCCCTACAGCCAGCTTCTCGTCGGCAACGAGACGGGCGACGACGCCGCGGTGTGGCAACTGGATGAGAATACCTGCATTCTGGCCACCACCGATTTCTTCATGCCCATGGTTGACGATCCTTTCGATTTCGGCAGGATCGCCGCAACCAATGCCATCTCCGATATCTACGCCATGGGCGGCAGGCCGGTTATGGCGCTGGCGATCCTCGGGATTCCTTTGGACAAGCTGCCGGTGGATGTGGTGCGCGAAATCCTGAAGGGTGGCGAGGCGGTTTGCGCGGCCTCCGGAATTCCGGTGGCGGGCGGCCATTCGATCGATTGCCCCGAACCTGT